>JBHJGR010000379.1:0-13307 GCA_050331615.1 Elainellaceae cyanobacterium
AAAACTTACGAACCGCTGCCCGGAAGCCCTCACCCTAGCCCTCTCCCGAAGGGAGAGGGAAAAGGAGCATTGGTTCGGCTCCCCTCGCCCTCTGGGAGAGGGGTTGGGGGTGAGGGCCACAAACTTTTGTCAGTCAATCAGCGGCGGAGCGCTCCCCCGGTTTTCTAACATGAATTTGATTGTGCCGACCTACTTATGCAATCGAAACTGATGGGGTCATTCCCCGATCCACTCGACCTTGTCCTGAATGGGCGATCGCTGACTGCTAGTGGCAGGGGTGTCGCTATAGCCCAGGTAGAGGTAGCCAACGCAGCGATCGCCCGCCTCCAGTCCCAGAAATTCCTTTAGCTCATTTGTGTAGGTAACGCCCCCCGATCCCCAGAACGAGCAGATGCCGTAGGCTGCCGCCGTCAGCATCATGTTCTGCACGCTGCAGGCCACTGCCTCAATTTCCTCAATTTCGGGAATCGTACCGGCGGCCTGTCGCTTCATGCCGAGCACGATCACATGGGAGGATTTGAGCACGTTGGCCTGCATGCGCTCGTACTTATCGGCACTGAACTGATCGGGAGGCGTCAGGCGCTTATACAGCTCGGCCTGGAAGGTGGCCAGTTTCTCTAGACCTTTTTGGGTGAAGACCTTAAAGCGCCAGGGCTGGGTGAGCCCGTGGGTGGGAGCCCAGTTGGCATTCTCCAGTAGCTGCCAGACAACATCGTCATCGATGCGATCGCCATTAAACAGCCGGGGCTTGGTGGAACGGCGCGATCGCATGAGCTGATTGACGACTGCGATATCCAGGCAGCCGCGATTTCCCTCATTCACAGCTAAGTTAGTCATGGCACTACGCGAGTTTCTAAACCTTCTTTAGCCAGCTAAACATCGCCCGCAGGTCTTTGCCCACTTCTTCAATGGGGTGCTCCGCTTCCCGTCGCCGCATAGCCGTGAAGCCAGCCTTGCCGGACATGTTTTCCAGCACGAACTCCCGAGCAAACTGCCCGGTCTGGATCTCGCGCAGAATCTTCTTCATTTCTGCCCGCGTTTCATCGGTAACAATGCGGGGACCGCGAGTATAGTCGCCGTACTCAGCCGTATTCGAGATGCTGTCCCGCATCTGAGCCAAGCCGCCCTCCACGATTAGATCGACAATGAGCTTCACCTCATGGAGGCACTCGAAGTAGGCTAGCTCCGGCTGATAGCCCGCTTCCACCAGGGTTTCAAAGCCCGACTTGATCAGCTCACTCAGGCCGCCGCACAGCACCACCTGCTCGCCAAACAGGTCCGTCTCGGTTTCTTCGCGGAAGGAGGTTTCCAGGATGCCGGCCCGAGTACCGCCAATCCCCTTAGCGTAGGCCATAGCGCGATCGCGAGCCTGCCCCGACGCATCCTGATAAACGGCAAACAGGCAGGGCACCCCCTGCCCCTGCTCGTAGGTGCGCCGCACCAAATGTCCAGGTCCCTTAGGGGCAACCATAATCACGTCTACATGGGACGGAGGGACGACTTGAGCAAAGTGAATATTGAACCCATGGGCAAACGCCAGGACGTTGCCCTCCTGCAGGTTGGGGGCAATTTCGTGCTGGTAGACCGACTTCTGCACTTCGTCGGGCAGCAGAATCATGATTAAGTCTGCCGCCGCTGCCGCATCCGCCACGGGCTTGACTGTCAGCCCCTCCGCCTCTGCCTTGGCCACTGAGCGGCTGCCTTCATACAGGCCCACGATTACGTTGACCCCGCTGTCTTTGAGGTTAAGGGCGTGGGCGTGCCCCTGGGAGCCGTAGCCGATGATGGCCACGGTTTTACCCGTGAGCAGGTCGAGGTTAGCGTCAGCGTCATAGTACATGCGGGCCATGGAGTTCTCCTTCAGACGTGGTTGCAAACGGCTGCAAGTCCATGATTTTACCAGATTACGCTGCGGGATGTGCTGCCAAATCTGATTTGTCAAGCCACCCGCAGGGGAACCTAAGTGCTCAAGCACAATTAATTACATTTTGTGGGGGTGTGCGGCCCCCGCCGAGGGTGCGCACACCCAAAGAAAATGATTTTGTTCAACTTCTTATCGCAAGGAAACCCTGACAAAGTTGCCAGGGCCTCTAATCGCTCCCCCAACAGTTGAGGGACAGTCTCATTTTTCCCTATTTCGTGACGTTGCTTCACATCGGAAGTTAGACTTTTGCAAACGCCTCGGGCTGTCCTTGGGAGCTAGATGTGGGCTAGATCTGTTCCTCGTGGGCGGTGCGGCAGGTGTTGAGAATGTGGCGATCGCGATCGCTCAAATCCATAATCCGGTGATAGCCCACGAGCTTGGTAGGAGCACTGGAGGCGTCTTGGAAGGAAGCGATTACCCCATCCCGCTGCAGGGCCACCGAATAGTCGTAAGCTGCCTGCTCGTAGCTGTTGACAACCGTCAGCGTTAGCCGGTCGGCCTGAATCTCACCGTAGAAGCAGTCGAATGACGAGTGGGGCATGTAGAAGGCCCCAATGGTGCGATCGCCCACCACTTCCAGCACGGCATATTCGCTGCCAATCTGGCCAGGTTCAGGGGACCGGCCATAGAGGTAGACGCCGCTAGCTGGAAAACTGCTTGACGGTTGCGGTTGCGCCTCAGATTCTGGCAGCGGCATCTCGCCTGCGTCCGCAGACGGTCGTTCCGGCGTAGCTGCGAGGTCTAGACCGTGCACAGATAGATCAGCCAGCCCGCCCATAATCAGCCCCAGCGCCAAAACTACCCCAGTCAGGGGTCGGGTTAGTCGGTGTACCCACGACAGCGCCACCATTGAAGCCTGTTCCGTCCGAATCGTTGTAAGCACCACAGGTCCTCCCCAAGGATTATCGGTATGAGACAGCCCCACAGCGAACCTGTAGATGAAACACCGAGACTGGGAGGAAATCTTTCGCAAAGAAATTCTCGAAGCACTGAGTCATCCCAAGGCCATTTATCGATGTGCTGGCCGTCCTAAAATTTGCTACGTCCCCAACATCTGCAATGCTTGCATCATCGGACTGTTCGGCCCTTAGCTCAGTGATCGCCTCTCGCAACAGCGCGTGACTTTTATCAAGAGCATCTGTGATACGAGTCACCGCGCTGATGGTTGACCTAACTCGTCTATGCCCGCTTGAAGTTGACGCCTGGGTCAAACTTCTCAGAAACCCTTAAGTTAGCAATGCCCCTCCGGACGTATGATGCGAGAACCACGGGTGTCTGCGGACTGGCCCGTTTCCTTTAATCTTTTAAAATACTTCTCACTCATTTACTGATGACCACCTGGCTGTGACCGATCATCTCATTATTATTACGCGGTACCCCCAACCGGGAGCCACAAAAACCCGGCTGATTCCTGCGCTAGGGGCGAGGGGGGCAGCAACGCTGCAGCGCCAAATGACGGAGCACACCCTGGCCCAGGCGCGGCAGATCATGGCGCAGCGGACGCTTGCCGTTGAAATTTGCTACAGCAACGGCAGTCAAAGTCAGATGGAGCAATGGCTTGGCCTACAGTGGCAGTATCGACCCCAGGGGTCAGGGGCGCTGGGCGATCGCCTCACTCGCGCATTTGCGTCTGCCGCCGCTGAGGGAAAGCATCGAGTTTTAGCCATCGGCATCGACTGTCCGGGGCTCGACTCGGCTCAGCTGGCTCTGGCCTTTGATGCCCTGGAGAACCATGATTTGGTAGTCGGGCCAGCCCTGGACGGAGGCTACTATCTGATCGGGCTGCGTCGCCCCATTCCTGACCTGTTCCAGGACATCGACTGGGGCACGGATCGGGTCCTGGCGCAAACCCTGGCGATCGCCCACCGCCTCGGTCTCACTGTCGCCCAACTGTCGCCCCTACCCGACGTGGATTATCCCGACGATCTCCCCATCTGGCAGCGGGCTTCGGGGCGATCGCTGCCGGAAAACACCGAGCGCATTTCCCTGATCATCCCTACCCTAAACGAAGCGACCCAGATTCAGACCACGCTGGAGGCCGCATTTACCGTCAGTCAGTCCGCTTGGGGAGTGGAAGTAATTGTGGTGGACGGCGGCAGCGAAGATGACACTCCCGCACTGGCGCAAGCGATGGGGGCAAAAGTGATCCGCGCTGCACCGGGGCGAGCCAACCAGATGAACCAGGGAGCCGCCGCCGCCACTGGCGACATTCTGGTTTTCCTGCATGGCGATACGCGTCTACCCTCGAAGGCCGTCACCCTGATCCGTCAGGCTCTGGTGCAGCCCGATACAGTCGCAGGAGCCTTTGAGCTACAGATTCGCGGCGACCAGCGGGGGCTGCGCCTGGTAGAGCGAGGGGTCAACTGGCGATCGCGCCAACTGCAGCTACCCTATGGGGATCAGGCCCTTTTTCTGCGGGCAGCCACCTTCCACCAGCTTGGCGGTTTTCCTGACCTGCCCCTCCTGGAGGATGTGACCCTGGTGCGCCAACTGCGCCAGCTAGGCACCGTCACCATTGTTCCCGCCGCCGTCAGCACGTCGGGGCGGCGGTGGCACAAGCTGGGTGTAGTGCGCACCACTCTGATTAACCAGCTCATTCTGGGGGGCTATCTCCTGGGGGTTTCCCCTAAGCGATTGGCTCGCTGGTATGGGGGCGATCGCCCCGCCGCCGACACCCGCTTCTCCAACTTAGAGAATCCCTAGTACGTACTCTCCCTCGTTCACCACCTGGCTGGTGGCCAGGTCGAATACTAATCCCCCCTGGCCAGCGTGCACCTTCACCACCGAGGGCAGTTCCCCCTGCCGGTTGAAGGTCAGCATTTCATAGATGGGCTGCTTCGGCTCTACAATACTGCCCAAGGGAACGCGGGTCTGCACAATGCCGCCCGTGGGCGCATAGTACCGAGTTACCTTGCTGCTGGTGGTAAATCGCATATCGTGGTAAGACGGCTGCTCTACGGGATAGCTGGCGATCGCCAAAACTCCCTTCTGCACTAGGTAATTCTTAATGCCCCGTATCCCTTTAGCTACAGCATCGGCGTTGACCTGCATGCCGCTGCCCAGCTCCAGCGTCCAGGCTTCGACGTCAAATCGAACGGGTCGGCCCAGCTCGGCAAAACAGGCTTCCAGGGCCAGCCAGGGCTTCATAAACGCCTCGTCAAAAGCGTCGCCATCGTACTCGTCCAGCAAAATGCCAGCGGGCAGAAGGAAAAACTTGGCGCTGTCGTCGCGATCGCGAAAATAGTACAGATAGGTCAGTCCCTGGTTGGAAGAGCTGTGGAGGTCAATAAGATAGTCCGCATCTAGGCAAAGGCGCTGGAGCTGATAGCGGTAGCGATCGCAGAAGGGCAGCCCCGCCGGCGACTCCACTGCTGCTGCTGCTGACTCAAAGTACTGGCGCATCCGCTGGCGATAGTGGGCCTGTACGGTGGGCACATCGAGATTGAGGTGGATCTGGGCAAACTCCAGCAGATCGTCTTCCTCTTTCTCATAGTCCCAGAAAATGCGGTTCCAGTCTTTGCCGTCGTAGGGATTGAACCGCCCCGACGCAAACTGGTGGGCGCGCTGATTCACCCCAATCGGGTTGCACATGGGCAATAGGCGAATCTTTCCGCTGATTTGAGCCTCATCCAGCCCCATCAAGAACTCAATCAGTTCGTGGATCACGGCATTTCCAGCAATCTCGGCTCCGTGGAGGTTGGCCTGTAGGTAGACCGTTGGCCCTGGCTGGCGTCCGGTGAACTCATAGATTTGAAGAAACAGGCGATCGCCAGAGGCCAGCGTCGTCAGAGGAACGGTGGAAATAGTCGGGCGCATGAGCTCTCAATGCAACTACTTGCCCATAATATGCACCACAATCTCTCGCTGATGCTGTCGCTGGCGATGCTCCCAGAGATAAATGCCCTGCCAGGTGCCCAGCAGCAGCCGACCGTGGGCAATGGGAATCTGCTCGGAGGTGTGGGTGAGGGCGGTGCGGATGTGGGCGGGCATGTCGTCTGGCCCTTCGGTGCTGTGGATGTAGCGATCGCCCTCGGGCACCAGTTTGGCGAAAAAGTTCTCTAGGTCTTTGAGCACGTCTGGGTCGGCGTTTTCCTGAATCACCAGACTGGCTGAGGTGTGGCGCAGAAATAGATGACAAATGCCCGCTTCGATGCCAGATTCGGCGATCGCCCCTTGAACCTGGGAGGTAATGCGGCAAAGCGTCTTGCCGGTGGTCTGAATTTGCAGGGTCGTTTGATAGTAGTTCATGGCTCGGGCGAGTCGGCAGGGGAAGCAGCGGGCTCAGATGCAGCCGCCTCAAGCGTGGGTGAGGCGTTTTTAGCTAACGGCGGAGCGGCAGCCTCATCTGCGGTTGCGCTAGGAGCTGGGGAGGATTGATTGGCCATAGCTGGGTCAGTCACGGGTGGGGCTGCTTCAGCGTCTCCATCGGCCACAGCGTCTGGAGACTGCTCAAATAGCGAGAGCTGAGCAACTTCAGCACTGGATTCCGCAGCGGATAATCCGTTTGACTGCACTGCCTCAGCCGCCTCTTCCCCTATTGCCGCTGCCTCCATAGTGAGCCACGGAGAGTCAAAGTGGTGCCAGGGTAAAATTGGCTCATTGGGCAACGCCTTCGTCAGCACCGTGATATTCTCAGCGTCTGGCTGAGGCAGGCTGACGCGACTGTCGTCCAGGTTTTCAGAGGAAGGGATGTCAGTGTACTCAGTGTTCATAACCCAAGGCTACCCCAAAGATGATCCTAGCTTATCGGCTGCCTAGAGCAGGGCGATCGCCCCCTCTACGAGCCGGAAGCCTTACCTGGACTAAACTGACGGTTCAGCCCCCTGCATCATTACCCCAAGAAGTACACGGCAATCATATGAGCTAAGATAATCACCGCGACGACCCAGGTCGCATATGCCGCATATTTTAGCGTTTGAGAGGTATCGTCCAGCCGCTGCTTGTTGGCATTATAGGTCTCCGCCAGGTTCACCAGCATCTGCAGTTGGTAGTCCTCCGCCGACAGGGCCAAATAGCGCTCCAGAACCTTGCGGTCTTCCAAGTTAGGGCTGACGGCCACCTGACGGGGCAGAAAAGCCCGCACCAGCAGGGTAAAGCCAGCCAGGAATCCCACCACTTCGGCAACACTAAACAGGCTAGGAATCACCATCAGCCGGGAGATGCTCAGGCAGGTGAGCAGCGCCCCGTTGGTCACGAACAGGATATTGAGCTTGGTGGTGAGAATTTGACTCTGCTCCCGCTGTTCCTCCAGCACTAGGCGGACATCCCGCGCCGCCAGTTCGATGGTGTCGGTAGCGGGTCGCTTGGGTTCAGACGGCACCGCCCCCGGCGGCGGGACGGCAACGGCGGCGTCAGCAGTAGGGCTGGCAGACCATTGACTCCCCGCTTCAGCGGGAGCAGGGGAGGCTTTCTCAGGCAGTGGCGCGGAGGTGGGCTTAGCCGATGATTTCGATTTAAGACTTTCTTTAGATTTTGAGGTCGGGGAATTGACGGCAGTTGTCATGGCGATGGAGGAGGAGCGAGTGGGGACGGAGGTCGGGAGACGGGCGATGGCTAGCGGGTGCTGAAGTAGTCAATAACGGCACGGGCGATCGCCTCGTTGCCATTGGCAGCAACGGTCCCCGGTCGTTCGGGAGGATGCAGCGGCGCAGTTAAAAAGGCCCAGTCCCCCCGCAGCAGTTCTTCCGGCGAGAGGATGCGGTGATGGGCAACCCGACGAATGCCATCCAGCAGGACGGCGGCTTCCGCAAAATCATCGCGGGTAATCGAAATAATTGGCGTACCCATGCGGCAGGCTTCTGAAAAAGTGCTGTAGCCTGGTTTGGAAATCACCCGACCGCACCAGGGCATGAAATCCACCGGGCGATAGCGGTTGTCGGTAATTTTGATCAGGTTGGGCAGGTCGGGAGCTTTCGGGTCGTAGGTGAGGAACTGCCAGTCGGGAAAGGCCGCCAGCCCTGCGTAAGGAACCTGACTCAGCCCCAGCCCACCAAAAGTGACCAGTGCTAGCCGCTCACTGGGGGCCGTTATCTGAAAGCGCTGGCGCAGCTCGGCTTCCTCAAAGCTAGGTGAGCCGCCGGTTAGACCTGTATCTTCCACCACGGGGAACGCCGACATGGGCTCGTGGAAGGGCAGGCGAAAGAGGCGATCGCACTCCTGAAAACAGCCACTAATCCAATCGGCGGCCTCGACGAATGGTCCGCCCCAGTCGCGATAGATAAAGTCCCAGCCAAAATTGCTCATCATCCAGCAGGGGATGCCCGCCGCGTGGGCAATGCGGGTAGCCAGGGGGGGAATATCGGCCAGCACCAGGCCCACTCGATTTTGCTGCATGAAGCTGGCCTCGCCCGCAACGATTTGATCGGCCCGCGCCTGAATGTGTTTGAGCTTATCCAGGGTTGCCGCTTTGTCCATCGTGACGCTGTCTGACTGGATAATGCCCACGTCAAACCCGCGGGGGCGATGGATGAAGTCTTTGGGAAGGTAGGACTCCAGCAGCCAGCGGGGGGCGGTGGTCACTAGGATGGTCACGAGGTCGGGGCACTGTCGCTGAATCTCCGCGACGACGGAGGCAGTTCGGGTGGCGTGACCAAACCCGTGATTAGTGATGGCAACGTAAAGAATGGGTTGTGGCATGACCTAAAGCGTTGGAAAAAAGATTTGTACAGTCTTGGCGGCAGCATTCTCTGCAAGAGTTCCCAACCCATGCCCAGAAAGTAAGCGCTTGAGCAGCTTTAATTTCGTTTTCTTGGGGGGGGTACCCCGGCATGGCATCGCTTACGGGTGGCTACCTACTGATTACTCTTCAGGCAGACCCGCAGCAAATCGGTCAAACCACATCTATCTTAAGCTCGAACAACCGGAATTGCGTTCAGTACATGGACATCAATAAAGCCAGTAGGGGTGCACCCCCCCGCCGGGGAGCGCACCCCACCATAGCGTCATTTATTTATGGCTACCTACTTACATGTCCGCATCCTTTGAGGAATTTATAGCGCTACGCTTTCGCATTAGGCGTAGGGTGGGCAATGCCCACCAGTCAAAAGTTTGACGCGATCGCCGAGTGTACTATTTTAGACTTGTCTTACCACTAGTGTCGTCATTGCCTGTTGAAATGTGCTAAATTCGGAACTTAGCAAAAATTCAGTTAATCAAGCGTCCGTAGCCTCCGTGTGGATTAGGTGCGTCGCTGTGGGCTGAATGGATTCTGGGAGTTCAGTTAGTTTCTTAGCTTGAGCTATGATAGATGATTGTGTCTTTAATGTTTTTTGCCCACCCGTTCAACGAGGTTAAGAATGGCTAAACGCCGCAACCTGAAGAAAGAAAAAGCACTCCGTAACCAAGCATACGCCCGCAAATTCCGCAAGCGCTCTACATCCCGGTTCAACAAGAGGCGGTCCTACAACAACAGCGGACAGAATTCTGAGAGCTCCGACCAAGACTTTGACGATAACGACAACAATTCCGATCGCAACTCTGACCGCGACAACTAAGCTAGCGATCGCCCAGCCGCGCACCTGGCTGTACTGCTAGCGGTTGGCCCACCGCCCCACTTGCCTGCGAGCAATCGCTCCATAGCGCCGTAGATGCACCAGCGGGTTGAGATAGCGCCGCACCATCGAGGGAATGTCGCTGATTTGCTGCGGGGGCGATCGCCATTCGTCAACGATTGCCAGGCTGCCGTCCAGAAACTTATCGCGACAGACCCGTCGCTGAATCTTGCCGCTGGGGGTTTTGGGCAGGGCACCAGGCTTGAGGAGAGCGATCGCATACACATCGATAAAGTGCTCTCGAAACACGGCCCAGCGGATGGTTTCCACTACGTTGGCAGCCGTGAACCAGTGGCGATCGCGACGGTCCACCTCCTGAGCAATAACTAGGCGATCGGTCCCATCTACGTTAATCGCAAAGGCCGCCCCCCGATCTTCTGGAAAAGCCGGATGGCACCGCTGTACCGTGGCCTCAATTCGCTCGGGATAGTGGTTGAAGCCCCAAAACACCAGCACGTCGTGGAGCCGCCCGGTGATGTACAGTTCGCCATCCTGAATAAAGCCCAGATCGCCGGTCCGCAGAAAAGGCCCCGTCCCAGTATCGGCTAGAAACGCCCGGAAGGTCTGTTCGGTCTCTCGGGACTGCTGCCAGTAGCCCTGCCCCAGTCCTGGTCCGGTCACCCAAATTTCCCCCACTTGGTCGGGAGGGCAGCGCCGCTGGGTATGGGGGTCAACGATGGCGATCGCGCTTCCCTGCCAGGGATAGCCACAGCTCACCAGGGTACGACTCCGGGGCGATCGGCCCGTTACCATGACCCGATTTTCTGCCAGAGCACGTTCGTCCACCTGGATCTGAGTGGGAACTACTGCCTTGGTGCCGCCCGTGATGAACAGAACCGCCTCGGCCATGCCGTAGCAGGGATAGAAAGCCTCCCGGCGAAAGCCGCAGGACGCAAATTGAGCCGCAAACGTCTCCAGGGTTTCGGCCCGCACGGGCTCGGCTCCTGAAAAGGCCAAGCTCCACCGGCTGAGATCCAGCGTCTGCTTCTGTGCCGGCGTGACGTAGCGGCAGAGCAGGTCGTAGGCAAAGTTAGGGCCACCGCTCGTCGTGGCTTGATACCGGGAAATGGCCTGGAGCCAGCGCACGGGCTTCTGGATGAAGTCAATGGGAGACATCAGCACGCAGGAGGTACCGAGGTAGAGAGCCTGGAGGACGTTGCCAATCAGCCCCATGTCGTGAAACAGCGGCAGCCACCCCACCCCAATGGATTGCGCCGTGTGGCCAAACGCCTGCTGCAATACCCGCTGGTTGTGGAGCAGGCCGTGGTGGGTCACCATCACCCCTTTGGGCTGCGCCGTTGACCCGGAGGTGAACTGGAGGAAAGCGAGGCTGTCCCCCTTGAGATCGGGCCGCTGCCAGTCAGGGGCGATCGCCTCAGGAATTTCTTCGGGGACAATCCACCGGTAGTCGGCACGATTAGATTCAGCCTTGTCTGCCCCACCCGCTTCGGCAAACTGGCGCTGGAGCTTGGTACAGAGGGAAGCAGGGGCGAGTAGGGTGGTGGTGTCTGCAGCGACGAGGCGGGCGGACAGATCGGTAAAAGCGTAGCGGTTGCGGGGGGGATGGCTGGGAACCGCTACCACTCCCGCGTAGAGACAGCCCATGAAGGCAGCAATGAACTCTAGCCCAGCATGGTAGGGATAGACCAGCACCGCCCGTTTCCCCACGGGCAGGACAGTTTGAAGCGAGGCCGCGATCGCCCGTGCTCGTCGGTCCAGTTCTCCGTAGGTAAGCGGTGGGGCAGGGGTTTCCCCGTCGCGGAGAAAGGTAAAGGCGGTGTGATGCGGCTGCTGCTGGGCGCGATCGCTCAGCAAATCAACTAGAGTTGGGGAGGAATGGGTGGATATGGGGACCATTGCGGACACTGGGGCAGGACACAATCGCTGAAATAGATCGCTGAAACAGATCGCTGAAACAGACCGCTGAAACAGATCGCTGAGTACAAGATGCACAATGGTTATGACCAAGAGGGTACGAATCTGAGCAATCTTTCGTCAAGGCGGTGGCAGTGGACCCTGGCCATGAGCCTGCTGATTCCCCTTTACTTCGGCGGCGTATCGATCTACCACGCCTTCAGCCACCCCTACATTGTGCAGGACGATGCTCGCCTTCATATCGTCTGGCTGCAGCGCTTGATCGATCCCCAGCTCTTTCCCAGCGATGTGATTGCCGACTACTACACCTCGCTGCAGGCGTTAGGGTTTCGGGCGCTGTATGGGGCGATCGCCCACCTGGGCATGGAACCGCTGGTGGCAGCAAAAGTTTTGCCGCTGCTGCTGGCGCTGGTGGCGACGGTCTACCTGGTGCGGCTGACGGCACTGCTCTGGCCCCATCCGCTGGCGGGGCTGCTGGTGGCGCTGGTGTTCAACCAAAACATTTGGCTTAAAGATGACCTGATTTCGGCGACTCCCAGGGCGTTTATCTATCCCCTGTTTGCGGCGTTTTTGTACTACCTGGTGCGGCGATCGCGCCTGCCCTGTCTGGCAGTAATGGCCCTGCAGGGGCTGGTCTACCCCCAACTGCTGCTCGTCAGCCTGGCGACCTTAACGGTGCAGCTCGCACGGGGACGCCTGTACCCAACCACCCCGCGAGGGGATGGTCGGCTGTGGCTCATGGGGCTGGGGGTGACGGTGGCGATCGCCCTATTCTTTTCTCAATCCCTTTCCCAGGAGTGGGGAGATCTGGCCACAGCGGCGCAGATGCAGGCCATGCGCGAGTTTGGCCCGGATGGACGGCGGCCCTACTTTGGCGTGTCTCCTCTGAGCTTCTGGTTTCGCGGGGCAAGTGGCCTGCGCTTTCCGCTGTTTCCGCCCATCCTTTGGGCCGCCGTAGGCCTGCCTTTTTTTCTGAACATAGGGAATCGTAAAGATAAGCGGAGCGGTTTACAAATACCTAATATTTCCCCCGCAGCAATCGTGCTGGCAGACGTACTGCTGGGTTCCCTGGGTCTGTTTATCCTTGCCCACGGACTCTTTCCGCGCCTCTATCTGCCCAGCCGCTACACCTTCTACAGTTCGCGGATGGTGATGGCGATCGCCGCTGGTTTGGTGCTCACCGGGCTGCTGGAGGCGGGCTGGCAGTGGTGGCGCACCCGACGGGCTGATCGATTGTCTCTGCTGCACCGCTTTGGGATGGCGTTGACGGGCCTGTTTGCGATCGCCGTTGTTACCCTACCCGCCATCCCCCCGCTATTTCTCGACACCCACGGCTGGATTGTGGGCACCCACCCCGGTCTCTATCGGTTCCTCGCTGCCCAGCCTCCCGACTGGGTGATCGCTTCCCTTGCTCCGGAAGCCGACAACCTGCCTGCCTTTGCCCAGCGGTCGGTCCTGGTGAATGAAGAAGTGGCGATCGCTTACCATCCCCGCTTTTACCGGCAAATGACCGAACGCATGGCAGCCCTGATCGCCCTCCACTACAGCCCTGATTTGGCCACCGTCCAGTCCGTCATCCGGCGCTACAGCATTGACGCCATCTTGATTGAGCGCCAGTTTGCCACCCCAGATTATCTGGCTCGTCAAACCTGGTTAACCCACAGCGTTATCCAGCCAGCCGTGGCAGAGGCGATCGCCCAGCTCCACCGGGGTAATTCCCCTGCTTTGGCCGCTACTCTTTCTCGCTGCTCGGCCTATTCCGAAGAAAACCTGATCCTCCTCAGTGGTCTCTGTATAGAAGAGGTGACATCCTCCCAACGCTGACCCTACGGGTACAGCGCGGGCTTCCCAACCTCACGATTGGGTATTCCTGCCCCACGCCACTTGTCTAGGTCATAGACCCCCGACAGACCGACTTGACAGGCTGTTTCCGTTCCCCAGAGTCCCTGGGCTACTAC
>JBHJGR010000380.1:0-4063 GCA_050331615.1 Elainellaceae cyanobacterium
ACCCTATATCGGTTGGCGGTGCCGCCCTTGTGATTTTGGGGTTACGCCACCGCGTTGTTGGGGTTTGTTTCGATTGGGTGTTGGGGGGGTGGGGTGTATGGGGGGGTGCTGACCATCGGTTGCAGGGTGCTGTGCCATTTCTCCCTACCCCTGGCTGGTTTTCGGATCCAGCAAAGCCCGCAGGTTCTCCCCCAGCCAGTCGAATGCCTTCACCGAGAGCAGCAGTAGCAGTCCCGGCATCACCCCCAGCCACCAGTAGCCGGTGGAGAGGTGGCGCATGGACTCGGCCAGAATGATGCCGATTGCCGGAATATGGGGCGACAGGCCGATGCCGATGAAGGATAGGGCCGCCTCATGCAGGATGGCGTGGGGAAACAGCAGAATCAGCCCCACCAGAAGCTGGGGAATGACGTGGGGCACCATGTGGTGGCGGGCAATCCACAGGGGCGACTGGCCAAAGCGGCGGGAGAGCTGCACATAGTCAGAACCGTTGACCTGCAGCACCTCCGCCCGAATCACCCGCGCCAGACTCGTCCAGTGGGTCAGGGCGACGGCGATAATCACCCCCGTTGTGCCGCCGCCAGCGGCAAAGGCGACGAGAATCAGCAGCACCAGGTGGGGCAGGCTGAAGAACACGTCCACAATCCAGGTAATCACGGCATCGACCCAGCCCCCCAGGGTGCCAGCAGCGAGGCCCAGCCCGGTACCAATCAGGGCGCTAATGCCTGCCGCCAGCAGCCCCACCCGCAGGCTCAGGGACATGCCGTGGAGGGAGCGGCTGAGCATGTCTCGCCCCAGCCAATCGGTGCCAAAGGGATGGGCCAGGGATGGGGGCTGGTTGCGCTGGGTGAGGACGGGACTAAGGCCATCGTCGCCAATCACCCAGGTGCTGAAGATGATGGCCAGCAGAAACAGGGCGCACAGGGCAATGCCCCAGAGGGTTTGCTGCCGCCGATTGCTGCGGCGTTTTGGGTCTGGGACGGCGGTAGGGGCGGTGATGGTCATGACTGCCAGCCTCCCAGGCGAATGCGGGGGTCAACGATGGGATAGGCCAGATCCGCCAGGGTGTTGCCCGTGTAGACGAATAGGGCGCTGAAGAACACGATGCCCACCAGCAGCGGCACATCGCTGCGCAGCGCCGCCTGCACCGTGGCCTCCCCCAGGCCGGGATAGGCAAACACCTGCTCCACCAGCACCGAGCCGCCAAACAGCTCGCTCAAGGAGGCAAATTGCAGGGTGAGGGCCGGGAGAATCAGGTTGCGCAAGCCGTGGTGGCGAACTACGCCCCAGAGGCTTTCTCCCTGGGCGCGGGCAAAGAGGATATAGTCGCTATGCAGCACGTCGATCAGCTTTTGGCGGGTGTGCAGGGCAATGTTGGCAATGCCGATAATGCTGAGGGTGATGGCGGGCAGCAGCAGGTGGTGCAGGTGCTGCCAGAGGGTGACGTCCGCCGCCAGGACGCCAGGGGGAGCGGCGCAGCAGATGGGGGTGACCTTCAGGGAAACCGAGAAGATAATCAGCAGCAGCAGCGCCACCCAAAAGGTGGGGGACGACGCCAGGGTGTAGGCATAGAGGCGGATGGCTCGATCAACCCAGCTCCCCGCCAGTGCCCCCGCCAGAATGCCCAGCCCCAGCCCCAGGACGCCCGAGAGGAGCCAGGCGATCGCCAGCATTTGCAAAGACGCCTGAAACCGGGTGGCAATCACCGCCCCCACGGGCTGGTTAAACACCATCGAGGTGCCCCAGTTGCCCTGCACCAACTGCCCCAGCCAGTCCCAAAACCGCAGGAGCATCGGCTGATCCAGCCCCCAGCGCTCGGCGATCAGCTGCCGCTGCTCTGGGCTGATCTGCATCATGTCGGCCCCGATGTAGGCTTGCAGCGGGTCAATGGGCGACAGGCTCAGCAATACGAAGGTAAACACCGCCACCGCCAGCAGCAACAGCCCCAGCCGCAGCAGCTTCTGGGCGGCAAAGGTGAGCAGCGGCCTTAGTTGCATGTCCACTGCCACTCCGCGATGTTGGCGGTGATGGGCCAGCCGTGGCCGTGGGGTTCCACCTGGGGTTGGCCAATGTCCAGACAGTCGCTGACGAAGTAGGTGTGATCCAGGTTCACCAGCCAGGCCCAGGCCGCATCCCCCTGGGCCGTGAAGCCCTGGCTGCCGTCCCACTGGGCCGCTTTCCAGAAGGCGATCGCTTCTGCTTCCGAGGATGCTCCCATCGCCAGATCCAGGGTTTCGTCAATGGTTTGATTGGCGTAGTAACCGGCGTTGTAGAAATCCCCCTGGGCCATCTGGCTGTGGTAGAGGTTATACATCTCGGTCTGGTCGTGGCTGCCCCAGCCAAACAGCACCACGTTGCTGTGCATGGCCGGTTCAATCTCGTCCCAGCTTTTGCCCTCGACGTTGGCCTGGATACCAATGGGCTTGAGCATTTCCGCCGCCGCCAGAGCCAAAGCCTGCCGGGTGCTGTCATTGGCCGGGTAGAGGAGGGTGAACTCGGCCCGCAAATCGCCCTTCTCCAGCACCCCGTCCCCGTCGCCATCGGTCCAGCCGCCCGCCGCCAGGATTTCCTGGGCTCTCTCCGGCTGGGCATCCTCGATCTTTGCCTCCGGTTCTTCCCAGGCCAGCCCGCTCACCGGCCCGTAGGCGGGAGAGCCGTACCCCTCCAGCACCCCTTCCACCAGGGTCTGGCGATCAATGGCGTAGTTCACGGCCTGCCGAATGGCTAGATCCGCCGTCACGTCATTGCCGATGGGGTCGCCGTCTGGGGTGGTTGCCCCGGTGTTGGGGCCGTAGGGGAACATCAGCCCCCGGTTATCGACGCTGGTGACGTCGTAGAGGGTCATGCCGTCGATGGTTTGCACCGCCAGGGACTGGGGCACACTCGCCACCTGGGCCTGCCCGGCTTTAGCGGCGGCGAAGGCGGCGTCTTCCTCCACAAAGAGAAACACCAGCCGCTGGATGCCAGGGGCCTCGCCATAGTAGTTGGGATTGGCCTCCACGATGAGCTGCTGCCCCTCGTCCCACTGCACCATCTGGTAAGGGCCGGAGCCGATTGGGTTGCGGGCATAGTCGGGGCCATGGGCGTGTTCGGGCACGATGCCCAAGGTAATCAGGCGATTGACAAAAGTGCTCTGAGGCTGCCGCAGCCGCAGCTCCACGGTGGTATCATCCACCGCGACGGCTTCTTCCAGCACGGTGACATCCGTCAGCCCGCCGCTCTCTGCCGCCTGGTTGAAGGTGTAGGCCACATCCGCCGCCGTCAGCGGTTCTCCATCGGAGAACAGGGCATCGTCTCGAATGGTTACCGTCCAAACCAGACCGTCGTCGCTGATGCTGTAGTCGGTCGCCAGGTCATTCACGATATTGAGGTCAGCATCCCGCTTCAGCAGCGTGCTCTGGAATAGGGGAGAGCCGTAGCGGCCCCAGCCCAGGGTGGGGTCATAGCCCTCTTCGCTTTCGCCACCGATGGCCAGGACGATTTGCTCGGCGGAGCCAGTCTGGGATGGCGCTTCGGCAGATGGGTCAGAACTGGCTGATTCGGGCTGGCTACTGCCGCAGCCGACCAGAACCTGACCGAGTAGCATCGCACCCAAAGATAGAACAACAAGCTTCAGTCTTCGCGTCATGATTGCTCAAAAACAGAGAGGTATAGGCGTCTCAGAGGCGCTCCAAGGCTAGACGATATCACCCCCTTCTCAACAGGGCAATCCGGGGGTGAGGGATATCTGGCGGCGGGAAACCTGGGGACGAGCCAGCCTTATCAGACAGCTTGAGCGCAACAGCTCGAAAACCACTGGTATCAAATACTTCATGGCGGATGGGATAGGCTGGCGTTGCAACCTATGCAGTGGCTCTAGCTTTGGCTCAAATCAAGTCTGGCAAAGGAGGAATCTGCCGGTCCTTTCTTAATCGACACAGCAAATACTGCCAAAAGGATACTCCTAACTTCCGGCAAGTCTTCTTCAACCCCACAAACATATCACGGGCACGCCGTCCAGCATCCGAACGGGTGCCACCGCTAATCTTGCGACGTATCACATACTCCCGAATGTCGGTCTCAG
>JBHJGR010000381.1:0-2713 GCA_050331615.1 Elainellaceae cyanobacterium
GGGGGGTGGGTGGGTGAGTGGGGAGGAGGGTTTGGAGGGAATGGGTGGGGTGGAGGTGGCAGGGGTGGGGGTGCGATCGCTGTTCTTCCAGTGGGGTGACGAGGGTGCGTCGCAGGTGGTTGAGCTCTTTGACGGGGAGCATGAGGTCTCCGGTCAGGTGGTTGGTGAGGTCGGCCAGGTAGAAGGGGGTGTTGCCGAGGCGTCCAAACTGATCCGTTAACCGCTGGGTGGAGAGGGGGCGGGTGTGGGCGGCCACCAGCGGCATGGCGGACGCGGTCTGGACGATATGGCCCTGTTCGTCGCGGGCGATCGCCACCAGCGGCTGATCAACCTCACCGTGAATTTCGATGCGGATGGGGCGCTGGTACTGGGGCTGGTCGGTGGCAAAGGTCTGGCGGAGCTGGCGATCCAGGTCGGGGTCGCTGGTTTTCCAGAGGCGATCGCCCACCCGCACCCGCCGCCAGTCCAGAGCCTGCTTGCCAAAAGTGAGGACTGTGTGCTCGCCCTGCCGGTCAACGGTATAGACCCGTCCGCCTGCTTCGGGGGCGTCGGGCTGGCCGCCGTCGAATACGACGCCGTCCCCTGGCTTGATGGGGGCCTGAGTGCAGAGGGTGACGGCTCCCTTACGAATGCGGGTCACTTCCCCCAGGTAAACTCCCCGCTTTTTGCCGAAGCGGGCATGGACCAGAGCCTGGTTATCGATGCCGCGAAACCAGCCGGTGTAGAGTCCGCGAGAGAAAGCCATCTCCAGGTTATATAGGTCCTGGGCGCGATCGGGTCCGGTTTGCGGGGGACGAGGTGCGGGGGCGATCGCCCCCTCCCTTCCCTGATGAATCGCCTGCCCCACCGCCCGGTCAATCACCCGCCGGTAGACCTGGGTGACATTGGCCACATACTCCGGCGACTTCAGTCGTCCCTCAATCTTGAAGCACGACACCCCCGCCTGCACCAGGTCTGGCACCACCTCCAGCCCGGCTAAGTCCTGGGGACTGAGGAGATAGCGGCGATCGCCCAACTCCACCCGCTCCCCGTCGGCAATCAGGTCGTAGGTCATGCGGCAGGCTTGGGCGCATTCTCCCCGATTGGCAGAGCGCCCCCCCAGGGCTTCGCTGGTGAGACACTGGCCGGAGTAGGCCACGCACAGCGCCCCGTGGACAAACACCTCCAGGGGCAGGGCGACGTTGTGGTCGGCTAACTGCTGCTGAATTTTGTGGATTTCCTTGAGGGAGCACTCCCGCGCCAGCACCACGAGCTGACAGCCGAGCGATCGCGCAAACTCCACCCCGGCGGCGCTGGTGATGGTCATCTGGGTGGAGGCGTGGATGGGAAAGTCGGGGGAAAGGTGGCGAATCAGGCGACAGATGCCCACGTCCTGCACGATTACGGCATCGACCCCAGCGGCAATCATGGTGCGGAGGTACTGCTCGGCGTCCGGCAGCTCGTCGGTGAACACCAGGGTATTCAGGGTCACGTAGCCCTTCACTCCCCGCCGATGCAGAAACGCCATCAGTGCCGGCAAATCCGCCTCCGTAAAGTTCTGTGCCCGCATGCGGGCATTAAACCGCTCCAGACCAAAGTAGATGGCGTCAGCGCCGTTTTCCACCGCGGCCCTGGCGCAGTCCCAGCTTCCGGCGGGGGCGAGGAGTGCGGGAATGGTGGGAGCGGAGTGGGGAGAGGGGCGATCGCTGTTCATCGTCATACGGTTACATTGAATACCGTCAAGCGGGGCCGTCGATCTTATGCTAATGCAGCAATCGTCTAGGTGTTTGATGTCAAGGGTTCGTAACAATTGCAAGGCTGGCGAATTCCTTATGGCGTAAGGGACGGGGCGATCGCCCATGTCAGATCTGTCCTACCAGCAGTAGGGTCCCCTGCTGAAACCTGAAGCGGGTGTGTATGATGTTCAAATCATTCTGTCATTTGTGCTCTGAGGCTGACTCGACGAAATCATGAAGCGACGCAATTTTCTTCTCACCGTTTCCCTCTCGGCAATGCTGGCCTGGGGCGGCGTTACTGCCTGCAACTCTGCTGACGAAGCCGATGTGGCGGATGCGGATACTGCCGCTCAGGGGGGCGAAACCCTGGTGATGGCTACCTCTGCCGACTATCCTCCCTACGAATTTTACGAGACTGCTGATGGGGGCGGCGAACCCATCGGCTTTGACATTGACATCGCCAAATACATCACCGCAGAGCTGGGCTACGAGCTGGAAATCCAGGATATGGACTTCAACGGTATTATCCCGGCGCTCCAGGCTGAGCGGGCCGACTTTGCCATGGCGGGCATGACCCCCACCGAAGAGCGCAAGCAAAGCATAGACTTCTCCCAGATCTACTACGACGCCAAGAACACCATCGTTGCCCCCGCTGGCTCCGGCTTTGAGAGCTACGACGACCTAGCGGGTAAGACCGTCGGCGTGCAGCTCGGCTCTATCCAGGAGGAGGAAGCCAAAGGGGAAGCCGAGAATATTGAGCTAACCATTGAGCCCCGCAATCGAATCAGCGAACTAATCCAGGAGATTAAGGCAGGCCGTTTGGATGCCGCCATTGTGGAAGACACGGTGGCCAAGGGCTATGTGCAGAACAACCCCGACCTGGAGTTTGTCACCCTGGAATCGGATGGGGCGTCTGGTTCGGCGATCGCTTTCCCCAAAGACTCTCCCCTCGCTGCCGAATTTGACCAGGTGCTCACCGAGATGCGGGAAAACGGCAC
>JBHJGR010000382.1:0-39401 GCA_050331615.1 Elainellaceae cyanobacterium
ATATTCGCTGGAAGCTTGGGCTCAAGGGGACCAAACCCCTCAACCACGGGATTCTGCCCCATTGCTCTGCGGGCTAGAAATGCCTGGAGTGGGGAAAGGGCAACAGCACCCGCGGCACTCGCACCCATGACTCCAAAAAACCTACGTCTTGACAGTGAAACCATTGAAAAAATTTCCTCTCAGGGTGAAATCGACAGTGTTAGGCGACAAGCTAAAAATAAGCACACAAATCTGAGAGCACTGCATCAACAATGCCCTCCTAAAAACCCAATCATGAACAGAAACAGGCTACAGCAGTAAAACCAGTAGTGAATGATGATGGGCTAACAAACGTCCTGCTGTTATTGAACAGGAAACACGACGAAAATCAGGCAAACATAGCATTAAAAAGCGCCAATCACTTCACTAAAAGACCTGCCGTAGTCTGTCTATCATAGTCAGTAAGAGCGTTCATACATCCACAGATAGAGCGATCGCACAAAAACGAAATAAGAACATGAAAACCCATCTAAAAAGCCGGACACGCCAAAAGCCGAGAGCCTTTTGTGAGATCCGATGGATGTACAAACATGCCTAACCAGATACGTCTAGATATTCGCATAATCAGTGTATAAATGGGTTAATCGGAGTTTAAGATAATTCACGCCACAGCTTAACTGGAGGATGTCACTCTACCTGGATTTCTTCAGCTTCTTTTGGCTAAAAAAGCTATCCCTGATTAGGAGCTTGTAAGTACATGGCCATAAAAAAGCCAGTGGAGTTCGCCCCTGCCTGAGGCACACATTTCTTAATCTAGAGCATCCACTAATTCCTGATATTCTCTGCGAGTCAAACGCCCTTCAGCAAAAGCTTCTTCAACCTGCACCACGGGATCGATTGAGGTCGTTGAGGTTGGCGGTACTGGAAGGGAAGCGGCCGGGCGGCGGCCACTTGTTTCTTCACCGTTGTCCAACCGAGCAAATAGAGTTTCAGACGCACCACTGTAGCGCGTCCAGAGGGCAACTTGAGGTGCTTCTTGCCATTGGCCGCGAGTGACAACGGTCGTCAAGACGGGGATTGTTTCGCCCTTGTAATTTCCCAAAACTACGACTCGAACCTCAGAGGCGCTTGAGTTTTGCGAAAATTGACTAACGATCGCGTTTCTGATAAGCGGCTCTGTTTCTGCAATTAAGTTACCCACCGCAATGGGACCCACAATAAACCGTTCGATCACGAAATCTACAGCTTCAGCCTGGGCAGGCTGGCATATTCCACCCAATAAGCTCGATGTTGAAGCGACAATAGCAGCAAGTATGCTGGAAATAAAGAATTTATAGGTTTGGCGAGAGAAGAAGCGATTCGAGCTTTTCTGCGTGAAATACAAGATGCACATAAACAGATCGGTACAGAATCCAGAAACCTTAAGTACACAGCCGTAAGATCAGGTGAGGGGTGACCCCCATTAGCTTTACTCGTGGCTGCCTACTCAACCAACTGTCAGGTTCTCATACCTTGTTTAAGCGAAGGTAATGTGACATTTAATTGACGCTCTCCCCCCTACAACTCAAGCCAGGTCTCTAAATCGGCTGAGACGGGTCCGGGCTGCACAATGCCGGGATAGGTGCCTAGTTTGGGAGCTTGCCCCAGCAGCCCTCCCAGGGTGGAATCCTGCCAGTCGTCGGTGAGCACAACGGCAAACCGTAGCTCAAGCAATTCGCCGCTGGCGCGATCGCTCACCAGCTCTTCCACTGTGATAAAGCGAGTTCCTTTGCTATCCACAAAATAGCCCTGCTGCAGGCGACTTCTGAGGCTTTTATCGTCAAAGCGGTAGGTATCCAAGCCGCTGGGGAAGGCGATCGCGCCAATGCTGTCGTGCTTGATGCCCGTGATGCTAGCCTGGCGATCGCCCGAGTCGGGATCAAACACAAAATCGGCCTGGTCATCCAGCTCCAGCCTCAGACGTTCGGGCTTCAGGTCGGCCCGACTCATGGTTCTATCGACATCCGAGTCGAAGTTTTGCCAATCGGTTTCGTTATGGGTCAGCTTCGTGTCGATCAACACGAAATGCCAGTCATCCAGGTCGCCAGCCGTGCTCTCCTTCTCGAAGTTGATCCCAACCTTGAAGCCCTCGATGGTCGCGCCGTTAATCACCATGTCTTCCGCATTCTGGGCAAAGTCGGCCCCCGTTTTGGCCCGAGCTGCTGCGCCGATGAGCAGGAAGTCTTTGAAGGTGTATTTGCTGGTGTACTGCACCTCAAACCCGTCCTCCACCTCCCAGGCGGTGAAGCCCGCCAGAACGCTGCGCACATCGTGCCCCTGTCGGGCATTGGCTTTGATGACCTCCAGCCCCTTCCCGGATGCGATCGCCTCATTATTGCGAAAGCCGCGAATGGGGGGAACTGCGGGCGAAAGCGTGGGCCGGTATCGGGCGATCGCGGGATCGGGTAGGTTATCCCTCAATACGTCCTTCTGATCGTTTCCTCGCAGCATGTAGGTAAACCCGCTGTGGCGCTGTCCGGCGGCAATATTGCCCTCGTCTTCGACCAAGCGCCCCTGAAACCAGAAGCCGGTGCCATTGCGAGCCAGGTCGTGGTTAATGACATCGGCTCCGGCCTTGGAAATACGGCGCAGTCCTTCAGATTTGATGGCGATATTGTGACGCCACGCCCCAATCTCGTTGCCGGTTTCAGTTACGAATGCGGCCCCGAATACGCTGTAGGCCACGTTACTGTCCAGAATCAGATGGCTGTCATGATGCACATAGCCCCAGCCCGGAGAACCCCAGACGGCATTGCCCACGGCTATGGCAGGGGGGCGATCGGGATCGTCCACGCCCGCCCGGTGGAAGTGGACGGCATAGCGGCCTCGCTGGTTAGTGATGTCCTCCGGGGAATTTTTGATGGGTTTTCCTGCCTCGTCCAGCAGCCGATGGCCGTCAGCGTCCAGCCGGTAATCGTCCAGCGGCTTGGACTTGTCGCTGCGCCCCAGTTCGTAAAATTCTGCGTACCGCACGTCTACCCGGTCGGAGTGCATAAACATGACGTGGCCCCGCTGGTCAGCGGGCAGGTCGGCAGCATGTTCGGTGGCGATCGCTACGTTGCGGCTGTAGTTGGCGACGGCGGCTTTCAGGCTGTCCCTGGGGCTATCGTGGTCATACGCCAGAGGTTGTTCGAGCAGCACGGTGCGATCGCGGATGGCTTTGACGGTCAGCACTTCATCCTGGGTGCCCTGCCAGACCCCTGCGGAACCGTTCCACTGATCGGGTAAGTAGTGGGTTCCAGTGAGAACCAGGCGATCGCCCACTCGCCAACCGCTGGGGATATCGGTCAGCACCAGCTCCCTATCCCCGGCCTGGGCGTCTTGCGCCAGCTTCAGGTGGGTTACTTTTTCGGAGCCATGAATCTCGGTCACGCCCTGGGAAATGAGGCCCCGACTCAGTTGTTCCGGGTCCCAGCGTTTGTCAATCGGGCCATTATCGGCAATGACGATCTGGGCGATGTGATCGTCTTGCACGGGCGCTTGCCGGGAACCGATGGTGAGCTGGCCCATGGGCGAGACGACCAGAGTATCGATCACCATTTTGGTATCGCGATCGGGGGCAAACGCTAGCTGGCCGTCAACCCGGAGGGTAAACAGTCTGGTATCGCTAATGTCGCTGTAGATGACCGCAATATCCTCGGGAATGAGCACGCGAGCTCCGTCGCCGGGAACCTGACGACTCTGCCAAACCTTTGGATCGAACCAGCCCCCGTCCTGAACGGCCACATGGGTGGCGTCGCCAATGGGCACCAGATCGAGCAGGGCGGCGTGCTCGTGCTGCTGGGCGGCGTCGGCAGGAGCGGCGATAGGTGGGGAAGTCGGAGCGTCTGCCAAAATCACCGGCTCCAGACTGGCGGTGGGCTGTTGATCGAGGGAATATATCCGCTTGCAGGAGGTTCCAAACCCTTGGCTAATGACCAGGCAGCAGAGGAAGGCAAGGACACCAGGAAAAACTCGGCTCCAGCTTTTCTGAAAGGGCATGGCGTCTTTTGCTCCTGAATGAAAGTTTGCGATCGCCGCAGCGTCAGGCCATCCGCTCAGTAGGTAGCCATCGGTAAACGACGCTACAGTGGGGCGCACCCCACTAGGTTTATTGATGGCCGTGTACTTATGAGCTAGGTTAAGCGAAACGACTCCATTGAGCCGGTTCTTCACCAAAGCTTTGCAGACTCTTGGGTAAAGCTTTTTATTTCATCATGGGCGAGAGCTTCGTTTCAGGATACAAGAGCGACTGTCCCCCCAAGTAAAACAGCCACAGGACAACCACCAGCCAGTGCAGCAGGGTCACCAGCCAAAGGGAGCCGGTTAGGCCATAGGCCAGAGTACAGGCCACCCCCAGCAGCCCTGCCAGCAGGAGAAACGGCCACTGGAAAAAGGTGGGTCGTCCCGCAGGATAGAGCGTCAACGCATTCAGCGGATGGCAGAGGACGAACAGTGCCAGGCTCAGGGTCGCCCAGCCCAGCCAGGTCATGGGCAGCAGCACTTCCGTGGGGTGGGGCAGGAGCAGCACCCGGAAGATGATTTCCTCCAGCAGCGAGGGCAGGAAGAAGAGCTGCACCATGCCCCTCACCAGCCTCAGGGAGGTAGGCATGGGGGCGAGGCGGAGGAGTCCGGAGGAGAAGCCGATGGGGAGGGCGATCGCGCCATAGACCCCAAAGATCGCCACAAACACCAGCCAATCGCGCCCGTCCACCGGCGCGAGGATGGCACTGGTGAGTCGCTTCACCACCGTCGGCACCAGCGGCAGCTGCCCCAGGAGAGCGGTAGGGGCGATCGGCGCGATGCTGGCGTCCCAGCCGCCTACCTGATTGGTGCGCAGAAACCAGAGCTGGGCATCGTGGGCCAGGAAGATGCTGCTGATTTCGTCATAGGCGGAGCGGGGCATCAGGGTGCGCCAGCTCAGCAGAACGTTTTCCAGAGTGAACTCGTTGCTCAGGGTGCCCTGCCCGTCAATGCCCGCCAGATACTCGGCGTTTTGCCGCCAGTCGGGGCGCACCACCCCACGGGGCACCAAGGCTTGGGAGAGGTCGTCCCCCAGGGACACCAGAGCGCGAAAGCTTTGAGCCGCCGGGCCATCGGGATGCTGCGCCAGCCAAGTGATAAACTCCGGCGTGGAATCGATGCGCTGCTTCAGCCGTTCGATGGCGATATATAGAGCCTGGCTGGAGTCCTGTACGCAGGAGGTAGCGGGCGTGACTGCCGCCACTCCG
Organism: Elainellaceae cyanobacterium; assembly: GCA_050331615.1. Classification (GTDB taxonomy): domain Bacteria; phylum Cyanobacteriota; class Cyanobacteriia; order CAKZMO01; family CAKZMO01; genus JAYKGU01. The sequence goes on from JBHJGR010000382.1 coordinate 5,229, forward strand.
GTGCCGTTGCCGGTGCGATAGCGGGCCGCCATGATCTGGGTTTGCACCAGCAGCTCTCGCAGGGGAGAGAGGGGCGTGTTGCCCAACTGCAGCGGCGTCAGGCTGTCCAGCCGGACGAGGACATCGGAGACGGGGCGCGTCCCCAGCCAACCCCGCTGCAAATCGCCCATGTAGGCCGTCCAGTCGAGGGAGCCTGCCACGATGCCGTTGGGATTGTGGGCATAGATTTGCTGATACACGATGTCAAACTGGCGCTCGTTTGCCAGCGGTTCCCGCACTACCGTAGCCAGCCCAAAGGCAAAGTGGCCCGTCACCGTCCAGCCCGCCGCTGGCTCACCATTTGCGCCGCCAATGCCGCCAAAAAGGTGGATTACCAGGGCCGGATCGCCCTCTTGCCAATCGTCCAGATCCATCGCCTCAGGTGCTGGATTGACTAAAACCGATTGGACCATGCCCTTGCGATCGCCCATCTCCTGCCAGTTCTCCTGCCGCAGGTAGCGCAGCCCGGCTCCCATTCCCGCAATCACCTGGTCGGGGCGGAGCTGGACGAGCGATCGCGGCTTAATTGCCTGCACCGTAAACACCCCCTCAGCATCGGCAGCACCGTAGATGTACCAGCCGCGATCGCCCGCCGGAGACTGCTCAATCTGGTAAGGCGTGGACAGCAAGCGCTGGTTATTGTCAAGGGGCTGTTGCGGAATGCGAATCGTTTCCTCTGCGCCATCGAATTCGCCGGAAGCGAGGCTGTAGTGGCGCACCCGAAAGTATTCGGGGCAGGGCTCGGTTCCGGGACAAACGGTGGCGCGGTCATGCGTCGGTCGGTCCATATTGGGGCCGAGAATCTTCACCAGCCCATAGAAGCGTCCCGTCACCTGGACAGGTTCCCAATCGGTTTGCAGAACCGGCGCGCCAGCCGCGTCAGTGGTCAGCGTCACAGCGTCTAGCCGCACCGTCACGTCATCCTGGGGACGGGCACCCGCCAGCGATCGCAACGGCCCCACCTGCTGGCGACCATCCAATCGGTTAGGGATCATGTTCCCCAGAGACTCATAGCGTTTGGCCCCCGGCGTCAGGGCGACGTCAGTCGTCACGGCTCCAATATAGTCGCGGCTGACTGGAACTTGCCGGTTCCACTCTAGCCGCAGCCGCTGCCCCACCAGCGCGGCCTGGCCCGCCGGGGCGTGGTAGACTTCCAGCCAAACCCAGTCCTGGTTTTCTGGCTCCCCCTGGGAAGCTGGCTCCGGCAGCACCAGCCGCCCCAGCCACTGGCCGACAGGCCGGTAGTTCTCGCTGGGAGGGTTTGGCTGAATGGGATAATATCTCGGCTGGTTGAAGTCTGCCTGCTGGGCCAGGGCATAGCTGGAAACCCTGACAGACTGGGCGGGCAGGGCGGCGATCAGGAGGGCGGCGATCGCACTGACGACGATCGGCAGACAAAATCTAAGCCAGCCGCACCGTTGACGCCGAAGAAACACCTGACGAAGGGAAGTAAGCATGGGTGGCTGATTGGCGACCCCGTGAATTAAGTTTTGGGCCACTCCATAATACTTCGGGCTCTTACCTGCTAGAGCCTTCCTGGCAGAACTCCCTAGTCCGAATTTCCAAGGTTTAATAATATAAACATACTATCAAATTGGGCAGGCTGAAGCTTGCTGAGGCGGCTGTATCCCCTCGCTATAGCAGGTGCTCCTAATCAAAGGCTCATATTGGCCTCAGGCAGAGTACTATGGCCCTACGGGCTAAGGTTTGAGTGTGGAACCCCCGCGTCGCGGAGGTTCCATACCTCTTAAGCGTCCTAACACGAAAGCGTAGCGCTGTACGTTCTGAATGCTGAGCTGTAGAGTCCCGGCGGCAAATTGGGAACTCTAGACAGGGAGAAATTATCTGGTCCTATTAGGACTTATGCACTGCTACGGCATCCAGAATTCTAGAGGAGCTTGTGGGCATGCAGCGCCTACAAGATCGCCAAATTGCGTAAGTCCTATCCTATAAATTTAGCCCACCCTGGAGGTTCACCGATGTCAGTGCGATCGTGTCTTGGCGGATTGCTGTTTGGTCCAGTGTTTATTGCTGCCGGGGTGGGAGTTGCCCTCCTGATTGGTAAGCAAACGGTCTTGGAATGCTCGCGAACCGAGCCTCCTACGAATCAAGGGGACTGCGCCCTGATTAGCAATGGGTTTCTGGGATCCGATTCTAGGTCGTTCCTATTGAGCGAGTTCCAGGGGGCCAGCGTGGCCGAGAAGCGAGACGACGAGGGAGATATGCTGTATCGGGTTGAGCTACAAACAGAGCGGGGTGTGGTACCCATGACCGAGGTCTGGAGTTCGGGGCGGCGCAATAAGCAGGCGATCGCCAGTGAAATTAACGCCTTCCTGCAGTCCAGCACGGTTGCCGAGCTAAACGTTGATCAGGACGATCGCATGATTGGCCTGCTGTTTGGCGGCATCTTTTCTCTGGCGGGAAGCGGCATTGTCCTTGGCTCTCTGGTGGGCCTGGTGCGTGGGTAGGCTCATCTTTAGGACGAGGGTTCCAGTGCTTTAGCTTTACCGTAGCGCTGGATGAAGTACGCATGGGCTGCCCACTCTTCCTGGTCGGGCAAAGCCTTGAGGCGGATACTGGGATCGTTATACTTCTGCACCAGAGCCAGCCAGAGCAGGTAATCGGCGAAGTGGGGGTTTTTGGGTAGTAAGGAACCGTGCATGTAGCTGCCAAATACGTTTTTGAACCGTGCCCCTTCATAGGTAGCCTCTGCGTTATTGCCAAAGCCAGACAAGGTCCGGGCTAGGGGCATTACTCCTGGACCCAGATGAGTTTGTCCCGAGTGGTTCTCAAAGCCCACCAAGGTTTTAGGAACGGAGCGGGGCGGGTCATAGATTTCAGATAGTTGATCACCGATGGGCGGCAGCAGTTCTGCAATTAAATTGCCGATGCAGCGCGCCGTTACCTCAGTACTGGGAGCTTTGGTTTCAGCGTTGAGGATGCCCAGACCACGGGTTTGATCGCCATTGCCCATGAGAAAGGTGTTGCCCATGAGCTGATAGCCGCCACAGACTCCCAGGAATACGACGCCTGCCTGGGTATCGGTCTGCACGGCATCGCGCTTGCGGGTATGAAAGTCGTCCACCACCGCTAGCTGGTCGGCATCCTGACCGCCGCCCATAAAGTACAGATCTGTCTGGCCGGGCAGGGCGCGATCGCCCCAATTTAGTTCCCGCAGGCAACACTCGATACCGTGCCACTCACAGCGCCGCTGCAGGGCAATCAAATTACCGCCATCCCCATAGAGGTTGAGGCGATCGGGATACAGGTGAGTGAAGGTAAGGGTAAAAGACATCAGGGTAAAGGGAGTGTTCAGTAGTTAAACAAAGTTATTTACATGGGGGTGTGCGCCCCCACAAGCTGTAATTCATTGTGCTTAAGCACTTAGGCTACTATTCTAAAACTTTGCCCATAACTTTGCGAAACTCCAGCATAGCGGTGTAAGTGGGCAGAACATAGATGCGATCGCCATCTTTGGCCAAGTCAAAAGACTGCTCGATGGCTTCCCGAATGCTCTCCCAAACCTGGGTAGACTGCAGCAGGGCAGGGGCGCGATCGCCTTTTAGCGCATACTTGAGGCGGACTTTCATATCCTTGGCGCGGATGCCGGTACACATCAGCCACTCAATCTCGGCATCGTTCAGCCGCTCCAGCTGGCTATCCCACAGCCAGGATACGTCCTTGCTGTCGGCGGTGTTGTCGTTGATGGCAAAGAGAATTTTTAAGGAAGGGCGCGATCGCAGCAGATCCAAATTCAGGCTAAAGCTCGCTGGGTTCTTCACCAGCAATACTTGATAGTAGACCCGCTTGTCACCTCTGGCTTTCTCCAGCACTTCTCCTCGGCCAAAGGCGGGCTGAAACTGGCGAAATCCCTGCACAATGGCGGCGTCGCTCACCCCCAGGAGCTTGGCTAAAGTAATGGCAGTCAGGGCGTTGTAGACATGGAAGAAGCCAGGGGAGGTGATGGTGATGCGCAGATCTTTGATCTCCGCCTTTCCTACCTTGCCGTTGATTTCCACATCGGAGGTCAGGTCGTCGTTGATCTGGATTTTGGTGGCGCGGAGAAAGCTTTGCGAGGTCTGGTCTGGTTGGGGCGATCGCCCTTCATAAGGAACTTCCTGGGCATACTCTCCGGGCAGCGCGGTGAAGTAGGTGGGGTTGGGGAGATGGTGGGTGAGGCGGGCGGTGCGGGGGTCGTCGCCGTTCACCACCACGCTGGCCTGGGGACACTGGGCGATGCCGTCTCGAATGAGCTTTTCCGTCATGTCCACCTCGCCGTAGGCATCTAGCTGGTCCCGGTAGAGGTTGGTGACGGCGATCAGATGCGGGCGCAGCAGTTGGGCAATGCGGGGCAGGGTGGCCTCTTCCACTTCAAAGACGCCGTGGGTAGCATCGATGGTTCCCCCCAGGTTGGCCTGCCGCAGCAGTTGGGAGAGAATGCCCTGGCTGAGGTTGGCTCCGGCCCGGTTGCGCAGCACCTTGATGTCGTCTACCTGGGCCAAAATGGCGCTGAGCATGGTTTGGGTGGTGGTTTTCCCGTTGGTGCCGGTAATGACGACAATGAACGGAATTTGCTCCACCAAAGCGGCAAAGGCAAAGGGGAAATAGCGACCCACCAGCAGCCCCGGCAGCGAGGTTCCCGCCCCTCGCCCCGTCGCTTTTAGCAGAAGGACAAGCAGCCGGACAAACCAAACGATGGGAAGCAGCACCAAACGATTCATGACTTTGTGCGAGACGGCCTCGCTGGCTGGAGGTCAAGACCCCAGTGTGCCGCGGATTGAGTGGCGCGTCAATATAATGGCAGAGGTAAGATGATTTATTGGGCGATCGCCAGCTTATGAAGCGCTTCACGCAGCTCTTTTACGAAATCGACGCCACCACCTCCACCAATGCCAAGGTGCAGGCACTGCAGACCTATTTCGAGGCTGAAAGCGCCGCCAATGCTGTGTGGGCGCTCTACCTGCTGCTGGGCAAAACCCGCAAGCGGCTGGTCACCTCCCGCGTCCTGCGGGACGTGTTCCTCTCCATCTCGCCCATTCCCGAATGGCTGTTCCAGGACTGCTATGCCCACGTGGGCGACTCTGCCGAAACCATTGCCCTGCTGCTGAAAGACACGCCCCTCGCCGCCCAGGAAGCTCTCACCCTGCCGCTGCATGAGTGGATGGAGCGGGTCATTCCCACCGTTAAAACCGTCGAGTCAGAGGAAGCCCTGCGGGACCTGATTGTCTCCTGGTGGGCTTCTCTCAGCTTTGCCGAGGTATTTGTGCTCAACAAGGTGCTAACGGGGGCCTTTCGCGTGGGAGCCTCCGAGAAGCTGGTGATCAAAGGTCTGTCGAAGGCGTGCGGCATTGCCGAAGCCGTGCTTACCCACCGGCTAATGGGAGACTTTGAGCCGACCATTGCCTTCTATGAGCAGCTCACCAGTCCAGAGCAGGCCGAGCTTGCCCCCAGCCAGCCCTACCCTTTCTTTCTGGCCTCGCCCCTGGATGAGGAGCGCTTCCAGCGGGAGGAAACGGATTTGGCTGGCTGGTCTGCTGAATGGAAGTGGGACGGCATCCGCGCCCAAATTATCAAGCGGGCGAGCGAAGTCTTCATCTGGTCGCGGGGGGAAGACCTGGTCACCCACCAGTTTCCTGAGCTGGAGGAGGCATTTCAAGACGGCCCCAACGGAACCGTGTTCGACGGCGAGATTCTCTGCTGGGAAGGCGATCGCCCCATGAACTTCAACGCCCTCCAAAAGCGGCTGGGGCGCAAGCGGGTGTCCAAAAAGCTGCGCGAGGAAAACCCCGTTCATTTCATCGCCTATGACCTGCTGGAGCACGACGGTCACGACATTCGGGAGAAACCCCTGGGCGATCGCCGCCAGCTTCTGCAGGAGGTGCTGCGGGAGTTCCCGTCTGACCGCATCCAAGCCTCAGAACTGGTGCAGTTTCAGTCCTTCACCGACTTGCAGGCTTTGAGGGAGCGATCGCGGCAGCAGGGAGCCGAGGGACTGGTGATCAAGGCCATCGACAGCCCCTACCTGGTGGGACGGAAGCGGGGCTACTGGTGGAAATACAAGGTGGAGCCCATGACCCTGGACGCAGTGCTGATTTACGCTCAGGCGGGCAGCGGCAAGCGGGCCAATCTGTTTACTGACTATACCTTTGCCCTCTGGCACAATGGTGAGCTAGTGCCCTTTGCCAAAGCCTATTCAGGGCTGGATAACGAGGAGATTAACGAGCTAGACAAGTGGATTCGGCGGCACACAACCGAACGGTTTGGCCCGGTGCGATCGGTGACTCCGGTTCAAGTATTTGAAATTGGCTTTGAGGGCATTTCTGCCTCCAAGCGGCACAAATCCGGGATCTCCGTGCGCTTTCCCCGCATTCTGCGCTGGCGGCACGACAAACCCATCGAGGAAGCCGATACGCTCCAGGCAGCTTTTGATTTACTTCACACAATGGCGTAAATTCCTGGATTCTACGGGGAGCATCCGTAGATTAACGGAGGGCCAAACCAAAGGAGAATCGCTGCTTTCACAGTGGTTACCGCGGCAGGCGTCTTAAAATAATGGGGTTAAATTAGGCACTGTGGATCCTGTATCACCGTGCCGTCCATTTCTGGCTCTCCTGGCATGAATCCAACCCCTCCGCTTCAGTTCACGGTAGCCATTCCTACCTACAACGGCGAGCAGCGCCTGCCCGCGGTCCTGGATGCCCTGCGATCGCAACAGGTTCCCGCCGCCTTCACCTGGGAGATTATCGTGGTGGACAACAACAGTGGCGATCGCACCCCCCAGGTTGTCCAGCGCTATCAGGCAACCAGTCCGGTGCCAATTCGCTATGAGGTCGAACCTCAGCAGGGGGCGGCCTATGCGCGCGATCGCGCCGTTCACCTGGCCCAGAGTGACCTGATTGGCTTCCTGGACGACGACAATATTCCCGAGTCCGACTGGGTAACCAATGCCTGGACCTTTGCCCAGACCCATCCCCAAGCGGGGGCGTTTGGCAGCCAGATTGCTGGGGACTACGAAATAGAGGTGCCGCCTAATCTAGAGCGGCTGGTGCCCTTCCTGGCCATCACCCAGCGCGGCTCCAAGCCCCTCCTCTACGCCTCCAACCGGAACTTGCTGCCTCCCTCAGCCGGACTGGTGGTGCGTCGACAGGCATGGCTGGAGCGAGTGCCGCGCTGTCCCGTCTTAGTGGGGCGGGTAAATGGCGACATGCTGGCGGGGGAAGACATGGAAGTTCTCACCTATATTCAGCAGGGCGGCTGGGAAATTTGGTACAACCCGGCCATGAAAGTCGCCCATAAAATCCCTCGCCGCCGCTTTGAACGGGATTACCTTTTACCCTTCTTTCGCGGGATTGGCCACAGCCGCTACGTCCTCCGCATGCTGCGTGTGCCGCCCCGCCAGCGCCCCCTAATGACGGTTCTGTATATGCTGAGCGATCTGCGCAAAATCGGGCTACACCTCCTGAAACACCGCATCCATAGCTGGACAGACCTGGCCGCCGCCTGCGAACTGGCCCTATTCACCAGCAGCTTTCTGAGTCCGCTTTACAGCTGGCGACACGGTCTGCGGCCCCCAGCACCCCAGTAACCGGCAGAAGTAAAACCTTACCCATCCGCCCATCTCCCTATCCACACGCCGTCCACCCCAAGGACTTTCCCTAATGAATATTGACTTCAGCGTTGCCATTCCCACCTACAACGGTGCACAGCGGATTCCCCTGGTGCTTGAACAGCTCCGGCAGCAGGTGACCGATGGCCAAATCTCGTGGGAAATCCTGGTTATCGATAACAACAGCCAAGACAACACTGCCGCTGTTGTAGGCCAAATCCAGGAGCAGTGGACCCTCCCGGTACCCCTCACGTATCTGCACGAGCCGCAGCAGGGAATTGCCTATGCCCGTCAGCGAGCCGTCACTGCCGCCGCTGGGCGATATGTCGGTTTCCTCGATGACGACACTCTACCGGTCGCCGATTGGGTCGCGTCAGCCTGTCAATTTGGCGATGCCCATCCCCAAGCGGGAGCCTGGGGGAGTCAGGTCCGAGCTGAGTTTGAGGTACCGCCTCCCGAGGATTTGGGCATGGCCAGGGGCATGTTAGCCCTGCGCAACTATGCCGACAAACCGAAGCTATTTGCTCCCGAAAAGCTGCAGCTCCCCCCCGGTGCCGGGCTGGTAATCCGACGTCAGGCATGGCTAGCGGTGGTTCCCGAGCGCCTGCATCGGCGGCAGCGGGGGGGCAATGACTATGAAATATCCCTGCGGCTACACAGAGCGGGCTGGCAAATCTGGTACAACCCAGCAATGGTCATTACCCACCGCATCCCGGCCTCCCGCATGGAAAAGCCTTACCTGGAGTCGCTGGCCTGGCTCCACGGGCGCTGCACCTGCGAATTGCGGATGCTGACCGCCAGCCCACCAATGCGGCCCTGGATTTTAATCCGAAGTCTGCTGGGCGGACTCAAGAAACTCACGGGGCACCTGATTCGGTATCGCACTCGCATTCGAGCCACAACCAGTGCGGCCTGCGAATGGTCCTTTTTCTTGGGAAGCGCTACCAGTCCGTTCTTCTACCTGAAAAGCGCGATCGCCCGCACCCTGAACTCCTGACCGCTTGAGGATTGTTCAAATAGCCAGGATAGTCACGAAGCGGTAGCATCACTACAAGCGAGCTACCGAGAAAAACGATGTCAGGAGAAACTGACCTGGGCCAACTGTTGCGATCGATGCAGCCAACGCTCCAGCAGGGGGAATATGTCTTCTGCAGCGTTGACCATCAAAGTCCTTACCCTAACAGCCTCAAGCCCATTGGCTCTTTTCGAGAAGAAGAGGGACTGACGCTCATCCTTGACCGGGAGCAGGCCGATGGGGCGGCACTGCCCTACGAGTCAACCTTCTGCATGATTACCCTCTCGGTTCACTCCAGCCTTGAAGCAGTGGGCTTTCTTGCCGCCGTTGCGCGCAAGCTGGCTGACTATCAAATTAGCGTCAATCCCGTTGCTGCTTACTACCACGACCATTTGTTTGTCCCTGCCGCCCGAGCGCAGGAGGCAATGGCTTTGCTTCGGGAGCTTTCGGGGGCGATCGCTTCCTAGACCTACGCCTCGGATAAGTAGGTAGCCACAAACAAATGACGCTACGGTGGGGTGCGCCCCACTTGCTTTATTTGTGTCCAGACGTTTGCCAGCGCGATTCGCCGCGACAGATTACACTATGGGCAGCAGCTATCAGGACTGCTACAATTTCGGCAATAGAAATTTGTTAAATAAATCTAAAGCCGTGGCGTCAGGCAAACCAGATTGGGACGTTTTATGAGTTTCCAAAGGATTGTGCCCTGTTTTTTGCTCCCAGGGCTATTGTTGTCTGCAGGCTGTGCTGCCGAATCCCAGAGCAGCAACCGGTCGAGTTCACTGGCTGCTGAAGATGAGTCGCCTCCGGTTGTGGATGTCGCGATCGCCCAATCTGATGCGGCCACTGGTCAGCTCAGCTACACGGGCACCACCCGTCCGCTCCAGCAGGTTTCCCTGACCTCGCGGGTGGAGGGACAGCTACTGGAACTGCTGGTGGATGTGGGCGATCGGGTTAGCAGCGGTGAGGCGATCGCCCGCCTGGACGACGACCTCCTCCTAACCACCGTGCAGGAAGCAGAAGCAGAGCTGGCCGCCCGGCAGTTTGAGGTCGACCAGGCCCAGTCCCAGTTGGCCGAGGCCCGCGCCCGAGTGGAGCAAGCCAGAGCGACGCTGCAGCAGGCCGAGGCCGACGCCAAGCGGCTCCAGCAGTTGGCCAGGGATGGAGCCATTTCGGATCAGGATGCGGAGCTAGCCCTGACCAATCAGCGCACGGCTGAGCAGGTGCTGCTTTCGGCCCAGGAGCAGGTGCGCACCCGTGATCAGGCGATCGCTTCGGCTCAGCAGCGGGTTGAGTCGCAGCAGGCCATCCTCAACCAGACGCGGGAGCGACTGTCCTACGCCCGCCTGGAGTCACCGCTGACGGGCATCGTCCTCGCCAAAGCGGCAGAGCCAGGAGACGTGGTGCAGCCCGGTGGCACGGTGCTAGAAATCGGGGACCTGAGCGAGGTGCATGTTTATATCGATATCTCCGATCGCGATCGCAGCCGCCTCAGCCTGGATCAGCGGGTCGAAGTCACGCTAGACGCCTTCCCCGAGCAGACGTTTACCGGGCGCGTCACCCGTATTTCTCCGGTGGCCGATGCCGCCGCCCGCCTGATTCCGGTGGAGATTACCATGCCCAATCCTGAGGGCCAGATTGGCAGTGGCCTGCTGGCGCGGGTACACATCGATGCGGCCCCCCGCGAAACCGTCCTGATTCCCCAGAGTTCCCTTGAGGTGGGCGCAGCGGCGGGAGAAGCGGTCGTGTTTGTGGTCAATGGCGAGGGACCGTCGCCCACGGTCGAGTCCCGGACGGTGCAGTTAGGCCAGCGTCAGGAAGAATTGGTCGAAGTCATCACCGGCCTGGAGCCGGGAGAAACCTACGTAGTTGAGAGCGATCGCCCCCTGACATCGGGGCAAACAGTCCAGCGCAGCGTTCTGTCAGAAACCTGAAATCCATCCCCAACTGCATCCCTATGGCCCAATCTTCCCTCGCGCCCAAAGCCAGTATTAGCACCCTGGCCATCCGTCGCCATATCGGCACCCTGGTAGTCACCCTGGCGATCGTTGTGCTGGGGCTGTTTGTGGTTGGCCGTATGCCGGTGGATTTGCTGCCCTCTATTACCTACCCCCGCATTGGCGTACGGGCTGATGCGCCGGGAGTTGTGCCGGAGGTGGCGGTCAATGAGGTCACCCGTCCTCTGGAGGAAGCCCTCGCTGCCACCGAGGGGGTGGTACAAATCTTTTCCCAAACTCGCGAGGGCCGCATCAGCATCGACCTTTTCTTTGAGCCAGGTGAAGACATCGACCAGGCCCTCAATGATGCCACGGCCACTCTCAACCGCGCTCGGGACGCACTACCTGACACCATTGACCAGCCCCGGCTGTTCAAGTTTGACCCGTCCCAGCTGCCGGTTTACGAAATGGCGCTCACTTCCTCCTCGCTGGAGCCAGTGGCGCTGCGGGTATTTGCCGACGAAGAGCTGGCGCGGGAGCTGTTACGCGTACCGGGGGTGGCCAATGTGGATGTTTCCGGCGGCGTGCAGGAGGAAGTGCAGGTCAACATCGATCTGCAGCGGCTGCAGGCAGTGAATCTAGACCTGACGGACGTGCTGGATGCCATTGAGGAGCGCAACCAGGACACCTCGGGCGGTCTAATTCGGGGAGGCGACGCAGAATCCCTGACCCGACTGGTGGGCAAGTTCCAAACGGCGGATGAGCTACGCAATCTAGGAATTGAAATCGAGGATACGATGCCGCCCCAGCAGATCTATCTCGGCGATATCGCCCAGGTAATCGACGGTACGGAGGAGCAGCGGGTCAGCGTCACCCTCAACGGCCAACCGGCGGTGAAGGTCAGCATCCAAAAGCAGCCGGATGCCAATACTGTCACGGTGGTCGATGGCGTCAAAGCCAAGCTGGAAACGCTGCGGGAATCTGGCCTGATCCTGCCCGATATGGAGATGACGGCCACCCTAGATGAGTCCATCTACATTCGCAACTCCATCCAAAACGTGGCGATCGCCGGACTGACCGGGGCAGGGCTAGCGGCGATCGCCGTCCTCTTCTTCCTGGGGTCGCTGCGGCAAACGGTCATTATCGTGCTGGCCATTCCCCTGGCCACCCTGACGGCGCTGCTGCTGATGGGTCTCTTTGGCCTGTCCCTCAATGTCTTTAGTCTGGGAGGGCTGGCCCTGGGGGTAGGAATCGTGGTGGACAACTCCATCGTCATGCTGGAGAACATTGCCAAAGGCGTGGGCGCAGTTAATTCCACCAATGGTTCAACTAGTGGCGGCAGATCTTCGGCTGGCTCACAGCGGCAGGTGGAACGCCAGATGATGCAGCAGGCGGAGGCCAGTAGCCAAGAGCTGGAATCGGCCCTGCTGGCCTCAACGACCACCAACCTGGTGGCGGTACTGCCCTTTCTGCTGATTGGGGGCTTTATTGCCCTGCTGTTTAACGAGCTGATTCTCACCATCAGCTTTGCCGTGGCAGCATCCCTGGTGATTGCCCTCACGGTGGTGCCCACCCTGGCCGCCCGCTTATTGACGATCCGCTGGTCAAGTCGGATAGAAACTCTAGGCCCTATTCGTCAGTTTGGGCGGCATCTAGAACGGCTCACCCGCCGCTACGGCAGTATTTTGGGCTGGGTACTGCACCATCGGCTGCTGGTAATTGCGATCGCCTTCATCATCCTGGGCGGCAGCAGCGTCTGGATGGCGGGACGACTCCCTCAGGAAATCTTGCCCCGCATTGATACCGGCCAGGCGTCGCTGCGGGTACAGTTTCCCCCCGGTACGCCCATTGAGGATAACCGGCGGGTGATGACCACCATCGACCAGATCCTGCTGGCACAGCCCGAAACGGAGTATGTGTTCACCACCTCGGGCGGAGCACTATTTGCTAACATTACTAGCGAAAACGCCCTGCGCGGCTCCAGCACCGTCACCCTCAAGCCGGGTAGCAACATCTCGGCTTATGTGGACCGGGTGAATCAGGCTATTGATACCCAGGTCCCGCTGATTGACACCTCCATCCGTATTCGTCCCGATTCGGTGCGCGGCCTCATTCTCACCAACTCACCCACCCGTGACGATATTGACGTCGTGTTTCAGGGCAACAGCACGACCAGCCTAGATGAAACCGGCCAGATCGTCATGGAGGCACTAAATCAAAACGCCACTCTGGCCCGCTATGAATTTGATGCCGCGCCGCCGCTGCCCGAGGTGCAAATTCGCCCCGACTGGGAGCGGGTGGCCGACATCGGGCTGACGGCCCAAGCGGTGGGAGAAACCATCCAAACGGCCCTGGATGGGTCAGTGCCCACCCAACTGCAGCGGGCCGATCGCCTCGTTGATATCCGCGTCCAGCTCCCCCCCGGTACAGTACAGGCCGCGCCCCAGTTGGCCACCATTCCCCTATTCACCGACAACAATCAGCTGGTGCAGCTCGGCGACATTGCTGAAATCGTATCAGGGCGGGCACCAGGGGAAATTCAGCGGATTAACCAGCGGCAGATTCTACTCATCGAGGGCAGCCTGGTGGAGGGGGCGAGCCTGAGCGATGCCCTAGCGGAAGTCGACGCCATCCTGGCCGATCTGGAGTTACCCGAGGACGTCACCCGCATTCCCAGCTCCGTCGCCGAGGCTAATCGGGAACTGCAGGCGTCCCTTAGAACCTTGGGCCTGCTGGCGGCGTTTCTCGTCTTTGTGGTAATGGCGCTGCAGTACAACTCGCTGATCGACCCGCTGGTGATTATCCTGACGGTGCCTCTGGCCCTCGCAGGCGGAATTTGGGGCCTGTTCTTAACGCAAACGGCAGTGGGGGCGACGGTCATCGTAGGCGCGGTGCTGCTGGTGGGCATCGTAGTCAACAACGCCATTATTATGGTGGAACTGGCAAATCAGATTCGCGATCGCGAAAACATCGGCCCCGCCATTGCCATTCTCAAAGCCGCCCCGCAGCGACTCCGTCCCATCCTGATGACGACAGTCACCACGGTCCTGGGCCTGTTTCCCCTGGCACTGGGACTGGGTGAAGGGTCTGAGTTCTTGCAGCCGCTGGGCATTGTAGTGTTTTCGGGCCTATCCCTGGCTACGCTGCTGACGCTGTTCATCATCCCCTGCTTCTATGTCCTGCTGCACGACTGGCTTGACCGCAATGCTGATGACAACTCATCCCTAGCTGAAGATTGGGTGGAGCACAGCAAGCCGTACCTGCCAATTGACTAATTGGTCCAAACCAAAACCCTTTTGGAGCAATCTGCTTGAGGTTTAATTCCTGTGCTAAGATGAGGGACCGTGTGGATGAGTTCTGGACCTGCAGCTCAGCTAGGCGGAGCGCTGCGGTAGCGCAGCAGATCCTAGGGCGGTTAACTCAGTGGTAGAGTGCTTCCTTGACAGGGAAGAAGTCACTGGTTCGAATCCAGTACCGCCCATTGTCTGACATTCTCCCGGCGCTGATGCTGCGCATACAGCGCGGGGTTCCTCTTTCACCCAGGTAAAACGTCTGACATCAGCAGTAAACCGCTGCCAGAGGGTCCCTAATGCCTCAGCAGCCTCAAGCCATTGAGGGTCACCAGCAGGGTTGAGCCTTCATGCCCCAGAACGCCCGCGGGCAGGGTCAGTTCCCCCAAGAAGTTGGCCACCATCAGCAGGGCTATAGAGATGAGGGCGATCGCAATGTTTTGCCGAATGATGCGCTGGGACTTTTTGCCGATGCGAATAGCCTGCTCCAGCTTTTCCAGGCGATCGGCCATCAGCACAATATCAGCCGTTTCCAGAGCCACATCGCTGCCCGCTCCCCCCATGGCGATGCCCACCGAGGCTTGCGCCAGGGCCGGAGCGTCGTTGATGCCATCCCCAACCATGGCCACCGTGCGATACTGCCGCTGGAGCTGTTGAATGACCGTCACTTTGTCCTCCGGCAGCAGGTTGGCGTAGACCGTTCCCACCCCGACGGTCTGGGCCACCGTTTGCGCCGTGGCATCGTTATCGCCAGTGAGCATCACCGTTGCGGTAATGCCCAGTTGCCGGAGGGTGGTCAGCAGTCCAGAGGCGGTTGGGCGGACCTGGTCGGCAACGGCCAGTAGACCCATCACCTGATGGCGCTGGCTCACCCAGATAACGGTCTTGCCTTCCTGCTCAAGCCGCTGGCTGGCCTGGAGGAGTGCTGGGGCGATCGCCCCCTCTGGCTGCCGACGCTCTAGAGCAGCGGTCCGAGGGGTCGTGGCGACGGCCAGATCGGCGGTAACAAAGGCGAGCTTGCCCAGGCGAACGGGCACCCCTGCCAGATGCCCCGTAATGCCCTGACCCACTTCTGCCTGTACCGCCTGAGCAGGCAACAAGGGGAGGTTCTGCCTTTGGGCTGTCTGTACCACCGCCTGGGCAATGGGATGTTCGGAGTAGGCTTCTAGGGATGCCGCGAGCTGCAGCACCTGGGCCGCCTCAACCCCTGGGGCCGGTATCAAATCGCTGACCTGGAGTGCGCCCGTGGTGAGGGTTCCGGTTTTATCAAAGGCGATCGCCTTCACCTGCCCCATCGTTTCCAACTGCGCCCCGTCCTTAAAGAGGATGCCCTGCCGCGCCCCCCGCGCAATTCCTGACAGCAGCGTGGGCATAATCGCCGCCATCAGCGCGCAGGGCGAAGCCACCACCAGGAACACCAGCGCCCGGTAGATGGTAGTTTCCCAGCTCCACTGCAGCAGCAGCGGCGGCAGGGTTGCCAGCATCAGTCCCGAGACTACGATGACTTTGGCATAGCCCCGCTCAAAGGTTTCGAGAAACTGCTGGGACGGTGGAGCCGTGGTCTTGGCCTGCTCCACCAGGCGAATCACCCGCTGAATTAGGCTACTTTCTGGCGGCTTGTGCAGTTCGACGGTCAGTGCGCCGTTGCCGTTGATGGTGCCTGCAAACACCTCATCGCCCATCGCCTTTTCGATGGGTAGGGACTCGCCCGTGATGGGAGCCTGGTTCACCGCACTTTCCCCCTCCCGGATCAGGCCATCCGTGGGAATGAGTTCTCCCGGTTTGACAAGGACGCGATCGCCTACTTTGAGCTGCTGGGTAGGCACTAGTTGCTCCTGCCCCGCCGTCAGCACCCTGGCCGTATCGGGGGTGAGCTGCATCAAGCTACGAATGTTGCGCTCCGTGCGGTGTAGGGCAATGCTCTCCAGTGCGCCGCTGATGGCAAAGATCAGAATCAGCACGGCTCCATCCACCAGCAGATAGTATTGCCGTTGCCACAGCCCCAGAACAGCCGCCCCCACCGCCGCCACAATCATCAGCAGATCAACGTCCAGCTCCCGCTCCTGCCAGAGGGTAGTCAAGCCTTCTCGTGCACTATCAAAGCCGCCGATGACATAGGCCGCCAGCAAAACCCAAACGCCCACGCCGATCCAGTTGCCGCCCAGGGCCAGCCATCCCAATAGGGTGAGTAGCCCACAGGTAATGGCGGCGATCGCTTCAGGATAGGTCTGCACCCAATTTCGGCATTGCTGCTGCCAGGGAATCGGAAAACGGCTGGTCATGGCTCTGTCATCCATCGTGTAACCGCCCCAGGATAAACCTTGACATCTGTGTTAAGGTCAAGGATATGCTGACGATCAAAGAACTTACTCAGGCCGTCGGTTACGGCATCACGCCTCGCATGGTGCGGCACTACCACCAGATTGGCTTACTGCCGCCGCCGGAGCGGTCCCACGGCAACTATCGGCTTTATAGCGATACAGACGTCCAGCGGCTGCGACGGATAGTAGCGCTGAAGCAGCAGGGATTTCAGCTTGCCCACATTAAGCAGATGCTGGCGGAACAACCGGAAGCGAATGGGGCCGATTCGCTCCTGCCGCAGCTCCAGCAGCAGTATCAGGCTGTATTGCAGCGGCTGGTCAACCTGCGGCAAACGGCCACCGCTCTGGAGGGGTTAATCGGGCGCGATCGCGGCTGTCAATCTATCCAGGCTGAGGCGATCGCCCAACTGCGCCTATTGGACGCCGAAACGCAAACCGCCCAATCCCTCAGCGATGCGCTCTGGCAGCATCTGGATGCGGCGGCCTCCAGCCATCCTGAAAACTTTCGAGAATCCCTCCAGCATTTGCTGCCTGACCTTTCAGAGCGTCCTGAAATTGAGGTGGACATTCTGTCCCACCTGGTATTAGCCTGCGGCGATGTCAGTCTGGCTCCCTTTGTGCGGCTGAGCAAAGACGCGATCAAAGCGGCTCGGGATTCTCTGAAAGCGGGCTGCACGGTGATTGGTGATGTCCCCGCCGTGACCAACACCCTCGACCATACCCGACTCACCCACCTGGGTTGCCAGTGGACGACGCTAGTTGAAAATCCCCACGTGAGCAGTGCCACCGAAGCCGAGCAATCCTTCTGGCAGGATACCGACTGGCATGAACGACTGGCCCACCTGATCGACGGCAATATCTGGGTGGTGGGTTACGCGCCCTCCGTACTGATGCGGCTGTGTGAGGCGATCGCCCACCACCACCGTCAACCCGCCCTGGTGATTGGCCTACCCATCGGCTTCAGCCATGCTCCCGCCGCCAAGCGGCGGCTAATGCAGTTGCAGGTTCCTTATCTCACAGCCGAAGGTACTTTGGGGGGCGGACTACTGGCGGCTGTGGCGCTTAACCGCTTCGCGGCTTCGCTTATTGAAAAACCCGACTGCCACTGCTACCTGCAGTCTACAGATTTGGAAACGCAACTGTGATGGCCATGAGCTACCAAACTCCCTAATGATGCTGCACGGGCTTGGGTTCGTGAGCAAATCCCCCGCGCCGCGGGGGATTTGCTCATAATAGCGCCATACAATAAGCGAGAATTATGATTGATAAATCAAAATTATATTGTCACTATATTGAAATCACTTTGACTTATGGCTAAAGTGGCAGACAGAGTTAGGAATACGATATGATTCAAGCGCTCCAGCGTCCCCTGACGGCAAAGTCTGCCCGCCCGTCCCCAAGGACTTTACCGTCTGCTTCCCTGTCATCAGAATCGTCACTGAAATCGGCCTCAAGTTTAGATCAGGAAATCGCGACAGCGCTGGCGATCGCCCGCATGATTTCTACACGGCAAGGCTTGACTAGCCCAGAGTCTGCGGTCGCTTGGGACATCGTAGAAGAACTAATCACAGCTAAGTCTCGACAGCAAATTCAGCACGGGAGTACGCCGCCCGAGCAGTGCCGCTCAGAAAGTTCCAATACCCATCAAAGCCCAGCTTGTAATCAATGATCCCTGAAATTATTCACAAAAGTTCTTTTGGGGGCCATCGGTGGCCAGAACGCAAGTATTAAGCGCTTGCATGGTAGGTCTATTTAACTGAGGTTTATATGGCTTTGAATCGGAATCGTTGGTGGTTAGGAACGGGTGTAGGCTGGTTGAGCGCACTACCTGGGTTACTCGTTACTGAATCAGTCGCGGCACTGGTAACGAATGAGGTAGTGCCTGCCGCAGTAGAGTTCAGTGAGCCTGGGGAAGCAGTTCTTTCATCTGATATCGCTTCATCTGATATCGCTTCATTTAATACAGCTAATACAGCCACGGATAGCCGTAGCTCAACCGTGGCTTCAGCTCTACCACCCTTGCCAGTCGATGAGCCGCTTGCCCAAATTACGTCTGTTTCCCAACTTTCTGATGTGCAGCCAACCGATTGGGCCTTCCAGGCGCTGCAGTCTCTCGTTGAACGCTACGGCTGTATCGTAGGCTATCCTGATGGTACCTATCGAGGAAACCGAGCTTTGAGTCGCTACGAGTTTGCCGCCGGACTCAGTGCTTGTTTGGATCGAATTAATGAGCTCATAGCAGCGGGTTTAGCAGACACGGTCGATCGTGAAGATTTAATTGCGGTTCAGCGGCTACAGGACGAGTTTGCCGCAGAGCTAGCAACCCTGCGAGGTCGAGTCGATGCCCTGGAAGCTCGAACTGCCGAAATTGAAGCCAATCAGTTCTCAACGACGACTAAGCTAAATGGCGAGGTGGTGTTCCTAGTTGCCGGAGCTGCTGGGGGGTTGGAGGATGATGAGGCCCAGGTTGTATTCAATAATCGGGTGCGGCTCAATTTCACGACTAGCTTTACCGGCAGCGATTTATTGGTCACGGGCCTGCAAGCCTTTAACTTTGGTGGTGGAGTTGATGACCCAGACGGCAGTATCCCTGGCACCCTTGGTTTAGGAGATCCGGTTTTTGGGACTGCCAGTAACGTCAGTCTGGGAACGGCCCCCCAATTTGGTCTCACCGATCCAAAGGACCTATCAAGCCGGGGAGCCAATGATTTTGCACTCTATAAACTGCTCTACCTGTTTCCAGTTGTCGATCAGCTATCGGCATTTGTGGCGTCAAATGTGGAAGTCACTGACGCCTTCCCGGCGATCGCCCCGTTTGCTGATGATAGTCAGGGCGCAATTTCCCGCTTTGCTACGACCGATAATCCAGTCATCAGGGTTTCAGGGGGCACTTCGGATATTGGGCTAGCAACTGCGGCAGGATTCATTTGGAATGCGTCCGACGTCATTGACCTGCGCGCCCTCTATGCCAGCGTTAATGCCGCGATTCCTGGAAACAATGGACTCCTCAGTCCAGACCCGACGCCTTTAGGAGCGGGTCTATTCAACGGCAGCTACGTCATTTCATCTCAGCTAACGGTTACACCCACCGATACCCTCACCTTGGGACTCAACTACGCTAATAGCTACCATCAGATTAATATCCTTGGAACTGGACTCAGCTCATCGGATATTGGATCGGTTCTGTTTACGCCAGACGCCGATCAGTTGGCGGCAACCGGCGGTAATGCTGTCCTTGCCGTACTCGATGAGGGAATTCGCCTAAATTCGCTTGGCGCAACCTTGAACTGGCAGTTTTTGCCCAGAGTCGATTTAACCCTTTCCGGCGGCTACATCTTTGCTGACCTCGTGGGCGTCGATGCATCTACTAACTTCTTGAGCTGGCTAGTGGGCTTACATTTCCGGGATGTGCTGGGTGAAGGAAACACCGCAGCACTGATCTTTGGCCAACCGCTCAATCGCGACTCGACTGGAGGCGACGCATTCAACCCTGAAGACGCCGATCCATATCATCTGGAGGGATACTTCAACCTGCGCGTGAATGACAACATTAGCGTTACGCCTGGTGCTTTTGTCGTATTTAATCCCGAAGGCTTTGACGACAACGACACAACCGTCACTGGAGTATTGCGCACCACCTTTTCGTTCTGACGTATGGCGATCGCCATTCTTTCATTAGTAAGCAGTCATTAGCGGGTATTTGTCCTATGGATCCTAATCAATCTCCCTCTCTCCCCTGGTATCGCTGGTTAAATAATGATCGCGTGATTCGACTCCTGGAAACCGTGCAGGATCTAATCATTATTTGCCTGTGCGTTGGCCTGTTCAGCTTCATGGTTATCCAACTGCGGGAGATGGTGCTCTCACTCCTGCCGCCGCTGGACTTTCCAAACGTTACATCAGATATTTTGTTTCTGCTAATTCTGGTGGAACTATTTCGTCTACTCATTATCTATCTGCAAGAGCATCGCGTTTCCATTGGGGTCGCTGTCGAGGTATCAATTGTTTCTGTGCTGCGAGAAATTATTGTGCGCGGCGTTTTGGAGACGCCCTGGATCCAAGTTTTGGTCAGCTGTGTCTTCCTGCTGGCGCTGGGAGCGCTGCTCGTCATTCGAGTTTGGTTGCCCCCCACTTTTGATGGAATTGACCCGGAGCAGTTTATATCTGAGCGTCACAAATCGCGCACAAATGGTAAGACACAGTCCCATCAGCACTTGGTAGAGGAGCGTTTGGGCGATCGCCAATAGTAGCGCTCAAACGCAATTAGCTGCACTTTGTGGGTGTGAGCCTCGCCGGGGCGTATACCCACAAGCAAGTGATCCCGCGCTACCATTTCTGCAGGGTCAGCTGAGTCACCCCGGTCCACACGGCTCGAAACGTTGGCCCAACCTCAAGGGTGTAAAGGCGGTGATACCAGCCATAGGCAATTAGCTCGTCTGAGCTGGGACTTGCTTGTAGAAATGCTGTACCGTAAAGTCCCGTGCGCTCGCTGCCTGGTACAATGAAGTTATCTGGGTCAACAGGGCTGTAGGGTCCGGTTACGTGGTCTGAGACATACCAGTAGAGAGACGAATTAGTGACGCGGTGCGATCGCTTCCCGTCTATCCACTGGGGATTCATTAGCACCGTGAAGCAGGAGAAAAATAAGTGATACTTCCCGTATCGGTAGAACACCTGGGGCCGCTCCATGTGGTAGTAGGCCCAGTCATGGGCGGTTTCAGGAGAAGTCACTAGCGCGGGGGGCAGGATGTGATAGGGGCCAGCAATCTGGTCAGCCACGGCAACACCGACGCATCCCTGAAAATTACCGGGGGTTTTAGAACTGGCGCAGATGAACATATAGTAGCGATCGCTCTTAGGATCTTTGAAGATGTAGGGATCGCGCCAGTGAAAGTGCCCCGTCCAGTTACACCGTCCGTACCACGGATTCTGCTCGTCGGGAATCAAAGGATAGTGGTCGCAGTGGCGCTGCCAGTGCCGTCCGTCGGTTGAAGTGGCCACACCGATCGCTTCATTGTGTAGATAGGGCATTTCTTTGCCCCCCGCGGAATAAAAGAGGTAAAGGGTATCCCCCTCCTTGTAAGCACAGCCCGCACAGATGCGTCCTGACTCCCAGGGCATATCTGGCTGCAAATCCAGAATCAAGCCCAGATCCTGCCAGTGCTCCAAATCTTTGGAAATGGCCCCATAGATACGGCTAAAGGTCCACCAGGGGACATTACCCTCAACACCCTGGAGATAAAAGAGGCGATAAACATCGTCATCCTTCACAATCCAAGGGTCCCATACCATCGGTTTTTCTGAGTGGAGCGATCGCAGCATTCCGGTCACGACCTCTTCCATTCGAACCTGCCCCTGCTCCAATGGACTGGGCGTTACAAGTTCTGAGACCCCGGTCGGGATGGGTTCAATGGCGCGAATGATGGCGCGCTGTAGGGGATGGAGTTTCATTAGATCAATCAAGGTTTTGCCAATGGGTCAGAGTGACTGAGCTGGAGAGTACCGTCTTCTGCAAAAGTGGCCCATTGGGGGTCAGTGACCATGCCGACAAAGTGATCTCCTTCATCGCCGTACTGAAAGCCCAAGAACAAGGGATGAACCATGAGGGTTGGCTCTAGCAACTTTCCGGCCCCGGCTGCCGCCGCCAGGACACGGGCCGGTTCTGGTTCCCAGGGGATGCGGTCGTAGCTAACCTGGCTGCGGTCGGCGATGGGCCGGGAGCGGACATAGTAGGTGATGCCCATCGAGATGGGTTGGTTGAAGAAGGGACTCCAGCGGGGACTGAACAGCAGATAAAGTCGCCAGCTCTGGTCGTTCATTCTGCGCCAAAATACTTGAGGGACTTCCAGGAGGAAAAATTCGTCGCTGCGATACAGAATTCGATACGGTTCATCCTGCCAGTGCTCTAGATCAGCCGACGTGGCATAGGCTACCATACCACCCGCATCGGGCAGAGATTGCTGGGGATGGGCGCAGATGAAGGCATAGAATTTGCCATCCGTGTCGTCTTTGATCACAGACGGGTCGTGCCAGTTGATACCGTCAAAGTCGTTCGTTTCACCAGGGTTGGGAATTACTGGCTTCTCAGCGGAGGTGGCTGTTCTCCGCCAGTTCACCAGATCTTCAGAAACGGCGACGCCAATGTTTTGCGATCGCCGTCGCTCAAAGATAGTGGTAATCCAAGGCGCTTCTCGACACCGGGCTGTGTAGAAGAAGTAATACAGTCCGCCCTCCTTAAGGATGCTGCCCGTCCAAATCGACAGATTATCCCAGTGCTCTCCCGAGCGGCTGGCAAAGGCAGGCTGATCGGGCGTTAGCTCTCGCCAGCCGTACTCCGTCAGTACGGCATGGCCGATGGAGGCAAGGTTGTGCCGCTTCTTTGGATTGTAGGCGCAGGCTAGCTTTGATGCCTGTAAATAGAACAGGTGCAGGGTTTGGCCTTGCCGAGCAAACCAAAAGTCCCAGACGTACTTGTTTTGAGGTTGCCAGGGCATTGATCTAGCCTGCGATTCCAAATTCCATCGCTGAAAGGTTGGTTGACGTATCAACGACTCGCTCCAGCTGAAAACCACAGTTCTCAAACAGCGTCTGAAACTGCTTGCGGGTGCGCCATCCGCCGCCCGGCACGGCGACATTGATCTGGACGGCAAATATCCCGGGCATGACGCCATCAGGAGCCACCTTTGGCTCATCTAGATCTGGAACAAATGCCTGCAATAGTACAATTTTACCGCTGGGGGGCAGGGCTGCCTTGCAGTTATGCAGGATTTTCGTAGCGTCCTCATCATTCCAGGCAGAGATGAAGTATTTCATCACAATCGCATCCGCACCCTGAGGAATTTTCTCGAAGACATCTCCGGTAATAATCTGCACCGAATCTGGACCAACTCCCTGCTTCGCCAAATATGCGGGCGCAGTTTCAGCCACATAGGGGACTTCAAACAGCATTCCCTGACAGCCAAACCGCTTGACAATCTGGGCAATCAGCCCTCCTTGCCCACCACCGACATCCATCACGTTACCAAAGCGGCTAAAGTCGTACACATCTAGCAAGGCATCCACCGCATGGTCCGTGAGAAAGCTCATGGCATTGATGAACACCTCCCCGCTCCAGGCATTGTCTTGGCAAAACTGGTAGACCGACTGACCATTGGCCCGCTCAAAGGGCACTTCCCCTGTGTACAGAGCCCCTTCCAGGGCTTTCCAAGCATCCCACTGGGCCGGTTCTAGCAGGTGTAGAGCTAGGTGGCCAATCGATGGTCCCTGATGGGTGATGAACAGTCTAGACAGTTCTGTAGGGGCAAAGACCTGTCCTGGCTTTTCCTGCAAAACATCAAGGTGAGCAAGGGCACGCAGAATGAAGTAAAGTCTCTCAGGCTGGGTACTGGTTTTTTGGGCGATCGCCCCCAGTCCCTGCTCTCCCTCATCCTGAAGGAGATTGAAGATTCCCAGCTTGGTGGCGGTATAAACGCACTGACTTTGAATAAAGGCCAAAACCAGGCCGAACGCCTGCTGCTGAGCAGTTTGGGCGGGAGCTGCTTGGCTAGAACTGAAATCCGTTGCTGTGTTCATGGTTTGATTCGCGATTAAAAACAAAAGAGGTTAAGTGCTGAAGCACAACTAATGACAACTTGTGGGGTGTGCATTTCCTTGGGGGCGCACACCCCCAAGGAAATGATTTTGTTTAACGACTTAAGTGCTTGAGCAGGTCAGTCGCCGCCTAGCTCGACGAGTTTGCCGATATTGAAGTCGATGCGGACCCAGCCACTCCCTTGCCGCAAATTATCGAGCAGCAGTAGGGGAATCTGCCAGTGATGCACCATCAAAAAGGGCAGCGGATCTTGGATATCAAATATGGCATCCTTACCCTGAAGAATGACTTGGAGCCGCGACTGGAACTGCTGAAGCGACTTTGCAGTCATCAGTCGCCACAGC
The DNA here is from genome assembly GCA_050331615.1 of Elainellaceae cyanobacterium. Classification (GTDB taxonomy): domain Bacteria; phylum Cyanobacteriota; class Cyanobacteriia; order CAKZMO01; family CAKZMO01; genus JAYKGU01. The sequence continues at coordinate 29,372 of JBHJGR010000382.1, forward strand.
TCATGGTAGAGCCAGTAAGTCGGCCTGCTATCTGGCGATGGCTGCAAAGGCTCCGAAAAGGGGGCGGCTCCTAAGTAGGCATCGGCAACCCCAGCAGCGTCATCGAAAAGCGTGATGGCAGAATGGGTCCGGGGATTACACTCAATGGCATAGGGAGTACCATCCTCCGCTTGGATGAAGTCGAAAGACGCCTGCCCTGTGAGTCCCAGAGCCTGAACAAAGTGGCTCACCCAGTGACAAATTTGCGGCATCTCGACCTGCTCATAGTTGACCTGAAATGCTGAAGACTCGCAGCAGCAGTGGAGCCGAAGTTCTCCATTCTTCACGGTGCTGTGGGTGCAGTATTCCTGTCCTGAAACGAACTCCTGCAGAATCCAAGGTCGCTCCTCACTAATGGGCAGGCCTTCAACAAAGGCCGCGGTTTCCTCTGGTGTGCTGCAGGGCAGCTTGGTTAGATTCAGGCGGCGCACAGAATCGTAGGGGATGCTCTTGAGGATGTAGGGACGCTGCTCCTGCGAAAAGTCAAAGTTCAGGACCTGCTGCGGATCAGTGATTTTGAAAGACTTGGGTACTGATAGACCGAGCGATCGCGCCTGTTCTGCAAAGGCAAATTTATCGTCCAGAATGCGAGTCACCTCAGCATCAAAGTGGAACACTCGGCAGCAGCCCGATAGAGCAGCTTTTGCCAGGGAATCGTAGTAGCTGGAGACGGGGCTGCACACCGGTACGTAGACATCTACGCCTTCGGCTTTGGCGATCGCCAGCAGACTTTGGGTATAGCCTTCTGGATTGCTCTGCGGAGCGGGCACGGTGTAGAAGCGGTCGATTGCGTTTGAGAAACGATGTCCCGTCAGTCCGTACTTGTGGGTTTCTACCAAAACCACGCGATGGCCAGCTCGATGGAAGGAGCGGGCTAGATGGAGCGCTTTGGTCATCTTGCCGCCCGTCAGCATGATGGTCTGCCCGTTGTGATCGGGAATGGGTCCGGGGGACAACCCTTGACGGACGGCCTGCCATAGCAGGCTAATCACCACGACTACGCTGTTGACGGGTAGGGCCAACAATAGCAGCAGCAAGGCTCCCAAGGTTTTTAGTGAGGTGGGGGGCGATATTGAGGTGGGGACGAACAGGAGTGGAAACATGGTGCGACTCATCTTTGCTTGGGCCAAATTGCAACCGCTGCTGCAAAGGGGGTTGGCATCAGCGGTTCTTCTCCCTAAACGCGACGAATAATCGTCAAACCATCCCGCAGGGGCAGCAGCACCTGCTCTACGCGGGGATCTTGCTTCACCACCTGATTAAACTCGGCGATCGCCTGTGCGTTAGGAGAGCGCTCGGCTTCAGGCAAGTAAACCTGACCCTGTAGGAGGGTGTTGTCGACGCAGATAAACCCGTCAGGTGCCAGCAGGCTCGTATCCAGCAGGGTTTGGAAATACTGGATATATTCGCGCTTGTCCGCATCAATAAACACCAGATCAAAGCTTTCTTGGGCGGTGGCTAGTCGCTCCAAGGTCGTCAAGGCCGGTCCCAGTTTGACCTGAATTTTGCTGCCGTGGGGAGACTCGTGAAACAGGGTCTGGGCAAAGTCTGCAGCATAAGAATCAACTTCACAGGCAATCAAACATCCGTCCAAAGGCAGAGCTTCTGCCATCGCCAGTGCCGAATATCCCGTGAACATGCCAATATCCAGGACTCGCCGCGCCCGAGTCATGTGAACAAACATCTTGAGGACCTGTCCTTCCACATGTCCAGAAAGCATCTCTTGCTCTAGAGGACATACCGTTCCACCATTGGCGAAAAGCTTCTCCCAGCACTCTGTACGAGTTCGGTGGGCGATCGCCCGTAGCGCGGCTGATTCTTCGGTTGTACATGCTTCCAGATAGGGGTCTAAGCCTGCTGCCAGTTCAAGGGCTTTCTGCAGACGAACCGCAATCTTTACCGGCAGGTAGGGCGTATCCTCTATGGCGGTCACGGTCGTTTCCAGTTGGCTGACTAGGATACTCAAAGGCGTGACGGGGCGGGCTGTTGCCACTACAACTTTGCTATCGACGTTATCAACAGAGTGAGAAATCATCAGTTGCTCCTAAACCCTACTTGTTTGCGATTTGTTTTTGAAGGTAAATGGCAGCATTCAGCTACGCATGGCCGAATGCCTGCTCAAGTATCGGTACTCTCATTTGCATATCTGGGCGTGGCGGACTGGGCTAGAGCAGAACGCACCTCTGCCTAACTGTGAACCGTCAACTGCCGGTTAATCATTGCTGTGAGCCGTGTGTAAGACATAGCCATAGGTAAAGCCAGTGGGGAACGCACCCTGGCGGGAGGCGCACCCCACCACAGCGTCGTTTACTTTGGCTACCTACCTATACCAATTTTGGATGAAGACGGATAGGAAAAGTCTGGGCAGACAAGGGGCTTAAACCCCTTGTTGTGTGCAGCTTCACAGAAAAACGGTATTAGCGAATTAACTTCTTAAGGCAAGCCAATCGGTGGACAGGAAGCGCCAATGGAGAAAAACGAGCAGCCGAATCGATTTGGCAAGCTCCCAAAAAATGGCGAGTCCGAAGATTCCCTTTACTTGAGCCATTGAGAGGATCCTTAAAGACCTACTATGTAGATTAATGATCTCCTTCTCATCTGCGGATATACCAAAAGGAGTAGAAAATTGCGCACTAGGCAAAATTTAAGATTCGAGCCGAGATTCTGCGATGCGGCATTGCCGCTGGCGGCAGTCTCCAGATTCGCGCTGGGAAGAAGAGGGGCTCTTTCCTTAAGAATGACCAAGGCGATTTCTGGGGAAAATCCTACCCTCGGTTGCACGGTTGGTAAGGGCAAATGGCCATTTGCCCCTACGTCATCGGGTATCATCATTTCCAAAAATCGCCTAAATCGTTAAACAAACTTGTTTTCGTGGGGGTGTGCGTTCCCGCCGGGGGCGTACACCTCCACAAATTGTATTAAACCCCAGAGCGCTCTCAAGAGCTTGCAAGAGAAAAACACTATTAAGCAAAGCGGTTTTTGTGGCGGTAGGGTAGACAATGGATGCAAAATGCCCCATCTGATGTCGTCGAGATAAAAGGAAGAGACCATCCAGCATGAAGCCTATCCGCACCTTCAATGTCTCCCCCGCCCTGCCTCCCCAGCTCGAACCGCTCCGTCGGTTGGCCTACAACCTGCACTGGGACTGGAACTACGAGGCCACCGACCTGTTCCGCCGCCTGGATCGCGACCTGTGGGAGTCGAGTCGCTACAATCCAGTGCTCATGCTGGGCAACATCAGCCAGGAACGGCTCCAGGAGGTAGCAGAGAACGAAGGCTTCCTGGCTCACATGGAGCGGGCCGTTCGCCAGCTCGACAGCTATCTGCAAGAGCGCACCTGGTACAAAAAGCACCGCCTCAAGCCCGCTGCCGCCGCTGCATCGCTTGATCATTCCACCGCGAAGACGCAAGACTGCTACGCCTATTTTTCCGCCGAATTTGGCCTGACATCCTGCCTGCCCATCTATTCGGGCGGACTGGGGGTGCTGGCGGGTGACCACCTCAAGTCGGCCAGCGACCTGGGCCTGCCGCTGGTGGGGGTGGGGCTCCTCTACCAGGAAGGCTACTTTGCCCAATACCTCAATGCCGATGGCTGGCAGCAGGAGCGCTACCCCATCAACGATTTCTACAATATGCCGCTCCACCCAGAGCTGAACCCGGATGGCTCTGAACTGCGGATTGCGGTCGATTATCCAGGCCGCACCGTGTATGCCCGCGTTTGGCGGGTGCAAATTGGCACCGTCCCCCTCTACATGCTGGACACCAATATTGAACCCAACAGCCAGTATGATCAGGACATCACCGACCAGCTCTACGGCGGCGACATTGATCTGCGGATTCACCAGGAAATCATGCTGGGCATCGGTGGCGTCAAAATGCTCCGGGCTCTGGGGCTAACGCCCACAGCGTACCACATGAACGAAGGCCACTCGGCGTTTCTGTCGATGGAGCGCATTCGGATGATGGTGGAAGAGCAAAACCTCTCCTTCTCCCAGGCCCGCCAGGTGACCCAGGCGAGCCAGATTTTCACCACCCATACCCCTGTACCTGCGGGCATCGACCTCTTCCCGCCGGACAAAGTGATGTATTACCTGGGGGGATATGCGGAAAAGTTTGGCCTTTCGCGGGAAGAGTTTCTCTCCCTGGGTCGAGAAAATCCTGGCGATCTGGCTGCGCCGTTCAGCATGGCGATTCTCGCGATCAAGATGGCCACTTTTGTCAACGGGGTCAGCCAGCTCCATGGTGCCGTATCCCGGACCATGTTTCAGGGGCTGTGGCCTAACGTCCCCCTCAACGAGGTTCCTGTCACTTCTATTACTAATGGCGTCCACGCCTTTAGCTGCGTGGCCAAATCCACTCAGGATTTGTACGAGCGCTACCTGGGGCCTGATTGGGCCTATGCGCCGTCAGACCATTCCATTTGGGAGCGGGTGAAGTCGATTCCAGATGAAGAGCTGTGGCGCAACCATGAACGCCAGCGGTCTGAGCTAGTGGTGTTTGTGCGGGATTGGCTGCAGAAGAAACTGCGGCAGCGGGGGGCATCCCCCGGTGAACTGGTGGAGGCCCAGGATGTGCTCGATCCGACGGTGCTGACCATCGGCTTTGCCCGACGGTTTGCGACCTACAAGCGGGCGACGTTGTTCTTGCGGGATCTCGACCGGATCAAGAGTATTCTGCGGGCGACGGAATCGGGCGGGCGGCGTCCGGTGCAGTTTGTCATTGCCGGGAAGGCCCACCCCAAAGACATTCCTGGGAAGGAACTCATTCGCCACATTGTCCATTTTGTGCGGGAAGAGGGGATGACCCACAACGTTGTCTTCCTGCCCAATTACGACATCCACGTGGCCCGCACGATGGTGGCTGGCTGTGACGTCTGGCTGAATACTCCCCGCCGTCCGCGGGAGGCGTCGGGCACCAGCGGCATGAAGGCGGCGATGAACGGTTTGCCCAATCTGAGCGTTTTGGATGGTTGGTGGAACGAAGCCGACTATGTGCGGACGGGCTGGCCCATCGGCTATGGCGAAAACTATGACGACCCCGACTATCAGGATGACGTGGAGGCCAATGCCCTGTATGACCTGCTGGAGCAGGAGGTGGTGCCTCTGTTCTACAACCGCGACGATGAGGGCCTGCCCCGTGGCTGGATTGCCAAGATGAAGGACGCGATTCGCCTCAACCTGCCCCGGTTCAATACGGCGCGGATGCTGGCGGAGTATGCGGAACGCGCCTACTTCCCGGCGAGCGATCGCTTCAATGTCATGACGACCGAGCATTATGAACCCGCTAAAGAACTGGCCCAGTGGAAAACCCGGCTGTTTGAGCACTGGTACGACATTCGGGTCAACGCCATTGACGTGGCCGAACCGTCAGATATCCACGTCAACCAAATCATGCCGGTGAAGGTCAGCATCAGCCTGGGGGCGCTGAGCCCCGCCGATGTGCAGGTGGAGCTGTATAAGGGCACCGTCAACGCGGATGGCGAAATTGCCAACGGTGAGTCGGTGATTATGGAGCACCAGGGGGATGCCCCAGCCGACGATGGGGCCGCCATCTACACTGCCAACATTGCCTACGCCTCCAGTGGCCTCCAGGGGCTGTCGCTGCGGGTGCTGCCCAAGCATGACTACCTGAGCAGTTCCTATGAGCCAGGGTTAATCCTTTGGGCTTAGGCGGAACCTGTTGTGGATTCAGGAGGCTCCCAACCGTCCGAAAGGGGTGGGGACGACGATATAGCCAGTGGCGCGATCGCCCAAAACCCAGTTGCGATCGCGCCCCCAATACCACCAGTGGGCAGCGGTGTAGGCACAGAGGAGGCTGTCCAGTTTATCCTCCACTGCTTTTAGTGCCGTTCCTTTGTCGGGAATGGTGGGCAGACTGGCTCCCGGTGGGTTATCTACTAGCGGTAGGGCCGGCTTGAGCTGGGGCAGGCCGTGCAGCAGCAGATGGCGGAACCGGGACAGTTCATCACGCCGCTCGGCGACTCGGCCCTTCTTGTACTTGAGAATGCGATCGAGCTGAAACAGGTGAATGGCGGCAGCGTGGGGAAACACCTCAAGCTGGTAGCGGCCCTCCGGTTGGGGCGTGGAGAGGTGAGGCGCGTGGACAAACCCCCGTGCCTCCAGACTCAGGCCAAAGCCGACCGTGCGCTCAGCAAAGGGGCGACCCAGGTTGGCGGGATAGCAGCCAGCGTGGTAGCGGCTGAAGTGCTGGTGGGCGAGGCGATCGGGCAGGCGCATCCCCGACTCGTTGGGAATCAGGGTGGGGGCATCTACCGCTACCACGGCGGGTTCACCGTCCGCCAGGTGCTGGTCGAGCCAGTGGAGGATGTCGGCGATCGCCGTTAGTCGCTCCAGTTGCTGTAGCCGTAGCCGCTGGTCCACCCAGTCAAGACAACATAGGCCACTGGCCCCTGATGACCAGCCCAAGTCGATGCCGAAAAATTTCACTGCTCTTGCATTAGCCGCAGGTAGTTCTGCCGCAAACGCAGATGGCTTTCCGCCATGCGATCTGTGAGCTGCTTCTCGACATTGCACAGCTCCTCCCAAAACAGGGCAGAGCGGCGGCTGGAAACCAGCTCGTCCCACATGACGGCCAGGAGGCGACCAGCATCAGGAGACTGTTGGGTGACAGCTATGCAGAGCTGCTCAAACTCTTTGTCGGCATCGGCCTGGGTCTGGGGATTTTGTACCAGAGAGAGACAGTGCTGAAGCTGGTCGATGTAAGCGAGGAACAGGGTTGTAGTCATAGCAGGTTAGTAAAACTTAATAATGGATGGCATGGACGGGAAACGAGTTCAGAGCTATGGCGATCGCCAGAATTGCAGTCAAGTCTGGGGGCAAGGGCAGTGGAAGAATCGAGCGCAAAATAAGGGGGTCAGCGCAGAGATTAGCCGTTACAATACTTAATAATTGTTCATCGTATTAAACCATATTAGCCGAAACAAACCCGTAAATCTGGCTTTCCCATACCGAAAGTTCACGGATATTTATTGCTGGCAGCTTGTCAAGATGCGCTAACCAGGCGGTGTCTGACATACTAATCAACAAAGCTTAGCCGCAGCTAAGTAGCCTTCTGCTCTCTAGTCCTTAACCAGTCATCATGGGTAAGCAGCGCCTTCTTTCTGGAATTCAGCCAACCGGAGATCTCCATCTGGGGAACTACATTGGGGCAATTCGCAACTGGGTTGACCTTCAGCGCGATTACGACAGCTATCTCTTCATGGCCGATCTGCATGCCATCACCGTGCCCCACGATCCTGCGACCCTGGCCGAAAATACCTATAAAACCGCAGCGATTTATCTGGCTGCTGGGATTGACAGCGATTTGTCGACCATTTTTGTGCAGTCCCACCTGCCGATTCATGCTGAGCTGGGCTGGCTGCTCACCTGCATCACGCCGCTCAACTGGCTAGAGGACATGGTGCAGTTCAAAGAGAAAGCGGTGCGCCAGGGAGAAAACGTGGGGGCGGGACTGCTATGCTATCCGGCTTTACAGGCGGCAGACATCCTGCTGTACGAACCCGACAAAGTACCCGTGGGCGAAGACCAGAAGCAGCACATCGAGCTGACCCGCGACATTACGGTGCGCGTTAACCACCTGTTTGGCACGCCAGAGGAGCCCGTGCTGCGGATGCCGGAGCCGCTGATCCGCAAAGAGGGGGCGCGGGTGATGAGCCTCACGGACGGCACCAAGAAAATGTCGAAGTCTGACCCGTCTGACCTTAGCCGCATCAACCTGCTGGACCCGCCGGACCTGATTCAGAAGAAGATTAAGCGCTGTAAGACCGACCCCATGCGCGGTCTGGAGTTCGACAACCCCGATCGCCCCGAATGCAACAACCTGCTGACCCTCTACATGATTACCTCCGGCCAGTCAAAAGAGGCCGTAGCCGAAGCCTGTCGCGACATGGGCTGGGGCCAGTTCAAGCCGCTGCTGACGGAAGCGGTGATCAGCGCTCTCCAGCCGATTCAGGCGCGCTACCACGAGATTCGCTTCGAGGAGGGCTACCTGGAGGGGGTGCTGCGCCAGGGACGGGAGCGGGCCGAGGCGATCGCCAGCCAGACCCTACAAAAAGTTAAGCAAGCCATGGGCTATTCCACCCCAGTCTAGGAAAAGGGGCACTACCCGTCGGCAGAGGTTGGCATGACAGCCTGTGTTCCGCCGGTTGGAATGGTTAAATAGAAAATCTGGGTTCGCCGCTCAGCTCAAATTCCCGCCCGTTGCCACCCTCTGTCGCGCTCTAGCCCTACGGGCTAAGGTTTGAGTGTAGAATCCCAGCGCTGCGCGGGTTCTACGCCTCTTGAATGTTCTAACGCGAAAGCGTAACGCTATAATCTTTCAATGCTGAACTCGCATAACCATACCCAGGTTCCCACCGACGCCACCGGCTCCCGCTTTCGTCAAGCCATTGGTGAAGGGCAGTTTCTCATCACGGCGGAGGTGATGCCGCCCAAGGGAGGGAATCCCACCCACATGCTCAAGATGGCGGAGCTGCTGCGCGATCGCGTCCATGCCATTAACATTACAGACGGCAGTCGGGCGGTGCTGCGCATGTCCTCCCTGGCCGCCGCCACCATTCTGCGCCAGCAGGGCATCGAGCCAATTTGCCAAATGGCCTGTCGCGATCGCAACTGCATCGCCCTCCAGGCGGATCTGATGGGAGCCCATGCCCTGGGCATCCGCAATATTCTGGCGCTCACGGGCGACCCGGTGAAGGCGGGGGACCATCCCACGGCGCGGGGCGTTTTTGAGCTGGAGTCCGTCCGGCTGCTGAAGCTGATCGACAAGCTCAACCAGGGCTTCGACTTCAATGACGCGCCCCTGGCCGATGGCGCGACCAATCTGTGCGCCGGAGCCGCCATCGACCCGCAGAGCACCAGTTGGTCGGGGCTACAGCGGCGGTTTGAGCGCAAGCTGGCGGCGGGAGCGCAGTTTTTCCAGAGCCAGCTCATCTCAGACTTTGAGCGGCTAGAGAAGTTTATGGACCAGATTGCGGCGGGGTGCGATCGCCCCATTCTGGCGGGCATCTTTCTGCTCAAATCCGCCAAAAACGCCCGCTTTATCAACCGCAACGTCCCCGGTGTCCACATCCCCGATGCCATTGTCGATCGCCTGGAGCGGGCCGCCCATCCCCTGGAAGAAGGCGTGCGCATTGCCGCCGAGCAGGTGCAGATGGCGCGATCGCTCTGTCAGGGCGTCCACATGATGGCGGTGCGCCGCGAAGACCTGATTCCGCAAATCCTTGACCTGGCTGGCATTGCCCCCCTGTCATCGTCCCTAAAAACGCTCCCACGGTAGAGGCGATCGCCTCCAGTGGGCAAATACACTGAGAGATCTTAAGAAAGATGAATGGCAGCCCCGCAATCTGGCACTTGGCCGTTTAGTGTTTAGGAAAGGGGCTGGGCTCCCTTGTAGCTAGGAATCGGAATCTAGTGTCAACTCAGCACCAACGGAACTGATTTAGGGACATGCAGGAAATCATTTCGGCATCGACAGTCGCCCCCACCAGCGGGGCAGTGGAGGAACCCGGTCGGCACTTTCGCCAGCTCCAGGCTCAGTTGCGCGATCGCTGGCAGAGTATCGACTATTTTGACCGCAACACCTACGACATTCTGGTGGTGCCGTCCCTCAGCCTGGACGGACGCGAGCTGGAGAAAATCAAAGGCATTCACCACTACGAAGAGCGGCTGCTGTTTTCCGTGATTCGCCTGCGCAACCCCCGCACCCGGCTACTCTACATCACCTCCCAGCCGATCCACCCCAGCATTGTGGACTATTACCTCCAGCTGATTCCGGGCGTGCCCATCTCCCACACGCGCGATCGCCTAATGATGCTGAGCACCTACGACTCCTCCATGAAGCCCCTCACGGCCAAGATCCTGGAGCGGCCCCGCCTGGTAGAGCGCATTCGCCAGTGCCTCAGTCCCGGCCAGTCCTACATGACCTGCTTTAACTCCACCCCGATGGAGCGGGATCTGGCGGTGCAGTTGGG
>JBHJGR010000383.1:0-3436 GCA_050331615.1 Elainellaceae cyanobacterium
TCCTAACCTCGCGATTAGGCATTCCTGCCCCACGCCACTGATCTAGGTCGAACCCCATGATTCTTCCCCCGACAGACCGACTTGACAGGCTGTTTCCAATTCCCAGAGTCCCTGGGTACAGCTTTACAGACGCTGCCTTTGTCCTGCGAAGTTTTTACCCACCCACAGTCCTTTGCCGCCAAGCAAAGTGTTCTGGATGGAACGCCCTAACTTCGGTTGTCAAAGTTCAGTACCGTTCTAGAACTTTGGAGGTCCCGGCAACGCCTGACTTTCACTCTCAATCTACGGGTGGTTAGACCATTTGTATGGTAGCCTAAAACTTTTGTGCTGTATGCACTTTACTCGACTGGAACCCAAAGATTGTGGGTCGATTTTCGGGGTATCGACCCCCTCAATCGATGCGGGGAGTCCCTGTATCCCGACGCTGACCTTTCAGGTACAGCGCTGGACTTATAGCTCCCCGAACCCCTCAAAAGTTAAATGATCCGCAGATGCCGCAGATGGGCGCAGATAGGGAATTGGCACGGACGCTATCCATCTGCGAAATCTGCGAAATCTGCGGATAAACACCGCACTGCTCTGACAAGAGGTGAACCCTTTTCCAGAAGTTGCTAGACTAAGCCAGCATCGCCTGGAATTATTGACATTGACGTGGAATCATCCCTGGAAACATGTCCCTGGTCAAACAGCTCGGATCACGGTTAAAACCCTATCTGCGGTGGGTCATTTTAGGGGGCACGCTGTTTTTTCTGGCGGGGGCACTGCGCCGTCACTGGCAGGAGGTCACCGCCATTCGCATCAATGCGGCGGGCTGGGGCTATCTGGCGATCGCCCTCCTGGTCACCCTGCTGGCTCACGTTTGGTCCGGCTGGGTGTGGTCGTGGATTTTGCGGGAACTGGGGCAGGCGGCACCGGGGAGCTGGAGTACGCGCACCTATCTGCGCACCAACATCGCCAAGTATCTGCCGGGAAACGTGTGGCACTTCTACGGACGGGTGATGGCGGCAAAGGGGGTGGGCATTCCCGTCACTGAGGCCACCGTGAGCGTGGTGCTGGAGGCGCTGCTGATGGCGATCGCCGCCCTGCTCGTCGCTTTCCTCAGTGCCCGCCAGCTCAACTGGGGGCTTCAGATCCTGGGACTGGCGGTGGGACTGGCCACCGTCCACCCCCGCCTGCTGAATCCGGTGCTGTGGAAGCTGAGTCAGGCGAAGAGTAAGCTAAAAGGCTCAAGTGAAGCGATCGCCCTCTCCCCTACCGACGCCGCCCGACTCCACCGCTATCCCCTGCGGCCTCTGGTGGGCGAGCTGGGATTTTTGGGACTGCGGGGTTTGGGATTTTTGCTGGTGATGGCGGCGATCGCGCCTATCGCTCTAGCTAATATTCCGATAGTCTTCAGCGCCTTCAGTCTCGCCTGGATGCTGGGCCTGGTGGTGCCCGGCGCACCGGGGGGCATTGGCGTCTTTGAAGCCACCGCTCTGGCCCTGCTGGGGGATACGTTGCCCGCTGGAATCCTGATCAGCACCGTCGCCTTCTATCGGTTGATCAGTACGCTGGCAGAGGCGATCGGCGCAGGTGTGGCTTGGGGATGGGATCAGGGGAGTGGGCGATCGCCCTAAATAAAACCGTAGGGTGGACAGTGCCCACCATCGGCCCATTGTCTGAACCGCGAGGTTGCGGTGGGCGATGCCCACCCTACTTCTCTACTTCTCCAGCTAGCCAGCTCACGAAGCATTGGCCGGACAAAGGGCTGCAGCACGAGCCACAAAGCCCTGGGCGTTGAGGGCATTCACCGCCGCCTGCACGTCCATCACTCGAAACTGGGAACCGAGGCGCACAAACTGCCGCTGCTGGGGAGCCGTGATCAGGGCCACTACGGGAATTTTGCCGGGACCGTCCTCATCCCGGTGATCCAGCAGGATGGTCTTGAGCCGATGCTGGTGGGTAATGTCGGCGGCATCCTGGTGCTCTAGCTCCACCATCACCATCTGCACCGTCTCCACGGGTTCGGCGTCGTCCAGGATAATCTGCGGGCTTTGCTCGTCGCGGCTGCGGTCCAGCTTGCCCCAGATCATCAATCGGGCATCGAGCTGGATGTGCTCCTCAATGCGGGCGAAGGTTTTCGGAAAGATCACCCCCTCCAATGAGCCAGTCAGATCCTCCATGCGGACAATGGCCATGCGATCGCCCTTCTTCGTGGTCACCTGCTTCACCGCCGTCAGCATCACAATGGCGCTGAGGGTGCTTTTGTCCGACTGCTCTTCCAGCTCGCCTAAATTAACGGGCGCGAGAATCCGGGACGCCTTCTGCACGGACTTTAGCGGGTGGTCGGAAATGTAAAAGCCCAGCAAATCCTTCTCCAGCTTGAGCTTCTCCTGGGGCGGAAAGTCCTCCACCGGGGGCGCGGCGGGGGCAGACTCAAAGCCGCTGGTGCTGCCGCTGCCCGACCCATTGCCGTCCATCATATCGAACAAATTCCCCTGGCCAATCTCCCGATCTTTGGCCCGCGACTGCGCCCAGTCCAGCACCACCTCCAGGTCGTGCATGAGCTGGTTGCGGTTGGGGTTGAAGCTGTCCAGGGCACCACACTGGACCAGAGCCTCCAGTGCCCGGCGGTTCACCGTGCGGGAGTCGCTGCGGGAGTCTTTGGGATAGGCGACGCGATCGCACAAATCCGCCAGGGACCGAAACTCCCCCTCCGCCGCCCGCGCTTCCAGAATATGCTCGATCGCCCCCTGCCCCACATTACGCACCGCCGACAGCCCAAACACAATGGTTCGCCCAGACGGCGTAAAGTCATAGCCGGAGCGGTTGATGTCAGGCGGCAGGACGTTGATCCCCATGGCGATGCAGTTGGCGATGTACTGCTGCACTTTCTCCTGATCGCCGCTGTTGGCAGTAAGCAGGGCGGCCATGTACTCTACGGGATAGTTGGCTTTGAGATAGGCGGTCTGAAAGGTGACGTAACCGTAGGCGGTGGAGTGGGATTTGTTGAAGCAGTTGGCGGCGACCAGACCGTTGGCCAGGAGAAAGTTATGGTCCCGCTCGACACCGATGTCGTAGACGGGCTGGGTTCCGATGGGGGTGCGGCTGATGATTTTCACGATGGGTTCCTCTGGTGTCCTTGGGCGCTTTCTGGAAAAGGTTTTACCGTTTGTCAGGGCGGTGTTTGTCCGCAGATTTCGCAGATTTCGCAGATTTTGTAGATGACTAACGTTCTTGCCGATTCTCTATCTGCGCCCATCTGCGTAATCTGCGGATATTTCTACTTTGCGAAATCTGGGCTAGCGCTACTGTCAGTTTGGATGGCTCAACCCGTACTCGCTAGTTCCGTCTGGGCCAACCGCCGGGCAATAATCCCCTTAAGAATCTTGAGAATCGTCGCAGCTTCCAGCCTCTCAGAAAATTCCCTGGAGAACTCTACCCGCAGGCTGACCTG
>JBHJGR010000384.1:0-8398 GCA_050331615.1 Elainellaceae cyanobacterium
CTAGATAGTTTGACCATTTTGGTGCGGCTGTTTGGTGAGGGGTTGCGGAGTTTGAGATAAAACTCTCAGATCAGTTTTAAGGATGGTGGATGAACCAAGAATCCCCTAGCTTTTAGCTATGGGGAGTGTCAAGCCCAGCCCTACCGCTCCGGTGACGCCCCCATCGCCCAGCCCCGGCTGAATGCTATTGCCGCTGAAGGCTATAGGAACATTCCGGGGGCCAATATCACCTTTCCTCAAGCTGGCGGATACGAACTGGTTTTGCAGGGGCGTCCGGTGGTACCAGGAGATTTTGCCCCATTTGAGCTCCGCTTTCCGGTGACGGTCACTGGCACTTCCCGTCGATGAGCTTGGTCCCGCAGTGATTAAGCAGCAGAATTGAGCAGCAGGCGGGCAATATCCGCTGGGCGATCGCTCAAAATCTCTTCAAGTTTCCCGTTTTTTCATATAGATAGATTAAAGAGAGCGTAAACTCCGTACCTTCCGTAAAGGTGCTTCTGTAGAATCGTACCGTTACGAACAAATACGGAGTTTTTTTATATAAAATCGTCAAACTTTAGCTCAGTACTCAGTGGCCGCTTCGAAGTAAGTAGCCGTCCGAAAGTACCGGAAGCTGGGGCGTTAGGGAAGCGTAACGCCCCCTAACTGGTCTGACACAGCTAATTTGATGGGGGCAGGTAGCATGGCGTAGGCGTAGGGTGGGCATTGCCCACTCAAAAGCTTGATGCGATCGCCCAAGGCCCTCTCTCAGGCTTGTCGGACCGCTGTAGCTGCCGTTACTCCCTGATTGACTGACAAAAGTTTGTGGCTCTCACCCCCAACCCCTCTCCCAGAGGGCGAGGGGAGCCGAACCAATGCTCCTGTTCCCTCTCCCGAAGGGAGAGGGCTAGGGTGAGGGCTTCCGGGCAGCGGTTCGTAAGTTTTGTCAGTCAACCAGCGTTACTCCTCAACACGATCTGTCTACAAAGTGCCAGGAGGTAGGTAGCTATAAATAAGCGGCGCTATGGTAAGCCCCACCGGCTTTGTTTATGGCCAGATACCTATCTCCTTTTCAAGGCTTTGTAAACGACTATGATTACCCTCTTAACTTAAAGATTTCTATGTCCAGAAAAGCATTTGACAGTTTTGATGATGCCCGGAAAGTCGGCAACGTTAACGGCAGAAAAGCCCTCAAGGGTGCCATCTCCCGCTCCGACAAGGTCGATTTCTTTGAACTAAACCTGCTAAACCGCAGCAGCTTTACCATCAAGCCTCAGCGGGTCAAATCAAATCTTAAGGTCAGGCTATTTAGTAATGATGAATCCACCGTCGGTAAGATCAAGTTCAAGCGCGGTCAGAAGCGGAAATCACTTGAGCGAGAACTGGCAGCGGGAACGTATTTCGTACAGGTCCAAGGTCGAGTCAGAAAGGGAAACAGCCGATATAAGTTAAGGGCAAGCGCACAGGCAATCGAAGTCATTGACCCACCACTACCGCCACCGCCACCCGGTGGGGATAGCAACGGTGGCGGTAGCACTATCCTACCACCGCCGCCACCGCCGCCATCTGAACCAGGTGAAACCCCCGATACTGCCTTTAACATCGGTCAGCTTCCTGGAGCCTGGCAAAACTCAGAGTTTGTGGGCACAGGCGACGATTCTGATTTCTACAGGTTTGAGGTAAATACGGTCAGTGACTTTGGTGCCACAATTATTGGACTAACTGATTCCACCGACACGTTTCTCTACAAGGACTCCAACAAAAACGGTATCCTTGACGATGGTGGAAGTATCGCTTCCAGCACCAATACTGACTCGGGCAGTATTTCCAGGATTCTCACACCCGGCACCTATTACCTTCAGATCAACAGAGATTTTGGTGCCTCAACTCAGTATGAGCTGAATCTTACGCGCGTCTCCTATCCCAGCTATACCTCAAATCCCGATCCAGGCGAAGCAACTCCTTCGGCCCTCTCAATTGGCAACCTTCCTGCTACTTATACTGCCAGGGATTATGTCGGTCAGCTCGATGAGACAGACTTCTACAGGTTTACGGTCAATACCGTTAGTGACCTGAGCGTTGTCATAACTGGCGCGACCGAGTCTCTTGACACCTTTCTCTACAGAGACTCCAACAACAACGGCATTCTGGACGATGGTGGCAGTATTGCCTCCAGCACCAACACCGATTCAGGCAGCATTTCCAGGATTCTGACACCGGGCACTTACTACCTTCAAATCAATAGAGATTTTGGTGATTCAACCCGGTATGATCTGAACATTTCGCGGACATCTTACCCAAGCTACACGTCAAATCCAGAGCCAGGTAGCGCAACTCCCTCTGCACTTTCCATCGGCAATTTACCTGCTGCTTACACCGCCAAGGATTATGTCGGCCAACTTGACGAGGCAGACTTCTACAAGTTTACAATCAATACCGTTAGCGACTTCGCTGCTACAGTGGTGGGTGCCCCTAGCTCTCTCGATACGTTCCTCTATAAGGACTCTAACAATAACGGCATTCTGGACGATGGTGGCGGTATTGCCTCCAGCACAAACACTGGTTCAGCCAGTATTTCCGGGATTCTGACGCCCGGTACCTACTACCTCCAGGTCAACAGAGACTTTGGTGATTCGACTCGGTATGACTTAAATATTGCGCGGACATCCTATCCCGACTACACGTCAAGTCCAGAACCGGGTGGCGATACAACTTCGGCGCTTTCGATCGGAAATTTGTCTGGTTCCTACACCGCTCAAGATTATATCGGTCAGCTTGATGCTGCGGATTTCTATCGATTTACGGTCAATACTGCCGGTAACTTTAGTGCCACAGTCGTCGGCGTAACAGGGTCTTTTGATACATTCCTGTACCTGGATTCCAACAATAACGGAATTCTGGACGACGGCAACAGCATAGAATCTAGTTTCAATACCACGACTGGCAGTATCTCTAGCGTACTTGCACCTGGCACCTACTATCTGCAAATCCGTCCAGACTTCGGTAAGTCAACTCGATATGACTTGACTTTGAACTACTCATAGTTGACTTGATAGCGATCGCTCCCTCTAGTCTTTGGCTAAGGGCTAGTCTTTGACTAAGGGGCGATCGCCCCTGTTTGCCAAATACAGTTGATACAATTACAGTTACCGTTGCTGCCGCTATCAGGCTAAACGCTAGCTGCACGACCATTTTTCTTTGTTTCTGAGGGGGTAGGTAGCGGCGGCAGAACAAAAGCGGTGGCATCCCGGACGGCTTTGGGACGCTCTTTGTAGGGCACTTTGCCATCGGGACAGTTTGCATACTGCTGGCAGAATTGGGATAGGGCCGTCACCGAATCCGTGGGAGACAAGCCGCTCAGGATGAAGGTGAGCTTGTTGGGAGCCGCCAGACTGACATTGCAGGGATGGCTGCATCCGGCCATACAGCGCAGGGGCTGCAGGTTCACGGGTAGATCGCTAGTCGCCAATTCTGCCCGGAGCTGGTCAATCAGATATTCTCCGCCAGAAACTCCATCGCGGCTAGCTTCCACCTGGGAGAATCGACATAGGGAGCAAACAAACAGGGTAGTTTCAGTCATTGATTCAAGTTCTATCTTGGTTTCGGTCAATTTGATAAAAGAACGCAGCGCGATCGCCCCATCTGCGTCCATCTGCGCCATCTGCGGATAAATGAAACACCACACTCAAGACACAAAGCTTCAGCACTGCGCCGCACGAAACGCCGTAACCTGTCGCCAGAGCAAAGCACCGTGCCCCAGGGCGATCGCCCCAGCCCAGATGACTTGCTTGGTAAACAGCCGGGCAACAACATCCCAGCCCATCGAGTGGCCATCGGCTAGCACTGGGTAGGCCAGTATAATCAGCCCTTGATAGAGGGCAAACCCACCGACAAGGGCGATCGCCGCCCACAAAAAATGGCCTGTCCAGGAGGATTGGCTGAACATAGGTCGCAGACTCGCAAAAGCGGCAACTAGCAGCGTCCCCACGCCCATCAAGGCTCCCCAGGTGAAAGCTGTGGCAGTCAGAGGATAACCCCGCAGGCCAAAGCCAAGGGCCTGATTCACCAGCCAGATGAGCAGAGCCGTGGCGATCGCCCGACGTCGGGTCAGGGTCGCGCCACTCATGGCAGCAAAGGCTACCAGCGGCGTATGGGCGTAGATGACGTTACTGATAGTGCCAAGGACCAGCAGCGCAAAGGGCAAAAAGCGGCTGTGGGCAAGCGATCGCCACGCCTGGGCGAAGTTGCAGGTCTCAGACTTCCCCGGTTGAAATAGTGTCATTGGATGTCTCCCTAACCCGTCAGGCCCATTGCGGCGCAGGACATCGGGCTAGGGACGCTATGGCAGCGACCAAAAAATAGTGGAATCATCACCTGTACCTCGCAGATGTGTGGAGTATGGACTATTCATCGGCGGGCATTCTGACTTGGGCGATTTTGGATTTTAGATTGGGGATTTTGGATTTTAGATATGAACGCCATGAATCCAAAATCTAAAATCAAAAATCTAAAACCGCCTCACAGCTGCGGGACAGCGGCAGATTCTCACTGCACTTTCCCCGTTTCCTCCAGCGGCTGATCCCCGCTGGAACCGACAAAACGTAATGGCGATTTTAGCACGCATGGTATCGATATTGCGCCGAGTGCGATCGCCTGGGCTAACGAAAAAGCGCTGGCTCAAATACCGCACTAGCGAAAAGCCTTTCATCTGAAGGATGATTTCAATTACATTTTCTTGGAGACGCATTCCCCACGGGAGACGCACTTTCAAGAAAATTCAGGCAGACAAAGGGCTTAACCCCCTTGTTGTATGCAGCTTCATAAAAAAAAGCTGGCTACCGCTTAAATCGGCAAACCAGCCCATCGGTTTGTATGGCAGCGAAACTTACGCCTTTGCCTCCGCAGCAAATCTGACCGAAAGCGTATTGTAGGGGTAGCGGTGTCTCATTGCATTCATGTAGGCTTCAGCTTCAGTCTGACGCCGAAACCGAGCTAAAATCCGCCGCTCAGGAGCCTCGGAGACCTGCTGAACGATCCAGGGGGTTAGACGTTCGTGGTAGTTCATATGAAAACCTCTCAGTTGGGCAATGGATTACATTGAGAATTAAGCGGGAGAGCGATCTAGACTGGGGAACGTTCCTTGCACCTGTGGTTGAAAATCTGCAAAAATCAACACTAAGAGCGGAGCCTGTAACCACAGCTTGAAGGTCACAGAAAAACGCTAGGAATGCTGAATGACTCAGCAGCTAAAATTTATGAAGTTTGGTCGAGCGAGCAATCGGTGGAGCGCTGGATGAATTGCAGCAGCGACGTTTGTAGACAGGCCACTCAATCATCTCCAGACGCAAACAGCCTTGAGTACCATATCTAGCGTAAGCATAACTGCGTAGTCGCCATATGTAGCGCTTCGCCGAAAAATTGATACGGTTCTTAACAAAGCAGATCCGAATTCATTTCCCTCCCCCGTACATCAGCCATTGGAGGCTCGGTAGACGGTCATTGCACCATCTGAAAACTCCTGCCAGCCTCCCGGCTCCCTATGAGAAAATAGGCGAGCAGCGGTGACGGGAAGGGGGGGCAGTGAACGGTCAAGCATGGTGGAAATCTGGGCGTCCTCTGATCTGGCTGGGGATTATCTGGTTGTTTAGCACCGGCCTCGACCTTGGCTGGCTATTGCTCGATCAGTCCATTCCATCGTGGGACCCTGCCGATCATCTAATTGGGGCGCTTAACTACTGGTGGACCCTGCTGGATGCCCAGTGGTTCACTCAGGACTGGTGGAACGGGCTATGGACGCTTTCTTCGAAGTACCCTCCCCTACTGTATCTCTCAACGGCACCGTTTCTCACACTTTTGGGCAGCGGCAGCGACCAGGCGATCGCCATCAACTTCCTCTACAGCGCCATATTGCTGGTCTCGGTCTACGGGCTTGGGCAGACGCTATTTGGCCCCAGAGTTGGGCTTTGGGCAGCGGGGTCGTGCGTATTGTTCCCCCAGTTCTACACGCTGCGATCGCAATACTTCATGGACTACCCGCTGGCAGCGCTAACGGCCCTGAGCTTCTGGATCCTCACCCTCTGGCGCAGAGCCAGCAGTCAGCGGCAGCAGTGGACGCTAGGGCTGGGGTTTGGTGTCTGCTTTGGTCTGGCCCTCTTGATGAAGCAGACGGCCCTGTTCTTCTTCATCGTACCTCTGATTTGGGTTATGGGTCAGGCCCTCTGGAAGCGATCGGTCGGGCGCATTGCTCAACTCATCAGTGGGTTGGCGATCGCCTTTTTGATGGTGCTGCCCTGGGTCCGCACGAACTGGGTCTTCCAGATTAGCGCTGCCTTCAATGCCAATGTCCGCTCGGCTGAGATCGAGGGCGATCCCGCCCTTACCAGCCTGGATGCCTGGACATACTACTGGCAGCACCTGCCCCCAGCGGTGTCTTACCCGCTGCTGATTGTGCCGGGGATCGGGCTGCTGCTGGCAGCTTGCGGGGTGTGGCGGAATCAATCTCGACAGCGCCCAGCAGATTCCCCCCCTGCCTTGAGCAGCCTGGCTTGGCTCGGCTTATTTCTGGCGGGTGCCTACGGTATCTGGTCAGCCCTGGCGAATAAGGATGCGCGCTACGTTATGCCCTACCTGCCCGTCTTATCGGTGGTGCTAGCCTATGGGATTAGCTGCTATCCCCGGCGCTGGGGAGCAATGCGCTGGGGAACGGTCGGTGTGGCGATCGCCCTGCTCATGCTCAATCTCTTTCCCGTAGGAGGTGCCGCCGGCAACTGGCTGACCCAAACCCTCACGCCCGGAGCCCGTCACTGGCCTCGCCTGGAGGCAGCCCTGCCCCATGCTGAAATCGTAGACGAGCTCATTCGCACCCAGCCGGACCAAATCATCAACCTGGGGGTGTTGCCCTCGACACCCGACATCAATCAGCACAACCTTAACTTCTATGGGGCGCTTCGGGATTTTCGCGTGTATGCCCGCCGCATGGGGAAAAGCGAGGAGCACATTGCGCAGGATTTGCGATCCATGTCCTGGTTTTTGAGCGTTACCCGCCCCCAGCTCAACCACCACGACTCCAAATCCCGCCAGCGCCAGGTCAGTATTGTGCGGGAGTTGAAGCGGCGACCCGACTTTGTGCGGCAGCGGCGGTGGCAGTTAGCCGATGGCAGTCGTCTAGATCTGTTTCGCCGCCGAGTGCTGCCGGTGGAGGTGCAGTGGCTCGATACGGCTACAGATCGGGTACGGCTGGCCGCGATCGCCCTACCCGCCGAAAGCTCCCCAGGGAAACCGATCCCCGTCACCTACACCTGGACAGGAGCGCGGCAACAGCTCCGCGATGGGCTGGTGATACTGACGTGGCGATCGCAGACCGTCCCAACGAATGCGCCTGATCATGACCCATCGTCCTGGTCCCACGACCACAGTATCGGTCTAGGTACCCTCATCCCTCAACCGATTCAGGCCCACCAGCCCACGCTGGCTCCCGCTGCCGGACCCGCTGACCAGGCCATTCGCGTCATCGAACGCACCGCCATGCTGCCCCCCATTGACGCTGCGCCGGGTCGATATGTTCTGTCGGCTCAGTACGTCAATCTCAAGACAGGTGCAACCTATGCCATTGAAGTACCGGCGGCGGCGGCGATCGCCATTTCCCCTGCTGCCGCTGCTGTCGCAGCGCCTGAACTCGATGCAATTACCCAACTGCGGATACTGGCCCAACGTCTTCCCCAGGGGCTGGATGCTCTCGACCCCGTATTTGACCAGGTTGGACGACTGAACTTATACGATCCCGTACAAAGTTACTTGATTCAGGCCGAAGCCGCACTCAACCATCGGCTCCAGGATGATCCCAGCAATCGAGACGATGCCTATGGGCTGGTGCTCGCAACAATACTGCAGCAGGATGTACAGGGTGCGATCGCTGCCCTTGACCGCGCCATTCAAGTTGATCCCGAAAATCCCTATCCCCACGCCTACTTATCGTTTGTGAATCTCTATGCGCTGCGCCCCCATGCAGCTCGGGTGGCGGCAGACAGGGCGATCGCCCTCGACCCAACTCAAGCAGAATTTCGTGCCCTACAGGGTCTTGCTGCTCTCCTGCAGGGAAACCTCTGGCAAGCCTGGGCCGACTTTAAAGTGGTGCGGAGCGCTCCTCAAGAGCCTCCTGCCTGACTTGACACTCCCCATAGCTAAAAGCTAGGGGATTCTTGGTTCATCCACCATCCTTAAAACTGATCTGAGAGTTTTATCTCAAACTCCGCAACCCCTCACCAAACAGCCGCACCAGAATGGTCAAACTATCTAGATGTTGGGCAGTCAGCCCCAGCGGGAAAAGTGTCCCCAAGCGTTTTTTTACCCTGTTTCGGCGTGCCCCGCCGTACAGCATTTCGGATCTGAAACTAACAGTCGCTGGTGGTTCGGTACTCTG
>JBHJGR010000385.1:0-11675 GCA_050331615.1 Elainellaceae cyanobacterium
AGACTAAATATTGCTTTTGTGATATATGGTCGGTTCAATAAAATTCTGGTTATATAACGTGGGGATCGACGGGGTGGGGGGCTCCCCCGGTTTTCTAACCTTCGTTTTTCAACGCAGCTCTACTTATTTCATTTGCCAGCATTGCCGCTTTCTTCTCCATCTTGCTATTCCCTCACCTTCAAGGACAGGATTCATGCAGCAACACTTTTTATCAGGGCGGTGGACACAGTTCCAGCAATGGCTCACCCGCTGGTTGACGCGCGACTGGGCGGGCGGCTTTGATTACATGCTGCACTGGCTGGGGCGGCGGCAGCTGTGGGGATTGATGGGGGCCTTGGGGGTGTTCTTTATTCCGCTAATCGTGGTCCGCCCCGGCCTTGTCCAGCAAGGTCTGCTGGCCCTGGCTCTGACCGGGGTCGGGCGATTGGTGATGGAGCTAGAGGAGCGGCAGCGCGATCGCTCCACCAGCGAAGCCCTGCACCTGTTTCTGGTGATGCTGAGCGGCATTGCCACCCTGCGCTACCTCTACTATCGCACCAGCTATACCCTCAACCTGTCGGACTGGCTCAACGGCTCGTTCTCCCTGCTGCTGTTTGCCGCGGAGCTATATGCGATCGCCACCCTGTTTTTGGCCTACTTTCAAACCCTCAAAGTCCGCAACCGCAAACCCGTGGACCTATCTCCCGTCCCGGTGGAGCAGTGGCCGTCGGTGGACGTCTACATTCCTACCTACAATGAAGACGTGGAAATTGTGCGCAAGACTGTTTTGGGAGCCCTAGCCACGGACTATCCTTCCCATAAGAAACAGGTGTATGTGCTGGATGATGGCCGCAAGTATCCCGAGCGGCGCGAGCAACTCCGCGCGATGTGTGAGGAGCTGGGCTGCACCTTGCTGACTCGCAGTAACAATGACCACGCCAAAGCCGGGAACATCAACACTGCTCTGGAAAAAACGGGTGGGGATCTGGTACTCATTCTTGACTGTGACCACATTCCAGCCCACCCATTTCTCAAGGAAACGGTTGGCTTCTTTTTTGACCCCAAAGTCGCCCTGGTGCAAACCCCCCACTGGTTTTATAACCCCGACCCTTTCGAGCGCAACTTGCTGACTCAGGGGCGCGTTCCCGTAGGCAATGAGCTGTTTTACAAGGTGCTGCAAAAGGGCAATGACTATTGGAATGCTGCTTTTTTCTGTGGTTCGGCAGCCGTGATTCGTCGGAACACTTTGCTCAAGGTGGGCGGCATTGCCACCGAAACCGTTACCGAAGACTGCCATACGTCCTTGCGGCTGCATTCAATGGGGTACAAGACCGTCTATTACGACAAAATCATGGTCGCTGGCCTGGCCCCTGAAAAGTTTGCCTCCTACGTTGGGCAGCAGGTCCGCTGGGCGCGGGGCATGGCCCAGATTCTGCGGCTTGAGAATCCTTTACTCAACCCCCGACTGCAGCTCAGTCTGCCCCAGAGACTGTGCTACTTTAGCGCGACTTCCCACTTCTTCTTTGGCTTTCCGCGCTTGATGTATGCGATCGCCCCCATTCTGTTTCTTTTATTCGGTATCACCTCCGTCCGGGGGCTAGGGGTTGAAACTCTTTTCTACGCTATGCCCCACATTGTCCTTTCAATGCAGACAAATCACATTCCCTACAAGCATGTGCGCTTTTCGTTTTGGAACGAAATCTACGAATTTGCCTTATCGTTTCAAGCAGGAATCGTCACTCTTTTAGCCCTAATTAACCCTAAGCTGGGGTCTTTCAACGTCACGGATAAAGGATTGGTGGTCTATGAGCGCAGCTTTGATTTAGAGTCGGTGCGCTATCTAGTCATCATTGGTGCCTTGACAGCAGCTTCATTGGTGGCGGTGCCCTTCTGGCTTATCTTCAGCCCACTGGACACGCAGGCGGTTCTCATCAACGCCATGTGGGGAGTTTTCAACCTTTGTTTGGTATCAGCGGCCTGTTTGGTGGCCTTTGAACAGCCCCAGTTACGGCGAGCCCATCGCCTGCCTCGGGAACTACCAGTGGTACTTCATGGCCTTGATCAAAGCTGGTCGGGTCGAACGGTTAACATCAGCGAAACGGGTGCCCAAATTCTGCTGGATGAGTGGCCTAACGTTCCCGACGAAGTACGGGTAGAACTACGGGGAGACTTCGGCGCACGGGCATTGATGGATGCCCAAATCGTGCGGGCGATCGCCACTGATGCCCTGCAAACCCTCCTGGCAGTTGACTTTCTCAGTCCTTCCCAGGTGCAGCAGGATGACCTTGCCGTTGTGCTGTATTCGGACGTTAACGAGTGGTACTCTCAGAACCGCAGCGAGTCAGACCGCCCGCTGGAGTCATTTCGCTTTATCGCCACCAGCTTTCGTCGAGTGTTTCAGGAGTTCAGCCCGGAAATTGGCGTTAAGGTGCGGCAGCAAGTACAGGCGATCGCCGAACTGTATTGGGAAGAATGGGAAGGCAACCATTATGCCGCCGCTCTTAAGGAGATCAGTAGTCAGGAGCTTCGAGTTGAGCTAGAAGCAGATGCAAACCTAAAGCCTGAAGTTTTAGAACAAACCCAGCCTATCATCGGTCTCCTGATTCGCCCCTCGGCAACTAGCCCCGTGGCTCAAAGCGTACTGGCTCAGGTTCAAACCGTCGAGCGCCTATCGACGCTTCTCCCCTCCAATCAAGCCCCCTCATCCGCAGAACTACCGATCCAGCGTCTGGCGATCGAACTCACCTTTCCAAGGTTTTTAGAAGCCCAGCAAAAGCGAAAGATCCGCCAGTTGCTCCGCTTACTCAAGTAAGTAAGTAGAACTGCGTTGAAAAACGAAGGTTAGAAAACCGGGGGAGCGCCCCGGTTTTCTAACATGAATTTAATTGTGCCGACCTACTTCAGTGGTTAAACAAAATTATTCTCCTAAGGACGCACCCCCCAGAAAATGTGATTAAATTTGCTCAAGTACTTAACGCAGATCTTTACCGATACTTCATCGACCATTCATTTACACTTGTACGGACATCTGTTATTTTCATTAGTAAGTTTAAGGGTATCCACGCATTACGAATACCTGGTCATCTGCTTGAAGCGCTACCAGGGGCTAATTCTCCAGCTTTCAATGCCGCCCCGCTTCGCGTCTACCTGAGCTTCTACAGTTGATATCGCTGATGTCGCATCTTAAGAAGTGCGATCGCTAAGTTTTTCAGGACGTCTACCCTCTGCACGCACTCAGGATCTATCTGATAGATAGGTAGCTATCGATCAGCGACGCCATGGTGGGATTTGCCCCACCAGGTGTATTTATGGCCATGTACTCAGGACCATTATTGACCTTGCGGACTGATGAGATCGAGCTAATAAAAGAATTATGAACATCATTTCGATTGCTAACTACAGACCGTTTCAAAAACTCCACCCTTTAAGCCTGCTGGCCCAGGTCAATAGCCGCCAAGCAACTGGATGTTTGCGTATTTCTGATGGTTCGACCTCGTGGTGGATTTACCTAATTGATGGCAAGCTAATTCACGCTTCCAATTCCAGCGATCCCTTCAAACGGCTCGATCAGCATCTCCGCCGACTCAGTCATCAAGTGCCGACCCTGGTCAGCGCCGTGCGCGTACAGGTCCGTCTCATGTTCGATCGAAGCAACGATATCGATTGGATGGACGCCCCCGATTATCGGGCGATTTGCTGGCTAGTTGAGCAGCAATACCTGACAATGCCCCAGGCCACAACCCTCATCGAGAATCTGGCTAAAGAGGTTTTAGAGAGCTTTCTCCAAGTCCGGGAAGGCGTCCATGAACTTGCCGACTGCTCGCTGCTGGACGAGTTACGCCCCCTCTGCCAGCTAGAGCTGCGTCCACTCGTTGAGCATTGCCAAAAAGAACTGCGCCGCCGGGCCGTCTCCCGCGCTACCCGTCCAGAACCTTCCCATCCCGTTACGTCACAGAAACAGACGATTACTTCGCCTCAGCCCCAGCCAGCCCAGCCGCCGGCCCCCTCATCAGCAACCTTCTCGCCAGCACCCACCCCGTCCTCGCCGGCGATCGCCCAAGACGCTAACCCAGCTACTCCAAAGCCCAGGGTAGAGCAGCCTGCCGCCCCTGACCCCCAGGAGGGTAATCCTGCTAGATCGGGACCAGTAGCCCAAGCCTTGCCTTCCTCAGATCCCTCCAAGGGTTCGTCCGAGGCCGCCACCCACAGTACCGGCAAAAAGATCTACACGATTGCCTGCGTGGATGATAGCCCCACCGTGCTAAACATCATGCAAAATTTCCTAGACGATCGCAGCTTTTCGGTCGTCGTCATTAACGACCCCATTAAGGCGCTGATGCAAATTGTGCGCAGCAGACCCCACATGATTTTGCTCGACATCACCATGCCCAACCTTGATGGCTATGAGCTGTGCTCCCTATTGCGGCGGCATCCCTCTTTTCGTAAAACTCCCATCATTATGGTGACTGGCAACAAGGGCATCGTCGATCGCGCTAAGGCTAAGCTGGTCAGGGCATCTGGCTATTTAACCAAGCCCTTCACCCAGGCTGAATTGCTCAAGGTCGTCTTCAAGCATCTGAACTAGTGCAGCGTTACGGTTAAAAAAATAGGGTAAATCTCTGCGGGATTTACCCTATTTTTTAGTCTTGACAGACCACTAATGGTTTTGCGGGCGCTGCGAGTCCAAAAAACGATTCAGATCCCCAGGATCACACACGTAGCGCGTCAGTCGAGCCTGAAATTTTCGAGGCTGTAGACGAGGGCTCGTACCTTCCAGCAATTGCTCAAACCTCTCTGCAACATTACTGACTGTCTCTGGCGATTTAGCGTGGCAGAATGTGGACGGACTATAGGTCGCGATCGCTGGAAAAAACAAGATGATGCAGTGCGAATTCATTAGCGACAAGCTTGCTTCCTCAATTGAGGAATCTCGGGTTCTGCAGAAGCTTTGCGCCATGATCGAACAGGCGCTCTCAGATGGGGAGTTCTCCCGGCAGGAGCGCGATGCGATTATGCAGGAGATTTACGCTGATCGCCGGATCACGATTGCTAAATGCGCCTTGATGCGGCAAATCCAGGAGAAAATCTGGTCGGGTGAGATTTACATCTCCCGGCTGCACTAAAATATATGCGGTGCCAAAATAATTAATCCGGATAGCCGGGAATTTTCTTCAAAAATAATTTAAAGTCCTGTAAACCTTTCCCGAAGCAGTTGCTATACTGGTAAAACCCTGTCCGAGATTCAGTTGGAAGCCATGCATCGAGATCACACGGAGCGGTACCGCGTTCAAACCGTCAAGACGCTGACTGGACATAAACGATTGGGGTCTTACCTGGTGGATGCTGGTCTGATCACAGATGCCCAGGTAAACGTTGCTTTGAACGACCAGCAAGCAACCGGAATGCGGTTTGGTGAGGTGCTGGCCACCCGGGGCTGGGTTAAGCAGCAGACAATCGAATATTTGATGAAGAAGGTCGTTATCCCCGAGCGTCGCGCCGCAAAGCAAAAACCAACCCCTCCGCCATCTCAAGACTTCGCCGCTCCGGCCCCTGCTCCGACCCCGAAACCACCAGGCCGATCGCCTGCACGGGTTGCCCCTACCCCCGCTCCATCTGCCGCCTCCAGCAGCAATGGTTCCCGTCGAGATATCCCTATCTCAAAGCCTCTCCCGTCTGTGCCCTCCCCCGATAGCGATGTCAACTGGGTAGGCTAGGGATACCTGCTGTCCAATCCCAAATCATCTATCGCCCCTTATTTCCCCGGGGGAAAGGTTAACAGTCTCGCACTGAAGAGGAATGGTATGGAATGAGCCGTTTCGCCCTGCTGCAGTCAGCCTGAATCTGCGCCTTAAGGGCGTTCAGCGACTCGAATTTCTGCTCGGGCCGCAGGAAGCTTTTCAGATCAACCGACAGCACCCGACCGTACAGGTCGCCTGTCCATTCCAGCAGGTGGACTTCAATTGTTTGTTTAATGCCATCAACCGTGGGACGTAGCCCCAGGTTCATGACGCCGGGCAGGAGGGGTTGGTGGCTCGCGCTTCCCTCCAGCGAAACTTGAACAGCGTATACGCCGCGCCGGGGCAGGAACTTGTCAGCAGGGCAGACGAGATTAGCCGTGGGAAATCCAATTGTTCTGCCAAGCTGCTGCCCCCGGACAACTGTGCCAATCAAGCGATAGGGACGCCCCAGAAGCCGATTGGCAGTATTGACCTCACCCTGATCGAGAGCCTGGCGGATGGCCGAGCTGCTGATCCGTTCACCGCCGCAGGTGTGAAGGGAGGTTACATGAACGGTAATACCGTGGGCGATCGCCAGTCGCTGAAGCGTTGCCACATCCCCAGCGCGTCGGTGCCCAAACCGAAAGTTTTCGCCAACGCTGATTAACCGAGCCTGCAGTTTGTTGACCAAAATTTGCTCGACAAACTGCTGCGGGTCTAGCACGGCAATGGATTGATCGAAGGGTATCAGCACCAGCTGCTCGATGCCAATTTCCTCTAGCCGAGCCACCTTTTCGTTCAGGGGAGTCAGCAGGGCTCGCTGCTGTCCGGTGAAGAATTCCTGGGGATGGGGCCGAAAGGAAACCACTGACCGATGTGCGCCTTCAGCCATTAGCACGGGTTCAATAACCCGTCTGTGCCCTCGATGGATGCCATCAAAATTGCCGAGGGCGATCGCGGTGGGTACCGCAACAGTCGATAGGGAAAACGCAGTCTGCACGCTTTACATTTTGACACACACTAGCGGCAGAACGCCGAAAAAGTGCCTTAATACTGGGTGGAGGCTGCCCCGGCAGCCAGGCTAGGAACGGCAAGGTCAATTTCCAAACCTTCCCAGGCCACGACGCTATTGGGAAACCGCTGTGCTGTCTTCGCTTTGATTTCGTCCATGAAATCGTCGCTGTGAAGCGGGTCGTGGTGAAAAATAACGAGCTTCTTCACGTCGGCAGCTTTGGCCAACTTGACCGCTTCCTGCCAGGTAGAATGGCCCCAGCCCACCTTGCTGGTGGCTTTTGAGTGATATTCTTCATCAGTGTAGGTAGCGTCGTAGATGAAGACATCTGCATTTTGGGCAAGCTGGAGGACATTTTCATCTAGACGATCTGGAAAATGTTCAGTATCGGTCACGTAGGCAGCGGTGCGGTTCTGCCAGGTTACCCGGTAACCGATGGCTTCGCCTGGGTGGTTAAGCAGGGCGTTTTCGATGCAGATGTCGTCGATGTAGACGGATTTACCAACGCCCAGGTCATAGAAATTCAGTTCAGCGAACATATTCTGGAGAGGCACGGGAAAGTTGGGGTGGAGCATCTGATCATTGAGCCGCTGCTCAATGGTGGATCCGTTGGGGGCGATCGCTCCATAGATGTCGAAGCGATTGCCGGGAACAAACGCAGGTACGAAAAAGGGAAATCCCTGAATGTGATCCCAATGGGAGTGGGTGAAGAACATGCTGGCCTGTAGCGGCATTTCTCGCAGCAGGGCCTGCCCCAGACCTCGTAAACCAGTGCCGCCGTCAAAAATAAGGCGATGGTTGCCCACCAGCATTTCAACGCAGGAAGTGTTGCCGCCATACCTGACCGTCCTTTCGCCAGGACAGGCAATACTTCCTCGCACTCCCCAAAAGCGGATCTTGAACTGGTTCATTAGATCAGACATGAGTAAATACTGCCATACTCTGCTGAGTTCCAGACGTGCCTTCCAACTTAACCTAGGATGCCCTATCGCCAGCCTGCGGTAACTCGAGTTCGAAAAATTTCCCGCCGATTAACGATTTTAAACTCCCAAGGAGAACATGGAAAGAAGAGTAACTTTCCTATCCTAATCTAAGTGCTTCTCCACGCACCACTCAAGCCGGAAGGGCAAACGCGACCTGACGACGATCGGCACCCCTGATACTGGCGTCAGCGTTCCCTGGGTTCAATTATGGCATTCGTCATCAAACGAAAACCCGTTGACAGCCCAGTTCCGCAGGCTGGCTAGCCCCGTCAGACAGGTCAGGTTGTACTGTAGGGGCGTCACTGTAATGTAATTGAGCCGAATCGCTTCTACATCGGTTTTGATCGTGTGGAACCAATCCAAATCTTTACCGAGGTCAGAAAATCCGGGAAGCTGTTCTAGTGCCTCCTCCTCGACCTCTTCCAACAGCTCCCCCGCCAGCCAGTAGTAAGTTTTGCCGCGGGGGTCAACCCGCTTTTCAAACAAATCTACATATCGCCGCACGCCTTGCCGAGTCAGGGCGACCCCCGGGATTTCGTGGCGGGCCGCATCTGGGACATTGACATTGAGCAGCATTGCCCGCTTGAGCGGGCTACGGTGCAGGTCTTCTAAAAGGGTTTGGGCAAAGTCAGCGGCAATCTGAAACTGTTGAGATGAGAAGCTGGCAAGGCTAAAAGCGATGCCGGGGATATTTTCGATGACGCCCTCCATCGCCGCCGAAACCGTCCCTGAATACAGTACATCTGTCCCCAGATTGGGACCGTGGTTGATGCCCGAAAGCACCAGGTCAGGGGGGCTGTCTAGCAGTGCGCCCAGGGCCAGCTTAATGCAGTCAGAGGGGGTGCCAGAACAGGCCCAAGCATGGACTCCAGGCGCGAACACGGCATCCACCTGGTCGGCTCGGATGGGCTTGTGGAGGGTGAGGCCGTGGCCAGTCGCGGAGCGCTCCCGGTCGGGACAGACGACGGTGACGTCGTGCCCTGCGGCGGCAAGGGTGTCGGCCAACGTGCGGATGCCGAGGGCAAAGATGCCGTCGTCATTGCTAACAAGAAGTTTCATGGCAGTTACGGATAGGGCGGCTCAATCGGAAATCAACCTAAAATCAGGATAGACTGATAGGTGTCTGGTCATAAATAAAGCGGTCGGGGTGCGCCCCTCGCCGGGGGCGTACCCCGACGGTAGCTTTGCTTAATTGTGACCACATACCTACCGATGCAATGATACCGAAGAGCATGGCGAGCCTAAGCGATCTGGAATCTCAGTTGGTGGCGCTTCAGCAAGAGGCACAGGGGGCGATCGCCACTGCCACCACCCTCGATGTCCTGGAAGACCTGCGAATTCAGTACCTGGGCAAGAAGGGGCAGCTATCGCAGGTGCTGGGAGCAATGGGCAAGCTGCCCCCCGACCAGCGACCTCAAATTGGTGCTCTGGCGAACCAGGTAAAAACCGTGATTCAAGCTGGCCTGGAGGAGAAGCGGGATCACCTAACCGCAGCCCAAATCGAAGCGCAGCTCGCGGCTGAAGCGATCGACGTAACCATGCCAGGGGTCTACGTTCCTCAGGGCCGCAGTCATCCCCTCACCAGCACCATCGATCGCGCCCTCGATGTTTTCGTGGGCTTAGGCTACACCGTCGCCCAGGGACCTGAGATTGAGAGCGATTACTATAACTTCGAAGCTCTCAACACCCCTGCCGATCATCCTGCCCGCGATATGCAGGACACGTTTTACCTGCCAGGAGGGATGCTGCTGCGCACCCACACCTCCTCCATCCAGATTCGCTACATGGAAACCCATCAGCCCCCCATTCGGGTGGCGGCTCCGGGGCGAGTTTATCGCCGCGATACGGTGGATGCCACCCACTCTGCCGTCTTTCACCAGCTTGAAATTCTGGCGGTCGATCGGGGGCTTACGTTCACCGATCTACGCGGCACGGTGAAGGTATTCCTCAAAGAGATGTTTGGCGACCTGCCGATTCGCTTTCGCCCCAGCTTCTTCCCGTTTACGGAGCCATCGGCGGAAGTGGATGTGCAGTGGCGCGGCCAGTGGCTAGAGGTGCTGGGCTGCGGCATGGTCGATCCCAACGTGCTCAAGGCGGTAGGATACGATGCGGAAATTTACACAGGATTTGCCGCCGGTTTTGGGGTTGAGCGGTTTGCCATGGTGCTGCACCAGCTTGACGATATTCGCCGCCTATATAACAGCGACCTCCGCTTTCTCCGTCAGTTTTAACCCATTTTTAGGGCCAATCTCCGGAGATTGACCCTAATTTTTTCCGCGACGCCGCACTAGCAGTAGGACTGGATGTCCTCACCGCATACGTCCGCTAGAAAGCAGAGGGAGCGGAACCGCAGGCCAACCAGCTGGTCATACAGAGGATTAAGCTTGCACAAAGGCGGAATATGGGCAATGACGCGCCCAAAAAGGGTGATGTCTCGCTCGAAGGGGCACTGGGCGGGAATGACCGTTGAAATCAGGCGGGCCGTGCGAGGGCTGCGAATTTCGATGTTGTCTAACCACTGACGAACGGGTCTGAGCGGCGCGAATAAGAACTTTTGTCTAGCCGTCGCCGCTGGAGGCTTAGTTAGAGAGGTTTGCATGGAATTCGCCTCACCAATTGAACGCAACATCGCGAGAGTTTAAGTACATAGCCACAAATAAAGTGAGTGGGGTGCGTCTCCCGGCGGGGGGCGCACCCCACCATAGCGTCGCTTACTTATGACTATCTACTTATTACGAAGATACAAACGCAGTCACGGGATTTCTTGAAGGAATTGGGAAAAGTTTTGCAAGCTTGCTGAAGCTGCGATGAAATCTAAATGTTGCCTGCTCCTGAACGTTGATAGGAAACATGAGGTACTCTATTGGGTACCCTACGGCGTTTGTAGGGCTAAGGCAGAGTTAACGAATGACAGCGGTTCATTATAAGAATGGCCGAGGGAAGAGTTTTGTTGAATAAAGTCTTGATAGAGGGCGATCGCCTGGGCGCGGCTCTCAACCGGGTACTGGATCTTAGCTCCGTTACCAAGGGGAATCACCAGGCAAAGCTTGGAAGGATGAGCCGTTTTCAAGGTTTTCTTGGTAATTAGCATAGCGATAACTGTTTGGGCAGAATGGCAGTCACACAACTCGATAAAACGTTCATGGCACAGCTATTCTGTCTTCATATCCGTTTGCGAGTATTCACTATTGCCATCCAGAGTTTGTTAACTCCATGTTTAATGAGTGCAGTTAATTCAGTGAAGTTCCTGATGCCAATTTTGTGACTGGCATCACTAACTCCCGTGATTTAAGGCTGTTTTTCTATAGGTTCCTTGCGCTAAACTGGGTGACCCGTCAACTTAGTCGCACCCGCGAGTTCCTGCTAAAGAGGCAAAATCTAGACACCTTTGTACCCGACATTCTCTTCCATCTCCTGCATAGAGTCGGTACGGGAAACCCTGGATTTGCGGCGTCGCTTTCGGGAGACGCCAATCTGCTTCAAGGCAATTCCTAGCAGAATGACCGCACCGCCAATGTATTGGGCGCGTGTGGGGACCTCTCTCAGAAGCAGATAGGCCAATAGAATGCCCGCAATCGGGCTGAATGAACTGGCCAGGGAAACTTCCGATGCGGTCGTGCGCTGTAGCCCTATGGACCAGGAGAGCTGGCCCCCGACCACGATAATAATGCCGTAGAGCAGCATCCAGCGCCACACAATGGGTGCAAAGACGCCAGTGAAGTGGTCCGCACCAAATAGAGCCAGCACCGTTACAAAGAAGACGACCGTGCCGACAACTGTTCGGTAGATGGCAAAAAATCCGATCTCTACCTGCTCTAGACTTGCTTTACTAATCAATGTGCCAGTGACATCCTCTCCCGCTAACCGCAAGCGGTATAGCGGGAGCTTCCCAACCTCACGATTGAGAGTTGCTGCATCCCAGGCAGGGTATCCCCTAAGCCTCCACAGCCAGAGAACGGCAGTCCAACCGTCCTATAAACCCGA
>JBHJGR010000386.1:0-11901 GCA_050331615.1 Elainellaceae cyanobacterium
CCGCAACCCCTCACCAAACAGCCGCACCAAAATGGTCAAACTATCTAGATATTGGGCAGTCAGCCCCAGCGGGAAAAGTGTCCCCAAGCGTTTTTTTACCCTGTTCCGGCGTGCCCCGCCGTACAGCATTTCGGATCTGAAGCTAACAGTCGCTGGTGGTTCGGTACTCTGTCGAGTCCATACGTTTTTAGAGAGGTTTTTCGCGCCTCTGGTTGCAGACTGGACTCTGCTTTCGGGTTCGAGGAGACTTATTTGGATGCTTCCACCCACCCTGGGGGTTCAAGCCAGTTCTATTGTACCGCACTGGGCAGACTGCTGGACTTCGCCCAGCGCGGGAACCATCTGTATCCCCATGTCTAGAGCCAGGGGTTTTATCCAGTTCCCGAACCCTTTAATATTCGATAAAAATCAGTCTGTCCAATCTGTGTTGTTCCCCGATTTCTATGAGTGTCTTCTCCGCTCGGCTCCAGTCCGCGTTTGCTGCTGTGTTCATGGTAGTGGTAGCCGGGACCATTCGTCCCAGTGCAGCTAGGGTGGCGATCGCCCCTCCCCCCGCTCGGCCCAGTGCCGATGCTCGCAGCAGCACGACCACTCCAGCACCATCGCCCCCTTTCCTGGCGGACAGTACCCTGCTATGGCCCCAGGACAGCCAGCTCTGCACCCAGGATTTAGGTCAGGCGGTTGACCGAATTTTAGACGCCCCCACCTTTGCCACGGCCCAATGGGGGGTGTTAGTAGAGGCCATCGGCGATCCCGAGTTCTTCTATGAGCGCAACAGCCTGAACTACTTCATTCCTGCCTCCAACGTCAAGCTACTCACCACGGCAGCAGCGCTGCAAACGGTTGACCCTTATGATCCAAAAGGTGCCGCTTCCCTGCGGGCCTGGATTAGCCGCGTCAACCGGGACAGCCATAACTCCTCTGCCGATGCCCTGTTTGCCCAAATCGGTGGGTTTGCCACCGTACAAGCAACCATGGCGCGTTTGGGAGTTGACCCCTACGGGTTTCGCCAGGTGGATGGGTCTGGGCTGTCTCGATACAACATGGCTCAACCCGCCACGTTTGTCGCCATTTTGCGAGCGATGCAGGCTGCCGCTGGGGGTGACATCTTCTATGAATCCCTGCCGGTGGCCGGCTGGAGCGGTACCCTGCGCAATCGATTCCAGAACACGTCTGCCCAGGGACGGGTTCGTGCCAAAACCGGAACCCTCCGGGGGGTACGCGCGCTGTCGGGCTACCTTGATCACCCAGACTACGGCACGGTGATCTTCAGCATTTTGGTAAACCAGCCCAACCAGTCGGGAACGACTATGCTCGGTGCAATCGACCAGGTGGTGCTCACGCTGCTAGAGGTTTCTCGGTGCGATCGCCCATCGGGCTATCCCCAGAGTCCATCATGATTAGTCTTCGGGAGGCGAGTCGGAAGGGTCGGGAAAATCAGAGGGGCGGGGGGGATCAGTCGGCGGCGGATGCGGTGGGCTAGGGGGGCTGGCCAGATCGGAGGGCGGGTTGAACATGATGGTGTAGGTGGCCTTTGGATTCATGCGCCTGAGGAGCCTGATCTGGGCTTCCGCTTCGCTGCGGCGGCGAAAGCGTCCGACAATCCGGGACTGCATGCCGGGGAAGAGGCGCACGATGCACCAGGGATGGAGATTATCTTTGTAGGTCATGATGGGTGACTGGGTTGGAGAAGTGGAAACAATTGCGGCATGAGTTAGGCGGCGCGGTCGAGCGGCCAGCCAAAATGAATCGGCACAGGAAAAGGTGGCGGGGCGATACCAAACCCCACCGATGCGGTTGAACCGAATTTGTTGATGGATAGGCCCCGCGATCAGAAAGCGTGGCAAACGATCGCTCTATCCGGCTACCGCTGCGGTAAGAACTACGAGGGTCGCAGTGAACCCCGATGATGTTTTTTGACAGCAGCTATCTCCGCCCATCAGCACCAGGCTGGGACGTGAGCCGGACGTGAGCCGAATAAAGCTCCAGCTCAAAATTTTATTCAGCAACATTCAGCAAAATTCAGCGACCGGGACTTGCCCAGCCGATCGGTTTAAAGATGTCAGTGGGGGGCGATCGCCAGATCCAGCAGGAAGGCAAACAGCCCGCCAAAAACTCTCTGCAAATATTATGCACGCTTGCCGGACTGGCGTCAATCCACTTTCTCGTCTGGCGCGTTGCCGTTGCCGCCCTCTTCGTCGTCGGGGGCATCGATGTCTGGCGGGGTAAAGGCGGCTTTCTGGGCGACCAGCTCTAGCAGCTTTGCGGTTGAGCGCTCTGGTTCGTAGACGCCGTTCTCCCACTCGCTGACGGTCTGCCGCCGCACCCCCAACTGCTGGGCAAAAACGGCCTGGGTCAGCCCCATGTGGTCCCGCAGCGCCCGGATAGCTCCTCGCGTCCAGACGATTTCTCCGGCAATCCGCTGCACCCGATACTCCGCCTGAAATTTCAGGAATGTAACGGTTTGCTGCTCCAAATCGACAACTGCCGCCTGATAGCCTGCCTCAACCCAGGCAGCAGCCTGCACCGCTCCCTTAGTGCGATTGCTCCACCATGCTTTGGCAGACCAAGCTGAGGCAGGGAGTTTGTCGCCGATCAGGGTTTCGATTTCGCCGATGGTGAGCGTCACCTCTACCTCGTCCCGATCGCGCAAATAGTTGAACAATGGGTAGTATTTGCTGCCCTCTTTCATATCCCTCAAGGAATTGCCTGTGCTCAATTGTAGCCTGATGGGTTGACCTAATTTCCTCGGTTTTCATTAGTAATTTTCAATCGTAATTTTCGATTGGCATTTACCGAAGTTTTTCAGTACAGATGTATAATACTCTGATGGCTGCGATCGCCCTCCTGGAGGCTCCGGCCTAGCTGAGGCCCCGGAAAATCAGCTGATGCCGTTAACAGGCTCACCCACACCTCCAGCAAAGCGATAAGATCGTTAAGAAATGTGAGTGTTGTCGCCCCCATGCTGCCCGCCTGCCGCCACCCCCGTCGATTCGCTTCTGCGCCCTATGTCTGACTCTGCCCAGTCTTCTGTGAAATCTCATGGTCGGTCTGCCCGCTCCAAGCAGTCCCCGTCAGAGAACGGCCACCGCTCGCCCCAGGTTCCCCCCGCGGCGCTGTCTGATAGTCTGCAAAGCGCGATTCGCATCCGGGGAGCCCGGCAGCACAATCTTAAGAATATCGATTTAGAGCTGCCCCGCGATCGCCTCATTGTTTTCACTGGCGTATCGGGGTCAGGGAAGTCCTCCCTCGCCTTTGACACCATTTTTGCCGAGGGCCAGCGCCGCTATGTGGAGTCCCTCAGCGCTTACGCCCGTCAGTTTCTCGGTCAGGTAGACAAGCCAGACGTAGATGCCATCGAGGGGCTGAGTCCCGCCATTTCCATCGACCAGAAGTCCACCTCCCACAACCCGCGGTCCACTGTGGGAACGGTGACAGAAATTTACGACTATCTGCGGCTGCTCTATGGCCGGGCGGGGGAGCCCCACTGCCCTCACTGCGATCGCTCCATCGCTCCCCAGACGATCGACGAAATGTGCGATCGCCTGGCCCAACTGCCCCTCAAAACCCGCTTCCAAATCCTAGCCCCGGTGGTGCGGGGCAAGAAGGGTACCCATAAAAAGCTGCTGTCCAGCTTGGCCGCGGAGGGATTTGCGCGGGTGCGGGTGAACGGTGAGGTCCAGGATCTGGCAGATGCCATCGAGCTGAATAAAAACTATGCCCACAATATTGAAGTGGTGGTGGACCGCCTCGTGCAGAAGGAGGGCATCCAAGAGCGGCTGGTGGATTCTCTGAGCACCTGCCTCAAGCGGTCAGACGGGATTGCCATCGTGGAGGTTGTCTCCTGGGGCGGGAGTGAAGCGGCGGCTGAGTCGCCGGAAGGCGATGGCAAAGTGGTGTCGCTGGACGACCGCCGGGCGGCAGAATTTCGGGTGGCGGAATCGCTGGCCCCATATACCCTCACCGCGGCAGCGGACGATGCCCGCCCAAAGGAAATCATCTTTTCGGAGAACTTTGCCTGCCCGGTGCACGGGGCCGTGATGGAGGAGCTATCGCCCCGCCTCTTTTCGTTCAACTCCCCCTATGGAGCCTGCCCCAACTGCCACGGCTTGGGCACGCTGCGCACCTTCGCCCCTGAGCTGGTGGTGCCCGATCCGTCTTTGCCGGTCTATGCAGCGATCGCCCCCTGGTCCGAAAAAGACAACACCTACTACTTTTCCCTGCTCTACAGCGTCGGGCAGGCGTTCGGCTTTGAAATTCAAACCCCGTGGGAGCAGCTCGCCCCGGAACAGCAGCAGATTTTGCTGTACGGTTCGCCTGAAAAGATTTATATCGAAACTGACTCCCGCTATGGCGATCGCAAGGGATATCAGCGCCGCTATGAGGGCGTCCTGCCCATGCTGGAGCGCCAGTACCGGGACAGCACCTCCGAAGTCTACAAGCAAAAGCTGGAAGCCTACCTGGTGGATCAGCGCTGTGAGGAATGCGGGGGCGATCGCCTCAAGCCCGAAGCCCTGGCGGTACGCATTGGCCAGTATCGCCTTAAGGACTTCACCAGTGCCTCTATCCGGGATGCGCTTAAACGGGTGAATGACCTCCAGCTCACCCCCCGCCAGGCCCAGATTGGCGACTTGGTGCTGCGGGAGATCAAAGCTCGGCTCCAGTTCCTGCTAGACGTAGGACTGGACTACCTGACCCTAGATCGCACCGCCATGACCCTGTCGGGGGGAGAAGCCCAGCGCATTCGCCTCGCCACCCAAATCGGCTCGGGGCTTACGGGCGTCCTCTATGTGCTAGACGAACCCAGTATCGGTCTTCATCAGCGGGACAATGGCCGACTCCTGAAAACCCTGATGCGGCTGCGGGACTTGGGCAACACGCTGATCGTCGTGGAGCACGACGAGGAAACAATCCGCATGGCCGATTACCTGGTGGACATCGGCCCCGGTGCGGGCGTCCACGGTGGGCGGATTATCGCCCAGGGTACGCTAGAAAATCTGCTGACATCGGTAGAGTCGCTCACGGGCGCTTACCTCTCGGGTCGCCAAACGATTCATACCCCGGCCCAGCGACGGCAGGGCAATGGTCGCAAATTGTCTATTCAGGGAGCCCGACGCAATAATCTGCAGCAAATCGATGTGGACATTCCCCTGGGCAAGCTGGTCTGCATCACGGGGGTGTCCGGCTCGGGCAAGTCTACCCTGGTAAACGAGCTGCTCTACCCGGCCCTGAAGCACCACTTTGGCCACAAAATCCCCATGCCCAAGGAAATGGACAAGATCACGGGACTGAGTGCACTGGACAAGGCGATTGTCATCGATCAATCCCCCATTGGCCGCACCCCCCGCTCCAACCCGGCCACCTACACTGGGGTGTTTGACGTCATTCGGGACCTGTTTGCTCAGACCGTGGA
The DNA here is from genome assembly GCA_050331615.1 of Elainellaceae cyanobacterium. Lineage (GTDB taxonomy): Bacteria > Cyanobacteriota > Cyanobacteriia > CAKZMO01 > CAKZMO01 > JAYKGU01. The sequence continues at coordinate 5,414 of JBHJGR010000386.1, forward strand.
GGCCAAGGCGCGGGGGTACAAACCCGGCCAGTTCTCTTTCAACGTGAAGGGAGGCCGATGCGAAGCCTGTAGCGGGCAGGGCGTCAACGTCATCGAGATGAACTTCCTGCCGGATGTGTACGTCCAGTGCGAAATCTGCAAAGGGGCTCGCTACAACCGGGAAACCCTGCAGGTGACCTACAAGGGCAAGTCGATTGCCGATGTGCTGAGCATGACGGCGGAGGAGGCCCTCGACTTCTTCCAGAACATCCCCAAGGCGGCGGCTCGACTGCAGACCATGGTGGACGTGGGCCTGGGATATGTGCGGTTGGGGCAGACGGCTCCGACCCTATCCGGGGGCGAGGCCCAGCGGCTGAAGCTGGCCACGGAGCTATCCCGCCGCGCCACCGGTAAAACCCTGTACCTAATTGACGAACCGACGACGGGCCTGTCCTTCTATGACGTCCACAAGCTGCTGGACGTGCTGCAGCGGCTGGTAGATAAGGGAAACTCGGTGCTGGTGATTGAGCACAACCTAGACGTGATTCGCTGTGCGGATTGGCTAGTGGATTTGGGACCTGAGGGGGGCGATCGCGGCGGCGAAGTCATTGCCGCTGGCACCCCAGAGCAAGTGGCCCAGGTGGCCCATTCCTACACGGGGCAGTATCTCAAGGAGGTGCTGGCCCAGCATCCGCCCCTGCCCCTAGAGGCTTCCCTCGACCAGTAACCTAGCTCGCTTTCTATAGCGTTACGCTTTCGCGTTAAGACACTCAAGAGGTATGGCCCCCCGCGTTGTGGGGGGGGGCACACTCAAACCTTAGCCTGTAGGGCGATGTCAGGGGCAGCTACTTGCGGGATTGACGCCGCTGCATGAACATCCGCTCTAGGGCTAGGGCCGTAACCCCTATGGTTACAATCAAAATCCCCAATATCTGTAGCGGCGTGAGAGCCGTACGGGGTCCCGGGGTGATGAGAAACGCGAGTAGCGCCGTCAGCACTGGCCCACTAGAGGCAATGATAGAGGCGCGAGCGGCTCCCATAAACCGGACGCCAAAATTGTTGCAGAGATAGCCCACCAGCGTTAGTGACCCCAGCACAATCCCGCCAACGAGCAGCCCTCCTGGGCTGGAGGGAATGATGCCCGCGGGGCGAAACAGCAGGCTGATGCTGGCTAGGGAAAAAATCGTGAAAAATTGAATAATGCTGACGGGAACGGGGTGCAGCCGCCGGAAGCTGAGCTGCATGGAAATCAGATAGAAGGCAAAAGCAATACCCGATAGGAGGGCCGTGCCGATGCCGCCCAGGGAGGTCCCGGCTAGGTCACCCAGGTCGATATTCATGGTCAGGGCAACCCCGGCGAAGATGCCCAGCACGACGGCCCACCGTAGCCGACTGGGGCGATCGCCAAATAAAAACCAGGCCAGGGGAACGGTGACGATGGGATAGACAAAGAGAATCGTCACGGCTACACCAGGACCCACTCTACCAATGGCAACGTAGATCAGCACCTGGGACAGGAACAGAAAGAAACCGCTGCCCACGACATTGATCAGCAGGCGGCGATCGCGCGATAGGGCAAATTTTTGGATGTCTGTCCAGACGGAGGGGTAGAGGATACCGGCGATCGCCGCCATCAGAGGCATCACCACCAGCATGCGTAGCCAGAGCAGCAGCAGCGAGCTATCTAGCCCCAACTGAATAAATCCGCCCACTTGCCAAACGTTAAAAATGCTGCTCTGGTTGCCAATAATGCCGACGACGACGTTGTGGAGGGATAGGGCCAGCGTGGACAGCATGATCAAAATCAGCCCAACCTGAAAGTTGGTTAATTTCGCGAACGCTCGCCTTTCACTCACCTGAGCCGGTTGGGAGCGGGGCGGCTGGGCTGCGCCATCGGCAAGGGGCGGCTTTGCCGACTGAGGCAAAGGCTGTAGCTTGGCACCATTGGACGGCGGGTTCGTTGCCTGAACTGGTGGTGCGACCGCGGCAGCGTCATGCGGGGGAGCGGGCGACTGGGAGGGGGGGGGGCGATCGCTCGGCAGAGCTGGCTGGGAGCCTATTTCCGACCCATTCGGCACTGAAGCTGGCGTCTGGGCAGGCAGCCGCCTCAGCTGGTTCATCAAATCTTCTAGCAGCGCCTCACTGCGGGTCTCCAGCGATTCGACCCGGCTGATCTGCTGCATCAGCAAATTTTCGTATGTCTTGAGGTCGTCACGGAGGGAGTCTAGTCGCTGGTCGAGAGTTTGATCTAATGCGCCAAGCTGATGCTGGAGCGCCTTAATGGAGGCTTCCCCATTTGGCGCTCCTCCATCTGCCGCCAAAAGCTGGCGCTGCTGGTCGTCCAGCTTTTGAGACAGCAGCACATAAAGGCGATTTGCCAGGGCCTGGGCCAACTGCTTGGCCCAGAGCTGCTGTTGGGCCACCTGCTGTTGGGAGAGGGTTTCCTGTTGACAGGTTTGGAGCGATCGCTGTTCGCGTCGTAATTCTGCATTAGCGCGCAGTAGCTCAACCTTTTCGGCATGAAGCCGCCGAACATCCTCCATCATTTGGGTGACCAGGTCTTGCTGAAAGGACTTCAAATCCTGCTGTACCTGGTTTAAAGGCTCGTCTGATTCAGCGTTTGCCGGTCTAGCATCACCGGGTAGATCGTCTGGCAGCCCCATTCCTGTGAAACCTCAAGCGTAGTAACAGCAGCCCCCTCAAGAAGAAAGGTTCCTAGAGGGATTCTCTAGTGAAGTTTAAGTAAAAGCTTACTGGCTCAGAGCATAATATTTCTCAGAATAACCACTGGACATTTATCCTGGCCTTCTGTAAAGAATATTTTTTATAAAAAATTTCTTATAAAGTGGAGGCGATTGAAAGCGGGTTGTGACTCCTCATTCTAGCGATCGCCCGCTTCGACGTCACCGATTCAGTCCACCAGTTCTGGAAAACTGTAACGAAACTATAGAGTCTATTCCTCCAGACGCTTCCCAGGCAGGGCACATCGCCCCCAGCCTGAGCGCAGGTTGTGATTCGCCCAGGCCCGACTGCGATCGCCCCTCGCCAGGGGAGACCAAATTCATTAGCGGCACATTTTCCTTGACGCTGGCACGTTCATAAAGTTCTAATGAAGTCCTTAGGGGCTCCTCACCGGGCGTTCTGCAAAATTTCGGTTAAGATTGGGTAGTGTAGATGACAGATAGCTTGAATGGTGTTATGGCACCCAATGCACTTATGGTTAGCATCAACGGTCAGTCTTCTTCTGCTTCCAGCCTCCAGCGATCGCCCGATCACCAGTATCGGTTCCTGCGCCAGCAGGGTGAGACGTTGGCTAACCTGGGACGTTATCTGCAGGCGCTGGAATGTTTCCAGCAGGCCCTTTCCCTATGTCCAGACGCGGCAGACGTATGGGTGTTCCAAGGCGTCACCCAAATTCATCTCCAGCAGTATGATGCTGCTTTGGCCTCCTGCGAGCAGGCGCTGGCGCTAGAACCCCACAATCGAGAAGCTTGGATCTTCCGGGGAGTTGCGCTCAATTACATGGGCCGCTACGACGAATGTTATTCCAGCTACGACCGTGCCCTCGGCAAGCCTGATCCAGCGATGATTCCGCTAGATTTGGCCGGGTGGCTGCAGACTGGGCGATCGCTCCTGCGGCGACTTAAAGCAACCTGTGAGGACTTGCTGACGGCTCACGGATAGGCGCAAGCGACGTTTTTCTGCTGCTCGCTTTGCTTAATTCTGCCAAAAACAAATCTTTGAGAAAACCAAAAACAAATCTTTGAGAAAACATTAAAGGTTAAATGATTCAGGAATAATCGGGGCTCTGGCTGTCGTCTTCCTATGATGGTGATTGAAAGTGCCCAGACCTGTTGAATACTAAAGGCGTCAAATGGATTTACTTCAGAATCAAATCACTATCTTGAGCAACAAAATTGACGCACTGTACGAAATGATTGAGCGGTTAAACGACAAACTTTCAACTGCTCTAGGAGATCTAAGCCTGCACCAAGAATCGAAAGATTCCCACCTGGGCGATCGCACCTACAGCCATGCAGCGGTTCGTCCCACTGTCGGTTTGGATGAGGGCATTCGGCATAAGGACATTCTCGTTGAAGATGGTTTTTCGGATGCAGACAGCATGCGTTCCGACCACAGGCTTTCTCCCGAGGTGCAGACCCAGCGGCTGACGGCTCAGCTAACGGCAGCGTATAACCGCATCGCTGCCCTCGAAGAGCAGCTTCTGGCCCGTCGAGTGCGTTGAAATTTCCTGCTCAGCATCCAGCGTTTCCGCGAGGGGTTTTTCTCGCGCCCCATTCACCTCACCGGCCCTCGCTATCTGAAGATTGCTTGTGGGCATCCAGCCGCTGGAGTTGATCGGCCAGTGCCTCAATTGCTCTCAGCAATGCCTCCTGCTCCCATCCCTGATAAAGGCTGGCGGCGATCGCACAGCCCCCCGCTGCCACTCCTTCCTTGACAAAGCCCTGCTCATAGGCCCGTAGCTGATGGTAGCGGGATTTGCCAAATCCCATTTGGGTTGCTAACAGCGGAGCATCTAGCATTTTGGCTAATCCGATAGTGTCCCCCGTTGGGTCATCAGCAACCCAGCGGGTCGTGCCAATGACGATGTTTCGGAAACAGTTCCGGGAAAAGTTTTGGAGATGGGGTGAGTCACTGGCAGCGATCGCGCCAATCAGAGCATACACCGCCAGCATTTGAGTGCCCCCCGCGAGCATGACCCCACAGGTTTGACTGGCGGCGATCGCCATGCCTGCAACCACGGGCTGCATCGGATCGCCCACCGCCGCCGCGAGGTGCAGCGGCGGTAGTTTATCTGGAGACGTTCCTCGATGGGCGAGGTGCAGCAAGCCGCTGGTCACGACCTCCCACTTTTGCTGGTGGTTACAGACTGGATGGCTACTGTTCACCTTGCCCTGCACCGACCATCCCAGCCCCGTGAGCAGAGCCAGAGCGGTAGTGGTGCCGCCCACGACACATTCCCCTAGGATGAGGTAGCTCTGGGAGCAGGCGGCAGCCAGTTTGCGCCCCCAGGCCATTCCCTGGTGAAACAGGTGCTCCACCAGAGCCGGTTCTAGGGCATCTCCCTGGCTCAGGCAGCAGGCAGGCCGCCCGCCCAAATCGACATGGGGAGCGGCAGGTGGAAGCGGTAGGCCAGCGTTGAAGAGCTGGAGGGGAATGCCCTGGTCGGCAATCACGGCCCGCGAAATGAGCACGGGCGACGCACCCGCCTGGAGGGGTGGCAGCGGAAAGGTCGGCTGGGGCTGGGGTCCGTAGTAGAGAAATTCGGCATCGGCGATCGCGGTGACCTGGCGATCGCCCGGAGTTGCCCCCGCCGCCGAGATGCCTGGAATCAGCCCCGTCGCGGTAAATCCCAACACGCAGGCGCACTGGGGGCGGCGTCCGCGAAAGCGCTGCAGCCAGGGCAGCCCAACGTCTGGACGGGTGTAGCCCCGGATGAGAGCCATGCCTCGATTAGTCGGCTTCATCCAGCAGCACCTGCACCCAGCGGGGCGGAGCGGGAATGGGATTGCCGAGCCGCTCCAGCATGAGCCAGGCGGCTAGATGCACGGTGAAGAGATAGACAATATCGCTGCAGACAATCATGGCGATCGTGGCGAGCTGCACCAGCGTGAGGTCGGGTTGACCCAGCATCCCCACCCCCAGGATGCCCCAGTCCACCAGAAGGGTGGCAAACCACTCCAGCAGGTCAGTAATGCGCCCGGTCAGGTAGACCCAAACATCTTCCCCCAAAAAGCTGGAGAGCAGCCAAATTCGGAAGAAGAAGCTAAAAGTGGCCACGATAGTCCCCATAGCGATGGACATTACCCAACCCGACCGCCGCTGCCAGAGGGCACCAAGCTGGACGCCCAGCAGCCCATAGGGTATCAGGAACAGCAGGCTGAGATAGGGTCCCATCAAGACTGAGAGCAGCAGGCAGGAGACGATCGCCGACATCCAGGCAGCTCGCTGCCCCCAGCGCAGGTAGACCAAAGCAATGGGGGTCGGGAAGAGAATGCGCATCCAGGGACCAATGCTTAAGTAATAGCTAATCAGCCAAAGCAGGCTGGCCGTGCTGGCTAGAAATGCCGTTTCCACCAGGCTGAGCGGCGAATCGGCGGCCTGAATACGGGGGGATTGGAGGACGACACTATCGGTTGGCTGACCACCCGTGGGAGGGTAATGAGCGGATGGCTCGTGAGAATTGGGGTCTAAGCTAAGGGTCCGATCGACGTCAGCCCAGTCAGCATCTGATCCATCTATCCCAGCGGGGGTGTCTCGTAGAGAGTCTGCCGCCCGTGGGTCGGTAGCCTCTGGCGTCTTCCTGGTTGGGGGCGTCCCTTGGCTGGGCGGCAAGGATTCAGCGGCGGGGGGGAGGCGATCGTCTTTTGGCGGGGGGGAACCGTGGGATTGTTCGGGTTTGTCTTTTTCTTTTCTTATGAAGCCGGTCATGCCAGATCCAAATGAATTCTCATCAATCTCCTGGGCGTCTGTACACACCGTGGCGG
>JBHJGR010000387.1:0-5852 GCA_050331615.1 Elainellaceae cyanobacterium
GAGGCAGTGCCCGCAGGCTGCGGGTCTTGAGGGAAACAAACACCAGCGTTACCAGCCAGCGGGTCAGCAGGTAGGGGGCGCGCAGCAGGAACAGCCAGCCCTGCTGAATGTAGTGGGCGATCGCCTGAAATAGCCCCAGCACTATCCAAAGAGATACCAGCAGCCCCACCAGACTCCAGATGGGGTGAATCACCATCCAGAGCACTAGGGGATGACCCGCCAGCCAGCCATAGATAGCGTCCTGCAGCCGCTCCAGCAGGTTACTGATGACCGCGTCGGTAATTCCCTCGACGCCCTGAAAGATGCCTCCGGCGGACTCGGTAAAGCGATTGAGCCACCATCCACTGTCGCTAGTCATCGCTATTCCCAAGGTTCGACACGTCATCCAGCGCAGTCGAACGGTCCGGCGCGACATCATGGGGCTGGCGAACGATACCGAACACGGAGGTGAAACCGTGAATAAAGGTCGTTCCGCCAACGGGGCCAATTTCACCGTTGCAGAAAAAGCCGCTAAGGGGCAACGACGGCAAATAGCGGCGCAGCAGTTCTGAATCGACGTTGGGCTTTTCGTAGAGGCTCTGCCCCCGACCAATGCAGGCAAACATCAGGGTACCAATGGGCGTCGAGTCGGCCTGGGCGGAGTCTTTCAGGTATCGCTGTAGCAGCCCTTCCAGGTCTTCGATGGAGGTGTGGGCATCTCGCAGGTGAAACTGAATCCGCATACCGGGACGGACGCGATCGCCAATGGCAATGGCCCCCTGACGGGGATCGACCCCCATGAGCGTGCGAATCAAGAAATCTCCCTGCTCCAGCTTGGGCTTAAACTCGCTTTGGGCAATGCCGATGGAAAGGGAACTCTGCGCCAGCTCCCGATCCTCGGGGCTGAGGGTGGTGACCAGGTTTTGCAGCACCTCCAGGGGTGGCTGGACCGATGGATTTCCCGGTCCTGGCTGATTTTGGACGGAGATAATAATGTTGCGATCGCCCTCCACCACCTGACAAAGATCGCCAATGGGCCGACAGCCCTGGGCCACAATCGTGTCTAGCACTACGTTGCCGCTTAGGGCCACACCCACGACACCGCCCTGGATGAGCTGATGGTTCAAGAACAGCCCGCTCTGGCTCCCCGTGGAGACAACGCTGGTCAGTCCGCCTACCTTGACCGATTGGGGATAGGCGTAATCCAGCCCCTGCAGCAGGTCGTTGATGCCTGAGGCAAAGGGGCTGGCCAATAGAACAAACTGGGGTCGCTCCTGGGGCGCAACGCCTACCAGGTCAACCCACCGATCCGGCGGTCCGTCCAGGTCGGGCAGAGCGTCGGTGTTGATGTGAAACGAGTTGACCTCTACTCCCGGCAGATGGGCCAAGGTGAGGCTGAGGGCGGCACCGGCTTCGATCTCGGTGACCTGATCTGTCGATGAGGTGCCGACAATGCCGCCGCCACCACAGCCGATCAGCACCGGCAGGGAGAGCTTTTCCTGCAGCAGTGGCAGCAAACGGGAAAAATCGCTTAAAAATGCGGAGGAAATAAAGATAATCCCCAAATCAGCCCGGTCCCGCAGTTTCTGCCGCGCCTGCTCGACCACTTCACCTACGGCAGCCTCTAGGGAGGGGCGGGTAGACAGAGTGCTGACCCACTGCATCGAGTTTTTCATGAGCACTCGGGTTTCTCAACTGGCATTGCTGTTAACTAAATGGTCATCAGTAAACATAGCTATGGTGGGGGGCGCACCCCACGGGCTTTTACTTATGGCCATGTATTTAACTAACGTACATCAAAATTCCCTTTCATGATGCGGGGATAGCTCGGCTACCAGTATCTTTGCGGTGATTCCTTGAGGAGATTTCAGTGACAGGGCCGGGAGTATGACTGCAGGAGAAACTGGTCGTCCAGGAACAGCATCAGGTCGCGCACCGTGCTGAGCTGGTCTACATCCAGGCGATCGCTAATGTCGCAACCAAAGCTCTCCTGGAAATCATCACACAGCGACCACTCCCAGTCGAACCAGCAAATCTCTGTCCAGTGTAAATCCGCCTCCAGGCGATCGTCGGGGAAGAGCTGGCCAGCCGGTAGTCCTGAATATTGCCTGAGGTGGGTATAGGCAAAGGTAACCACGTCGTAGGACACCTGATGCCGCTTCCAGTGAGCTACGTACCAGTGTTCTAGGGAGAGGTTGGGGCGATCGCTCAGCCACCGGCTAACCTGATAGCGACGGCAGACATCGGGACTCAGAATCTCATAGGATGCCAGGCTGCGAAATGTGTTTTGAATCGATCGCCACATAGGCCAGGAGACGAGTGCCGGTTTAAGCAACACGTTCAGTGTTCCCATTCCCTTTGGAATCTCTCATGCCCTTACTCGTGACAGAGCCGCTGCAGCGTGGTGATGAAGTCGGGGTAGGAGATAGAGGCCGCCTCGGCCCGTCGAATGGTGGTTTGACCGGATGCAGCCAGGGCGGCGATCGCCAGACTCATGGCGACGCGATGATCGGTATGGCTATCGAGCTCAGCACCGACGAGAGGGGTGCCGCCCGTGATTTTCAGGCCATCGGGGAGTTCGCTGACCTTAGCGCCCAGTCGGGTGAGCTGGTGGGCCATGACAGCGAGGCGATCGCTCTCCTTCACCCGCAGCTCTGCCGCATCGCGGATTTCCGTGGTGCCCTGGGCAAAGGCGGCGGCGACAGCAAGGATGGGAATTTCGTCAATTAACCGGGGGATCAGATCCCCTGCGATCGTGCAGGCTTTCAGGGAACTCTGGCGCACCCGGATGTCGGCTACGGGCTCCCCCGCTACCAAGCGCTGCTGCTCCAGCGTGATGTCCGCCTCCATCATCGCCAGCGCCTCCAGCACGCCAGTGCGGGTGGGGTTGACGCCAACGTTCTCGATCACTAGCTCCGAACCGGGGACGATCGCCGCCGCCACAATCCAGAAGGCCGCCGAGCTGATGTCGCCTGGCACTACCACCGTCTGTCCCTGGAGCCGGGCTGGCCCCATCACCGTGGCGCTGCGGCTATCGGGGTCGACCCGCAGATCGGCTCCAAACGCCTGCAGCATGCGTTCGCTGTGATCGCGCGATCGCGCCGGTTCCGTGACGATTGTTTCCCCCTCGACCATCAGCCCCGCCAGCAGAATGCAGGACTTCACCTGAGCAGAGGCGATGGGGGAGTGGTAGTGAAAAGGCTTGAGGGACTGGCCCTGAATCGCGAGGGGAGCAAAGCCACCCTGGCGGTGCCAGATGGTAGCCCCCATATTTTGTAACGGTTGAATGACTCGCAGCATGGGGCGCGATCGCAACGACCCATCCCCCGTCATGGTAAAGAAGCGATCGGGGTGGGAGGCCAGCAGGCCCAGCATCAGGCGCATGGTCGTTCCTGAGTTGCCGGCATCGAGCACCTGGGGCGGCTCCTGGAGCTGGCCCAGACCGGTGCCTCGCACGGTGACCCACTCTGAATGCAGGTCGGAAATGTCGGCTCCCATGACCCGCAAACAAGCCGCCGTGCTGCGGGGGTCTTCTCCCAGAAGCAGCCCCTTGATGCGCGTCTCACCCTGGGCGATCGCCCCCAGCATCAGCGCCCGATGGGAAATGGATTTGTCGCCCGGCACCAAGAGCCGACCCTGTAGCGAATAGCCCAAAGCGGGGGGCCGAATCGTCAGGGTTTGAGTAGATTCAGTATTACTGAGGGTTATGGTGGCCGTTGCCATTGAGATAGACTAGCCCTGGGAACAAGAGTTTAATCAGCGATATCAAGCATTCTTAGCGATTGTATCGCCTAACCGACCCCCGGTCACCCTCAACCCTAAGCCATTATGCTGAGCCAGCACCGCAAGCCCGTTTGCCTGTCCCTCATGTCGTTTGACCTGCCCATCTGGTCAGTCGTTGAAGCCGCCGCTACCCTTTACCAAAAAGATGCGGAGCAGTTTCACATCCTGCTGACCGAACCCGTGGTGCGGGAGCGATCGCCCCATGAAGAAACTTCGACGGGACAGGTCCTCACCTCGACCACGCCGTCTCCCCGCCTCCTATGGCTGGAAGTGTCGCCCTACCGCGTTACTGCGACTATGCAGGGAAATGGGCGGTTTAGCTACCGCCACTTCTGGGAGGAAGGAGTCTACGGCATCAACCGCTACTGGCTCCAGGGCAGCGGAGCCGCCAAAACCGAGCAGGTACGGCTACGCAACTTTACCCGCAGCCTCGATCTGACGGGTGGTGACTTGCCCCAGCATCTACGCCTGGAATATGAGCTATGGTCCCAGCAGCTCTGTTTGGGACACTACGTCATGAACCTGGACATTCGCTGACCTGCTGTGGCGGGCCAGCATGGCGCGAATCTGGTCGGCCAGCATCTGGGGCTGCTCTAGCATGGCAAAGTGACCACAGCTGGGCAGCTCAATTACGTTTTCGCCGACGCACTGGAACAGGTGGTGAAAGCTAGCCAGGTGGTGGACGTACTTCGGCTCCATAATGTCATCATCGGCTCCGGCGATGAAGTAGGCCGGCTGCTGCATCTGAGAAACCACCTGGGGCAGACGGTGGACTTCCTGCTCGGTGGTAGAGTCGAGTAGCGCTCCCAGAGCGGCTTCGGGATGAGCCGATACTAGGTCTATCAGGCGCTGCCGCCCCCAGCGCCGCTCCAGGGGCCGGGCCACGTTCATGCGGGTCATCATTATGTCTAGCAGGGGAATCTGGCAGAGCCAGCGAGGGCGCATTTTGATCAGCTGCTGCCCAGCGGCGCGAAACCGCTCGAATTCTTCTTTTAGATAGATACCGCCGCCAGAATTGACCGATACAACGCCACGAATGAGCTGGGGAGCCTGATAGGAAGCCCAAAAGGCGATGCTACCCCCGAGGGAGTGGCCAATGATCCAAGCCTGCTGAATGTCGAGTTGCTTGAGCAGGTAGACCAGATCTTGAGCATAGGCCGCTGGCGTGTAGCGGGAGCGGGGATCGGGGGCGATCGCCACTGCGGCACGGCCTGATGAAGCATCCTGTTCTCGGTTAGGTCGGGGGGCTGATTCACTCGGATAGCGCCCGTTCTCCCCCGCTGGCTGCATCGTTGCGAGGGAATGGGGAGCGGCGATCGCCCGGAGATTTTGCTGTTCCCTGGCAGGAAGGACGCTGCCGTTAATCGCGCTGACCGGCTGAGGTAGGTTAGCCAGAAGGGGCTGAGAATCGCCGAACCCGCGCAGGTCATAGGATAAACACTGGTAATCGGAGGCGAGGCAATCCACCAGCGGTTGCCAGTATTTCCGGCTAAGCAGCCACCCGTGGACGAAAACCAGCGCAACGGGGGAGCGGGCCGGAGGGGTTAGCTCGTAGGCGTGAGGGGTACCGAGGATATCAACAGTTGTAACCATACCCTCATGGTAACTTGAACCGCTTTTAACATTCCATTGGGTTCGCCATCATTACCTCCGGGGGACTCCCGCTATACCCGAAGGGTTAGCGGCGAGGGGGATAGGAGCGGAAATCAGGAGGGTATGCGCTTCGCGCAGGCTTCGCCAACGATGCCCTCCTGATTTCCTTAAAGCATTGACGTGTATGGGTTTCACCTGTTTTTCTGTGCTAGAATAGTACAATGATTCTTACCTTTCAGTACCGGCTCAATCCCACCCCCGAACAGGCATACACAATGGCAGTCTGGGGTGAATTGCTGCGTCGGCACTGGAACTATGCGCTGGGTCAACGACTCGATTGGCTAAAGCGAACTCGGTGCCCGATTGACCGCTGCAGCCTCGAATCTGAGCCGATTGGCGAGATTCCCGACGAAGTCACCTACTACTCACAGGCATCTGAACTCAAACAAACCAAGGAACTGTTTCCTGATTACAAAGGCATCTATGCCGACTGCCAG
>JBHJGR010000388.1:0-4292 GCA_050331615.1 Elainellaceae cyanobacterium
ATGGGCGAGGGGGAGGTAAGACAAGGCTTTCCGGCTCCCCTTCTCCCGCTCTGGGAGAAGGGGTTGGGGGATGAGGGAAAAGCCCGAACAGCAAGGGGTTCAGGACTTATGTGTACTTAGTAGCGCCCTCTGGGAGAGGGGTTGGGGATGAGGGCCACAAACTTTTGTCAGTCAATCAGCTCTCCCAGACAAATGTTATGGAGTTGACGACCCGCTTCTAACCGAGCCAACAAAACTCGTTCCTCCGATGGACTAACCACTAGAGGAATATCAGTTACGAAGCTGGGCGTCTTTGCTCTCATAGCCAATCAGTGTTGTTGTAGAAGTAGTAGCCGTTGCCGCTATAGCTATGAACAGCTTTGACGACATCAAAATCTACTGAGACAATCTCGCCCAGTGTTTCACTATTACCGTTGCAGAACGGCTTGATTAATGACCAATCCGCTTCCCGCAAATACTCAGGAATATTCTTGTATAGTGGCTCTCCGAGCTTACGCCATCGGTCATATTCGTTCACTTCAAAATTCATCTCTGGAGTGCCGTCAGGCGAAGTGGCTTTGACTTCTAGCCAGTACAAAGTTTCCCAAATCCCTTCGTCCGACGACTCTTCGTAATCAACCCCTTCAGGGTCTACCGAATGCCACTCAACGCACAAATCTGGGAACTTCTCTTCACAACTTTTCTTGACCAATTCCAAACCAGGTTCTAACTTTTTGACCAATTCCTGAATTTTCTCAACCTTGCAAGACTTAATTTCGTCTTCGGTGCATTCCATTCGCACAATCAAAGATATTTGCGCCATAGCCTTATTTTTCCATTAGCGACTTAACAAAATCCCGCAGGACTTCAGACATGGGGATGCCCTTATTTTTTGCGTGCTGCTTGAGAGCTTTAAGCTCCTCATCAGTCAAGCGAACTCTTACCGTGTTATCTCTCGCCATGCCTACAACTGTAGCCCACAACGTGGCCGTGATAAGAATAACACTTTTAAGAAGTCATGAAGACGCTGATCGTTTCTGGGGCATCGAACCCCATCGACTCGCGTGGCAGGGTTCCGCTCCCTCCCCGCACATAAATGATGGAGGCTTCCGCGTCCCCTCCCAAACCCTCCCGTTTTAGGCTAGCATGTATCCAATGTGACAGAAGACGCAGAATTAGGTGCCATAATCCTAGTATCTGTGATACGTTTTAGGCTGCATCTAGCCAGGCGCTGTGCTTCTTATGGAGTAGGCGAAGCATTTCGTACCAGGTCCGGAATTGGGCTCAAGGTGCTCACCCAACATCTGAGAATCAGTACGCTCTACCAAGCCTGATATTGGCTAGTCCTCAAATAATCGCCAAATATAGCGCTACGCTTTCATGTTAGGACGCTTAAAAGGTGTGGAACCCCCGCGACGCCGGGGTTCCACACTCAAAACTTAGCTCGTAGGGCCATAGCGCTATACCAATTCTGTGTGAAAACGCATGGGAGGGATCCGAGCAGACGAGGGGCCCAAGCTCCTTGTTGTGTGCAGCTCGCAGAAAAACGGTATTAAGTAAGTAGCCACAAGTAACCGAGGCTATAGTGGGGTGTTCACCTCATCAGCCTTGTTTATGGTTATGCACTTATTTGTCTAAGTAGAACTGCGTTGAAAAACGAAGGTTAGAAAACCGGGGGAGCGCCCCGCCGGGGCGCGCCCCCGGTTTTGTTACATGAATTTTATTGTGGCGACCTACTTATTACTTTATTATCTATATCGATTGGATTTGATAAACACCCAAACATAAAATAATGAGTTACGGATCTCTATGGTTGGTAGTCGAACATTTCAAAAACTTCATCCCATTGGCCTGCTAGCGCTAATGGTCAGACGCAATGGAGATGGATGCCTTAAAGTGTCTAACGAAGTAGCCTCCTGGTTGATTTATATTGAAGAATCGAAGTTAGTTTATGCAACAAATTCCATTGCTCCTCTAGACCGTCTCCATCAACACTTTCAGGAATTAAAGGAGTATTCGTCACTAATAGACATCCCATCTCGCGCCATAACGCTACTCTTCAAAAAATTAGAGCACGTTGCTATAGGCAATGCTGAGTACCAGGTGATATGTAAGCTAGTTCAGCATCACTACATCACGCCCAAACTAGCAGGAAGATTAGTGGAAACTCTGACGAAGGAGGTCCTTGAGTCATTTCTCACGCTTCGTGAAGGGAACTACGAAGTTATCCAAGACGTTCAGTTCAAGGCATCACCAAAATTTTGCTACCTCGATATCTGCAAGGTACTGGAAATTTGCCGACCTTCGCCTCAACCATCCCCTCCATTCAATCAGACGTTAGAGCAGAAGAGTTCACCTATCCACAGTCGACATCATCAGATTGATTCTGAAGCTAAGGTGGGGCGATCGCCCAGCCTTGTCCTGCCACAACCGTTACCAGAGCCTGACAAACCACCCCCCCCGCCCTCGGCTTCCCAGGGGCAACGGACACCTCACCCGCTGAAGAAAAGCCGATATGTAATTGTTTGCATCGATGACAGTCCTTCGGTTTTGCGAAAGATCAAGTCCTTCTTTGACCAGAAAACTTTCTCAGTGCTCACTATCAGCGACCCGATGAATGCCCTCATGCAGATCATCCGCTGTAAGCCCGATTTGATTCTCCTCGATGTAAATATGCCAAACCTCAATGGCTACGAACTCTGCTCCCTACTGCGGCGACACTCCAGCTTTAGAAAAACTCCGGTGATCATGGTAACGGGAAAAACCGGATTTCTCGATCGCACAAAAGCTAAATTGATTGGAACCTCCGGGTATTTAACTAAGCCCTTCACCAAAGCTGAATTAATCAAAGAGGTATTTATGCATCTAGACTAGGGCGATCGCCCAGTGAGCCTAACCGCCATTTTTATTCTGAGAATTATAAACTTCCCTTAAAGCTAACCCCTTAGGTAGCCAGATAATTTCATACTTTTCTCTCAATAGACATCCGGCTAGAGCTGTTCTCCTACGAAAGAATACATAGATTAAAGCATTTAAGTGCTTGAACAATTTTAATTACCTTTTCTTGAGAGTGCGTCCTCAAGAAAGTAGTTTTGTTTAGCTACTGATAGTCAATTAGGTTTTTAGAATTGATGTATTTCAACCCCTATTTTGGCGGTCGATAGGTAGGCAAAATTAATCAACGATGTGGTGGGATGTAACCCACTGAATTTATTAATGGCTACGTACTTACAGCATCCTATTGAGCTGATAATTCATAAAGAAATTAGCAATGAGCGTAACCTTGATGGGCACGATTTTAGTTGTTGAAGACACGCTGTCTGAAATGGAGCTGATGAGTCTCTATCTGCGGCAGGGTGGCTACACGGTCATCAGCGCAATGAACGCCAAGGAAGCCCTTGACCGCGCCATTGAGCAAAAGCCGGACGTAATTGTCACCGATATCGTCATGCCGGGGATGAGCGGCTTCGAGCTGTGCCGTAGCCTTAAAAAGCATCCGGTTACGGAGAAGGTGCCCATCGTCATTTGCACCTCCAAGAACCAGCAAATTGATCGCTTGTGGGGCATGAAGCAGGGCGCAGCTGCTTATCTCACCAAACCTTTTACGCAAGAGCAGCTTGTGCGAGCGGTCAAAACCGCCATGATTTAGTCCCATGCAACCAACGACATCCGCCCTAGCTCGCCCTGCCGACCAGCCTCGTAAAACTATAGGGGAAAGCTTTCTCAAATTCCAGCTTTGCCCCAACACCTTGGCAGTCTTTCCCATGCAGCAAGTTTTGGAGGCGATGACCCTGCCTGTCCGTCAGTTGACCCCTATGCCCAATACATCGCCCTGCATGTTGGGGTTAATGAATCGACGGAGTCGGGTGCTGTGGGTAGTCAGTCTCCCTCATCTGCTGGGGTTGCCTCTATCGAGCACGCCTCTACAGCAGTACAGCCTCATTGTTGTTCAAGTCGGTTCAGTGCCCGTAGGACTGGCTGTGCATCAGGTAGAAGGGATTACCTGGCTGGAATCCAAGCAAATACAATCGTCGTTTAACCACCTTTCTACCAATATTATCCCCTACCTTTCAGGCTGCGTCTTTCAGCAAAAAACGGTCTTGCTCGTTTTGGATGCGGCTGCAATTATTCAATCTCCCATATTGCGTCAGCACTAACCTACTAACTCGCTAAATCCCTACTAAGTAGGTCGGCACAATTAAATTCATGTTAGAAAACCGGGGGAGGGCCCCCCCCGGGGGGGCCCCCCGGGTTGTATAAATTGGTTTTTAAAGCAGGTTTTTTTTTTGTTTTTAAAAAAACAAGCATGTAAC
>JBHJGR010000389.1:0-2986 GCA_050331615.1 Elainellaceae cyanobacterium
AAACGCTTGGGGACACTTTTCCCGCTGGGGCTGACTGCCCAACATCTAGATAGTTTGACCATTTTGGTGCGGCTGTTTGGTGAGGGGTTGCGGAGTTTGAGATAAAACTCTCAGATCAGTTTTAAGGATGGTGGATGAACCAAGAATCCCTTAGCTTTTAGCTATGGGGAGTGTCAATCCCGTAGACGGCGGTTGTAATATTCTCGCACCCGCTGAAGCCACTGCTGCCAATACTGGGCCATCAGATCTGACGAAAGCTCGAAGACCTCGGCTTCCTGCTGGGGAACGGCCACTACGATCGCCGCCTGAGACAGCTTAATCCCGTGAGTTTCATAGGTGTGGTTGACGGCTCCACAATAGGCCGCTAGCTGGAGGGGCGCGTCGTATAAACGGTCGATGGAACCCTTGGGGCGATCGCTCGTTTTCCAGTCCAGTACGCAGGGAATGCCCCGGTAGCTGGCGACACAGTCTACCTTCCCGGCATAGCCAACGTCGTAGTGGAACACGGTGCTCTCCACCAGGCGTACCGCTTGAATGTGGCTCAATACCGGCTGGAGGCTTTGCCAGTAGGGCTGAGCCGCCTCCGGGCAGGGCTGGTCTTCTCCCAGCAAGTAGCGGCGCAGTTGTCGATGGGTTTGGCTGCCGCGACGGCTGGCGTTTCCTGAAATTTTCTGCGCGGCGGCTGGGCCGACCCGCTGCCGCCATTTGGCCAGCGCCTCCCGCGCCTCCCTGGGCTTGGTGGCGTTGAGGATGGTGGTGACGCTGGGCAGGTGCCGTCCCTGGGCGTCTTTGAAGAAGCTCTGGCGGCCCTGGCGGACGGACTGGGCAGATTGAGTGGGGAGTAGGTCGGGGGGATAGGGCACAGGTGGAGAGCGATCGCTACAGTTCAAGTTGTACGACGCACCTTACGGCGGCTACAGGGAAGTGGTGCCAGAGAACACCTGTTCTGCCGGTCCCGTCATGTAGAGGCGGTTGTCGCTGCGCCAGTCGATGTCGAGACAGCCCCCCGGCAGTTCTAAAGTGGCGTGGCGATCGCACTGCCCCGTCAGCACCCCCGCCACCAGCGAAGCACAGGCTCCCGTGCCGCAGGCCAGGGTGGCACCTGCCCCCCGCTCCCAGACCCGCATCTTTAAGTAATCACGGCGCACCACCTGAATAAACTCGGTATTGGTGCGCTTAGGGAAGACCGGATGGTGCTCAAACTGGGGACCGATACGCGCCAGATCAATGGCGTCAACGTCCGTCACGAAGGTGGTGCAGTGGGGGTTGCCCATGCTGACGCAGGTGACGCTCCAGGTCTGGCCTGCCGCCTCCAGGGGTTGGGCGATCGCCTTCTGATCGGCGGCCACCAGCGTGGTGGGAATTTCGGCGGCCAAGAGCCGGGGTTCCCCCATATCCACCGTCACCTGGCCATCGGCGCGGAGCTGGGGAGTGATCAGCCCTGCCAGGGTTTGAATGCGGTAGGTGGGTTCAGCGGTGTTCGGCTGGGACTCCAGGTCAGCGATGAAGCGGGCCAGACAGCGGATGCCGTTGCCGCACATTTCCGGTTCGGACCCGTCAGAGTTGAAGATGCGCATGGTGTAGTCAGCCCCGTTCTCACCGGGCAGGGCGAAGATGACGCCATCGGCCCCGATGCCAAAGTTGCGATCGCACCATTTCACTGCCTGCTCGGGGGTGAGGCGAGGGGTCGATTGCTGGCGATTGTCCACCAGAATAAAGTCGTTGCCTAGGCCGTGGTACTTGACAAATTCAACCGTCATGGCGCTCTCCAAACCTGTTGTTTCATTATTGCAGCATACGGATATCAGGTGATGCTCCAGCGGCGCGAGGGCTTCGTCCAAAACCCTGAGCCCGTGGGGCTATAGTTTGATAGAGTGATGACAATCGTCTGACGGAGCACGAACCGATGGCTGCTGAACTAGAGACTGGACTGCCCAGCGTTCGCCAGGTACAAACCCTGATTCGCGAAGAGCGAGAGGTAGAGCTGAAGCTGATGACGGATGATCTGCTCGTCGGTAAAATCCGCTGGCAGGATACTATTTGTCTCTGCTTGATTGACCAGTATGACCAGCCGACCATCGTTTGGCGGCAGGCGATCGTCTACCTGAAGCCCAAGCTCTAGCGTCAGACGAGGGCTGCAAATCCAATACTAGCGGGATGAGGATATGTTTGCGATCGCCCAGAAAGATGACCAGTATCTGACCTATCGGTTGACCGACGACACCGCCCAGTCCTACATCGAAGTGGTGCCAGAGCGGGGCGGCATCATTACCCAGTGGGGCGTTCAGGGCAAGGAAATGCTCTACCTGGATCGGGAACGATTTGCCAAGCCGGAAATGTCTGTGCGGGGCGGCGTGCCCATCCTATTTCCCATCTGCGGCAACCTGCCCGACAACACCTACACCCTGGATGGACAAACCTACAGCCTCAAGCAGCACGGCTTTGCCCGCACGCTCCCCTGGCAGGTGGTGGATCAGTCCACCGAGGGACGGGCAGCGATGACCGTCGCACTCACCAGCAGTGACGAGACTCGCGCCGTCTACCCCTTCGACTTTCGGCTGGAGTTTACCTACGGCCTCCAGGGCAACGTCCTAGAGCTGCACCAGCGCCACATCAACCAGTCCGACAAACCCATGCCCTTCAGCACCGGGCTGCATCCCTACTTTCTGGTAACCGACAAGAGCCAGCTCAGCCTCGACATTCCCTCCACGGAGTATCAGGACAACGTCCACGGCGGCACCCACTCTTTCTCAGGACAATTCGACTTCAGCAAAGAGGAGATCGACGCCGCCTTCTACCCGCTGATGGCCCAGCAGACCCGGGCAACGGAGGGCGATCGCCAGCTCACTCTCCAGATTGACTATGACGCCAACTACTCCACTCTGGTGTTCTGGACGGTACAGGGCAAAGATTTCTACTGCCTGGAACCCTGGAGCGCCGGGAGAAACGCCATGAACACTGGGGCACACCTCATCCACCTACCCCC
>JBHJGR010000390.1:0-15451 GCA_050331615.1 Elainellaceae cyanobacterium
TCTAAAAACGTATGGACTCGACAGAGTACCGAACCACCAGCGACTGTTAGTTTCAGATCCGAAATGCTGTACGGCGGGGCACGCCGGAACAGGGTAAAAAAACGCTTGGGGACACTTTTCCCGCTGGGGCTGACTGCCCAACATCTAGATAGTTTGACCATTTTGGCGCGGCTATTTGGTGAGGGGTTGCGGAGTTTGAGATAAAACTCTCAGATCGTTTTAAGGATGGTGGATGAGCCAAGAATCCCCTAGCTTTTAGCTATGGGGAGTGTCAATCCTTAGAACAGTCGGCTTAGGGACATCGCCCGCTGCTGGCGGACCTGTTCGTACAGGAGTTCCAGCCGAGTGATGTTTTGGCTCAGGGTATAGCGGGTCAGCACCCGCTGCCGGGCCTTATGCCCCAACGACTGCGTTAACTCAGGATGGTCGCGACAAATGGGCAGAAGCGTGCGGAGCTGGGCCGAAACCCGCTGAGTATCAAGGATCACGCCTGCACCGTCCGCCAGGACCTCCCCGTCTGCGCCCGCATCAGTCGCTAGGCAAGCTAGGCGGCAGGCCATCGCCTCCAGCAAAGACAGCGACAGCCCCTCCACTAGGGATGGCAGGATAAACACGTCTGCCCCTCGAAGAATTTCGATGCGACGGTTTTCATCGGCCACAAACCCCATCCAGACAATTCCGTGGGCCTGGGTGTAGGAGGCCATAAGAGAAGGAGCTAGGGGGCCGTTGCCCACGATGATCAGCCGACAGCGGGCTCCCATGCTGGAATGCTTCCAGGCCCGCAGTAGGGCTTCGACATTCTTCTCAGGAGAAATGCGGCCCTGATAGACAAACAGGCGATCGGCCTGGAAATGGGCTTTCAGGGGCGAAGGGCCAGGGCAATACTTCTCAACGTCAACGCCGTTGGGAATCACGGACACGGTTCTACCCGGCACTCCCAGGCGCATCAGCAAATCTCGCTGGATATCGGAGAAAACGATCACCCGGTCATAGTTGGCCAGAAACGGGGCGTACACCTGGTAGGTGAGATGCTGGGTCCCTGAGGTGAAGTTGCGGCGCTTGCAGTCGAACGGTGGGTGAAAGGTTGCCACCAGGGGGAGGTTGAGTTCTTCGCAAATTTCTGGCAGCAGAAAATCCAGCGGTGACAGGGTCAGGGAGGCGTGGACCAGATCGGGCCGGAGGCTGCGGAGGGCTTCGATCAGAACTCGACTAGATTTGAGTGAGGGGATGGTGTAGATTTGGGACTTGTAGAGACAGGGAATAGAAACTTCCTGAATTTCTGAATGGCGATCGCCCTCCGACTCTCCGTGGTCAAAGTGGAAGAAGCTAACCTGATGACCGCGATCTAGGAGGGCGTTTGTAACCTCTCGACTATAGGTAACATTGCCACAAAAGGGGGACTTTTTTCCAAGCCAGGCAATATGCATTCAAACGTGTCAACGTAACTAGTAAGCCATTAATCCAACGCAGGATCTAGCTCACGGGTGACGATGCGCTTGCCGATCCCTTACGGGAACTATACCAGGTCAAGAGGCCCCCAGTGATCACTAACACCGACAATCCCAGGAGAACGAGGTGCAGCCCGAAGAAGGTTTCGGCCACGCCTGCCAGCGCCAGGGGCAAACTGAGGGCGACATTGACTGCATTATTTTGTAGACCAAAAACCTTGCCACGCATAGTTTCTGGGGTTTCGGCTTGAATCGTGGTCTGCATGGGAATGCCGATGCAGGCCGCACAGGCCCCCAAAATACCAATCACGATCAGGGCAGGAATTAACTGCCGGGTAAGCACCGACAGAGCCGCCAAACAGATAGCAACGCCGATCGACCCCAACAGGCTGATGCGGCGACGGGGCTGGTGTTGACCAAACTGGCCGACGATCGCCGCCCCCACGGCCATGCCCACGCCGCAGGCTGCCAGCAGAAACCCAAACTGGTCAGCATCCAAAGTAGGCATGACCTCGGCTAGCCGCACCGCTAGAACTGCCAGGGCCGCAAAGACCGAAAACAGAATGACTAGCTGAATCAGCGCCGATCGCACTCGGTCGTGCTGCTTCAAGTAGTTCAAGCCATCCTGGATGTCTCGCCAGAACTGCTGCCAAAACTGAGGACGCTGGCTGGCCTGGGAGTTCGCAGGACGTTGTTGAGAACAGTTGGTATCGTTTTGTAGATGCGATCGCCGCTCGCGCATATTCGTCAGCAGCAGCAGCAAGCCCGCCGCTCCATAGCTCATTCCGACCAGTAATTCTTTGCCGATATCCAGCGTCCCGCTTAGGGGGGCAATCAGGGCATCGGCCAGCTCTAACACTGGTTCACCCAGCGCAAAGCCAATAATCACCGAAGCCATCATCGTTGTCGTGTAGAGGGAATTGGCTGACAGCAGGTGGCGCGGTTTCACCATCAGCGGGATTGCCGCCTGCTCGGCTGGCGCAAAAAACTGGGTGAGGGTGGATACCAAGAACGTGACGCTCAGCAACATGAAAAAGCCGATGGGAATGCCCCACAGCCCCCGCCAGCCCTGGGTGAGCCAAATCAGACCCGGCAACACCACCACCAGCGCCCCCCGCAGCAAGTTGGTGGTCACCAGTACGGTCCGCTTAGGCCAGCGATCGACAAAGACCCCAGCCAGAAACCCAAACAGCACGGCTGGAATCGTAAAGATAATCATCAACACCGACACCCAGCCGCTGATGGGCTGCCCGCCGCTCTGGAACTGGCGGGAAATAATGGCAATCATCAGCACCAGGTAGACTTTGTCAGCCAGTTGAGAGAAGACCTGCCCGCTCCACAGGGCCAGGAAGTTACGGTTCTTGAGGACGGGCCAGAACCCCTGCTCGGGGGCGTTGGCTTGCCCATGGGGAGCAGATGACGCCGCAGCCGGTTCAGCCCCATCGTTCGCCTCAGGCGCAGGCGAATGGGGAGAATGGTCACCGTTGGAACTCTCTCTACTTTGAATTGAGTCTGGCAGAGATTGGGGTGAGGAATTAGTTAGGGTGTCGGAATCGTGGATGGTTTCAAAGCTCATGCGCCTGAATTGCGATAGTTCAACAAATTGGGAAGCAGGTTTCAATCAGCGCTGCCGAACGGATTACCTGATCAAAATGATACTGGGAATAGTGTCTCAGTAAGCGTTCTAGGGACAGCCAAACCTGCTCAAACACCTGTGCTGAATGCCCAAGCGTCTCGGATTGCGCCGCGAATCGGAACTGTGCCTCAATTTGAGGATAAAGGGTACCGTCTGGTTGGAGCAAATTAGGCAGGGATAAATGCTGCAGCAGCGCCAGCTCCAGGGCAGTCAGTTTAACCATTACAGGAGAAGATCGCCCCGAGGTAGGACGGGCTGCCGACAGAGCGGAACGAGACGGGGGGCGATCGCTCCCTTCAGCCATCTCAGTCACTCGATAGGCTGAAGCCTTCTCCTTGACCCGTGGGGGAGATGGTGGGGCAAGGCACACCGTTCCTCCGGCGGCGGCATCAAACCCAATGCGCCAGTTGGGATCGGCAAAATTAGGGGAGACCGGCTGGAGCGTCAGGCAGCAGCGCTGCACCTGAGGAGCCAGCCCCGCCAGCGCCAGCAGGTGAAAGATGGCGTGAACCAGGCTAGCCAGGGTCATTGACTGGGGACGGGTGGCCAATCGCTCCAGGTGCTCCACCAGCAGGGTAAACAAATCCTCCTGGGGCTGCTGGCTCAGAGCTTGACAGAGGACCAGTTCGGCCAGATACTGCCCTGCCGTAAGTTTGCCCAGGTCTTGACTCAGCTTGGGGAACGACTGAAGGCTCTCGGCCTGCACCAGCTTGTCGAGGCTGCGCCCCTGAGCAATCAGCAAATTATTGATGACAAAGACACTGCTCAGCCCCCGCAGGCTGGAGCGATGCTTGCGTGCCCCCGGTGCCACCACCCGAATGATGCCCCATTCCTGCGTCAAAACCGTCAGGAGGCGATCGCTCTCCCCCATGGGAATGCTCTTCAGGTTGATACCAGTGGCTTTGTAGGTGCCGCCCATAGTCAATGCACTTCAAGTTAGTTCTTTTTCTACTTATCTACTTATCTTCTTATATAGATGCGATTAGATGCGATGGCACGCAATCAGTCTAGGTCGCTTCAGATTGCGGCTGGTCTAGCTCCTGGAGTTGGCGTATCAGTTCAGGACCGCGTGACGTTCCCAGACGGGTTGCTCCGGCCATGACCAGGGCGATCGCCTGCTCTGCCGTGCGAATCCCCCCCGATGCCTTGATGCCCACCCGGTCCCTGGCGACCTCCCGCAGCAGCCGCACATCGCTGACGGTAGCTCCCCCAGTCCAGCCTGTGCTGGTCTTGAGGAACTGCACGCCCGCATCCATACAGATTTCTGCTGCCATAGCCTTCTCATCGTCGGTGAGGCGGGCGGTTTCCAGAATTGCTTTCACCAGCAGCCCGGTAGATTCGCAGATTTCTGCCAGTTCCCGATGCACCTCATCCGTTTTACCGGCCTGGAGCCAGCCCAGATTGATTACCACGTCCAGCTCTCGCGCCCCGTTTTCGGTGGCCTCCTGCGCTTCGTATAGCTTGACCGCTGACGTGGTGGCCCCGCTGGGAAAGCCGATGACGGTACAGACTTGGGGACGGCGGTTGTGAAGCCGCTCCACCGCCTGCCGGACGTGAACCGGATAGACGCAGACTGTCGGGAAGCGATACTGGTCGGCCTCTTCACAGCAGCGCGTTACCTGGTCGGGGGTGGCCAGGGGGTTGAGCAGGGCGTGGTCAATCAGTTCTGCCAAGTTAATGGCATCGAGGTTTGCGGCGGTGATCATGCTGAAGTTAGGGGTCAACGCAAAGCAGTACCCAGGAGAAGGTGCAAACGATCTCTATCTTTAGCATAGACATCTTTAAAGATAGACATCTTTATAGCATTACGCTTTCACGTTAGGACATTCAAGAGGTGCGGAACCCCTGCGTCGCGGAGGTTTCACACTCAAACCTTAGCCCGTAGGGCTATAAACCTCGTCTGGGTTGAGCGGTCCATCCTTCTCTTGCAGGCGGGCGATCGCCCCTATCGACCTTCTAGCGGCAGATTGTAAAGCTTTGCAACAAACCTGAAGCTTGGCCACCGGTACCGAGAGTACCCAAACGGGTGCTGTAGCGGACCGGGCGGGATTGCCATGCTAGGACAAATGGATGTCATCTTCTGTTGGACCGTTTCTTCCAGCCGGGCATTCATTCACGCCTTCATTCACGCCTTCACCCAGGAGACCTTCCCTATGATGAGCGATCGCCGACTCGAAGCCCTGCGCATTCGTCGCGATGCGGCAGAACTCGCCAGCCAGCGCTTCCACCCCGAGCACGTCAGCAGCCACGAGGAGCTGCGCTACCGCGACGGCCAGAACCGGCCTACCCATATTGCCAACTTTACCAAAGGGCTGCCCCACGACCCCAAGACGGGGTTTCTGGTGGCCGCAGACGACTACCAGCGATTTGTGCGCGGCATTGACTCTGGGGACGAGCGGGACCTCCGCGATACTCCCGTTGGCCCGCCTGGATTTGCCGAGTCGGATCGCCAGAAGCCCGAGTGGAAATCGACCCTGGCGAGCACCTTCAAGCCGAGGGGCAAAGCCCAGGCGCATGAGACCCCCGGAGCCAAGGCGCGGGCCTGGGAGAGCGCTGGCGCGGGTCTCACCTTTGACCTGGAGGGTCCCGACGCCCAGGCAGTCACCATGCCGCCAGCCCCGACGCTGGACAGCCGCGAACTGGTGGCCGAGATGCTGGAGGTCTACGAAATGGCCCTGCTGCGGGATGTGCCCTTTGTCGAGTTCACCAGCTCTCCCAAGGTGCAGAAGGCCATCACCCGGTTGAACAACACTCCCTGGATCGGCAACACCAATCTGGCGGGCCTCACCCCGGCTGAGCAAAGCCGCCTGCGGGGACCGCTAACGCCGCAAACGGTTTTCCGGGGCATTACCCCTGGTGACGAGGGCGGCCCCTACCTCTCCCAGTTTCTGCTGATTGGCAACCAGGGCCTGGCCAACGCCAACCGCCTCACCGATGGATTGATTCAGTACGGTTCCATTCGCATTGACCAGCGGGTGCGGGTGGCCACGCCCCAAAAGGACTACATGACCACCTGGGAAGCCTGGGTAGATGTGCAAAACGGGGCAGACGTGCGGGGAGCGGAAACCTACCTGGATGAGCCGCAGTTCCGCTTCATGGCTACCCCCCGCGACCTGGCCACCTACGTCCACTACGACGCCCTCTACGAAGCCTACCTCAACGCCTGCCTGATCATGCTGGGGCTGGGCCTTCCCTTTGACCCGGGCATTCCTTTTCAGGAGAGCGATCGCCGCGATCGCCAGCAGGGCTTTGCCCAGTTTGGTGGTCCCCACATCCTTTCCCTGGTCACCGAGGTAGCGACGCGGGCGCTGAAGGCGGTGCGCTTCCAGAAGTTCAACGTGCATCGGCGCACCCGTCCAGAAGGGGTGGGTGGTCTGCTCAACCTCTATGCCAACGGTGAGACCACGGGCGTCGAGGTGATGGAAGCGCTGGCCAATGGGTTGGGCAGTGAGTTCCTGCGGGAAATCGCCGCCCACAACGCCGAGCAAAATCGGACCCATCGCGATCGCCAGGGAGATGTCAACAACGGCTTCAACCATTCCTTCCTGCTGCCGATGGCCTTCCCCGAAGGCTCCCCCATGCACCCGGCCTATGGAGCCGGTCACGCCACCGTCGCTGGAGCCTGCGTCACCATCCTCAAAGCCTTCTTTGACCACGGTGCCCAGCTCCTGGACCCCGACACCTGCGAGCCGATTTGCTTCCAGGCATCTGCTAAGGGCGACCAGCTCGTTCCTTATGACGGCATCTCCGAACCGCTGACGGTGGAGGGGGAGCTAAACAAGCTGGCCTCCAACATCTCCATCGGGCGCAACTGGGCCGGTGTCCACTACTTTACGGACTACATTGAGTCGATTCGGCTGGGAGAGGCGATCGCCCTCGGTATCCTGGAGGAGCAAAAGCTCACCTACGGCGAAAACTTCTCGATGACGGTGCCTTTGTTTGATGGCGGTACGGTGCGGATCTAGTCAATCGGGGGGCGATGGGGCGATCGCCTCCCGAAACTAAGGTGATTTTTGAAAATGATCCGACCCGATGACGTAGGGGCAAATGGCCATTTGCCCCTACCGACCGTTTAATGCCTAACAGCTTTTGCTGAATACCATTGCGGGTTGAAGAACCGGAACTCCTGACTTTGGTACCCTGAAGGAGTCCCCTCACCCGGTCTTTCCCATGCGCGATCGCTACCAAGACCTCATTGACCGCATCGTCACCGCCACCCTCAAGGGGCAGATTCGCTCCAAGGCGCAGATTTACGATTTTTTACAGGAAGGGGTTGATCCGGGGACGGGGGAGCTATTTGAGCGGTGCCTGCTGGAGCAGATGAGTGCGGTGCAGTCCCGGCTGGCGACAGAAACCGATGAGATGAAGCAGGCCAAGGCCCAGCGGCAGCAGCGGGCGCTGAACAATATCCAAAAGGAGTGGGAGCGCTGGCAGCAGGATAACCAGAGCAGCGCCGCCCTGTCCGGTTTGGAGCAGACTCTGAAAACGGCGGTGCCCGAAACCCGCCTCAGCTACCTGCTCCAGGCCCTCGACCCCAACGCCTCCCAGGCGCTGACCCGCGACCAGATCCACCAGCTCGCCAAAGATCTGGAGCAGATAACGGCCCAAGCCCCTGAAGACTGCGACCAGCCCTCCATGCTGGCCGAGATGGCGAAAGGGTTGCGGCAGGGGCTGGCCACCTGGCAGCAGCTCGAGGGGAATGTGGTGGGCTGGATTTACGACCAGAGCCAGCGTTCCCTAGGATTTGGCGGACTGCCAGAGCTGAAAGGGCCGTGGGCCAGTTGGGCCAAGGCGGTGAACCGGGATCATCTCCAGCAGTTGTTCTCCGACCTGGCGCGGCATCAGGGGGTGACATCAGAAGGCGTGCCCTCCCCCTGGAGCCTGCCGCTGTGGATTGAGACGGCGATCGCCCTGCAGCGGCTCAACCTGTCCCTAGTAGGCTGGTTTGATCAGCAGCCCTACGACCCCAAGGCAGGAAAGCGCCTCTCCATCGCCACTTTTCTTACCTTCACCGCCGTTTGGAGCCAGCTTTCCCACCGCTTCAGCCAGTTGGGCCAGAGCACTCTGGCGGAGGGCTGCTTTCAGGTGGCGCTTCAGGTGCTGACTCGCTTTGCCCAGCAGGATTACTTTCCCCTATACGGCGGACTGTTTGCCGCCCTATCGGACGAGTCCCTGCGCACGACGCTGGACTATCTGGATCAGCCCCTACGGCAGGCTGCCAATACCCAGACTAAGGCCCGCATCCTGACGCTGCTGGGCTACTCCCAGCGGGCGCTGGGGCGCTACGAC
Source organism: Elainellaceae cyanobacterium (assembly GCA_050331615.1). Taxonomy (GTDB): domain Bacteria; phylum Cyanobacteriota; class Cyanobacteriia; order CAKZMO01; family CAKZMO01; genus JAYKGU01. Next base: position 8,374 of record JBHJGR010000390.1, read on the forward strand.
GAGGCGCTGCAGTTTCACGAAATCGCCCTGGAGATTGCGCGGGAAGCGGGCGATCGCCCCTGTGAGATTGCCAGCCTCAACCACCTCAGCCGCACCCAGGTGGTCCGACAGGTTTATACGGAAGCAATCGGCACCAGCCAGCGGGCGCTGATTCTGGCGCGGCAGACGGGCGATCGCCTGGGAGAGGCCAACGCCCTGGCGAATCTAGGCTACAGCGAGGTGTTCCAGGCGCAGCAGGCCGACCAGCTCGACCCCGACCAGTATGAGCGAATTCTGGAGTCTTTGCAGCGGGGGGTGCAGCTCTCGGAGCGGGTGGGCGATCGCCCCAGTCAGGCCCTCTGTGCCCATAGTTTAGGGGTGGCCCAGGTGGTGTTGGGGCAGTTCCAGGACGCAATCGCTTCTCTGGAACTGGGATTGCTGATTGCCCAGACCATTGGCGATCGCTTCCTCCAGGGCAACAACTATACCTATCTGGCAGAGGCCCATCGAGGCATGGACAACCCGGCGGCGGCGATTCTCACCGGCTGTCTGGGGATGTATCTGCTGCACCAGATCGACTCGGAGCAGTGGCGGCAGCCCGCTGGCATCGTCAGCATTCTCCAGGGACAGATGGGAGAGGCGGCGTTTCGTCAGGCCCTGGAGCAGCAGCGGGGGCAGATGCTCCCCCTCATCGGCGTGGACGGGTACGACTATTTGCCGACACTGCTGGAGGACTATCGGCGATCGCTCAGCTAACCACCTGTGGCGTCTCCTTGGGCCAGGTAAAGCGGAACATTGCGCCTTCGCCCAGGGAGGACTCGACGGCAATGGTGCCGCCCTCCAGGTCGATGATTTTCTTGATAATGGACAGCCCCACCCCGGTGCTCTCCACGTAGGTCTATCCGAGAGCTAGTCAGAGTCAGGCGGATTTCATGAACCCCCCGGCTTCTAGCCGTGGGGAGATGTCAGCTACTTACCTGGAGCAGCTAGGTTTCTGTATTGATCAGAACACCGGGTGGCACGACAACCGGTTCGGGCACCAGAATAACGCAGGTATCAAGGGCACGACGTTCACCCAATAATAGGCCCAGCTCCGCAATTCTGAGCATGCTGGGTAGGCTGTATTGATTGGCAGCAGCGTAGTTAACTTCGTAGCCCATGTCCTCGAATGCAGCAACTGAAGTGCGGCTGATCGGTCGGAAAAAGCCGCTGATAAATCCCGTCAGCAGTTCGTTACCAAAAACCACCTCTCGCCAATGGCCATCACGGGTGCCTGGGCCACCAGTATTGGCAACCGGGACAGGCGTGGGAACCGTGCGATCCGTTAGGGCAGCATACTCCCGCATGGCATTGTTGCCAACAAAGGTCGGATTCACGGTGCCGGCACCGACAATCAGGTTCATCCGGGACCAAAGCGTCCCAAAACCAAGAACGTGTGCCATCTCATGTAGGATGACGTCCTCTAGGCTATCATCAGCTTCTAGACGGTCTAGATCGGCGCTATCAAAGGACATAATGCCTTTGATAGGTAAATTAGAGACAGGGCGAAGAAAGGTGGGGCCGGCCTGCCCTAGAATCCTATCGGGGCCATCGATGTTGATCCCCTGAGCTTCAATTAAGACATCATCGATCTGCTCACCGTCTAACATTGCTGGCGTCAAGTCTCCGGTAATAATCTCAGACCAGCGCTGGGCAGCACTTGCAAAGGCAATTTGCTGCCGGGGCGATAGGCCACCGAGGAAGCGGACATCAATTCTAAAGGCAGACGGCTGCACCACATCTGTTTCGAGACCAATGGCCCAGCGGTTAATGGCTCCACCATCCTGAGCGGCTTGATCATCCACAACAAGGGTCCACATTCCACCGACGGGTTCGCCGTTCAGCCGGGTGAGATCGCCCTCAGGCCGAAAGGTGCCGCGAAACGGCGCATTGCCGGACTGGATTGGAGTTTGGGCACTGGCCCGAAAGATCGTGTTGCGAAAGTTATCGCTGGCACCACCGCGGCGCGCTGCTAAAGTCACTTCTGTTCCCTTTGGGCTACGAAGCGAAATGACCAGATCACCTACCCAGGTATGGGAGATATCGACCAATACTTCTATGTTGGTTAGGGTCGCGTCGTTTAAGTCAGGGACTTCGATTATCGACTCAGTGATATTCGCTGGTCCTGCCGGGATAACGATGGGGACCTCGTTAACAAATTCGTTTCTCATCGAAAACCTTCCTTATTCCTAAATATAGCCCTACGCTTTCGCGCTAAGACACCTAAGAGGTGTAGAACCCCAGTGGTGCGGGGGGCTAAGCTCAAACCTTAGCCCGCAGGGCCATACTAGGCGATCGCCACACAATTAGAATCTGCACATCGAATAGTCCCCACTGGAACCTGGAGCGGACGTGACCATCTCTCGCTTACAACGCCTCACCCAAAGACCTGTCGGCGTGAAATTACGGAGAACATAGGTATTGTTAGGATCAAAGCTTTAGACGGATGATTGTTGTTGGGGCGATCGCCACCCAATCTCTGGGGGCTCCATATCTCAAGAGCGGCTCTATTCGGAGAATCTAGACCAGGGCAGTGAGATAGTAACCACGGATGAGTAAGCTGTTGCTTTCTTTACACAAAATTTATTTTGGACAGCAGAAAATTCACTGGAAATTTGTAAATTCCTGATTAAATAGAAAACTGATCGTAGATATTTACACAGCCTGCTGCTTTAGCTGGATTAGGGGCACCGTAGCTGGATCAAAGCCACTAAGAGGTAGCCATAAATAAACGACGCTGTGGTGGGGTGCGCCCCCCGACAGGGGGCACACCCCACTTGCGTTGATTTGCAGCACTTTTCAGGTGCATGAGGTACAGATTTTTTGTTGGAAGCCGCGCAACGCGCGGCTTCCAACAAAAAATCTAATTCCATCAAAGCGCAAAGCGCTGTATGTCCAGGCATTCAGTGAATGCCAAATTTTGCGTGAAGACGCGCAGGAGAAGTTCAGGCAGACAAGGGGCTTAAGCCCCTTGTTATGTGCAGCTTCACAGAACAATGGTTTTAGACGAAATTATCAGCTTCCCCCAATGATGTTCCTTCATCTGTCTAATCATGAAAGATATCAGTCCTAACCCTGTGCTCTCTCCGGGAGCAAATACTCACAAGCCTGGGTTTCCCGTAAATCTTCTGGACGCTGGTTCAGGATCGGTTGATGCTGCTGAAAGTCTGGTTTTCGTAGATGGAGCCGTCGATGATTTCGAATTTTTCGCTCAGAAGTTTAGTACCTCAGAGGTTATACTGCTGGATTCCGATATCAACGGCATCCAACACATCACTGACGTTTTGAAAACGCGGCGCAGTATCGATAGTGTTCACTTCATCTCCCATGGAAAATCGGGTGATTTATTGCTAGGAAATACTCGCCTCAATGGTGATACCTTGGCGACTTATCGTGAGCAGGTAAAAACTTGGGGCGAGGCGCTCACGGCAGAGGGCGATCTCTTCTTTTATGGCTGTAATTTGGCGGCAGATTCCCAAGGTCTGGCCTTTGTTCAGGACATTAGTCAACTCACCGGTGCAGACCTCCAGGCTTCTAATGATTTCACCGGTCACGCTGGACAAGGCGGAGATTGGGTTTTAGAAGTAACCATCGGTGAGATTGACTCCCAGCTTGTTCCGAGTGCTGCAGCGTTGGTAGCCTACCAGGGGCTTTTGGCTGACGTGCCTGATGATGACCTGGCTATGGCTCTAAGCTTTAATGAAGGCAGCGGGACGGCGGCGTTCGATACCTCCCCCAACGGTCAGAACAATGCGGGTAGTTTAATGAATGGGGCCTCTTTTGCAGGTACTGTAGCAATCCGCGACGGCATTACAGATGGAGTGGTCACCCTAGATGGCAGTGACGACTATATTGCCATTAGCAACTCCAGCGACATCAACATTGGTACTTTTGCTGAACGGACGATCTCGGTCTGGTTCCAGGCAGATAATCCGGGGATAACCAGTCGCAAACAGGTCATTTTTGAAGCGGGAGGCACCAGTCGAGGTCTCAACATTTATGTCGAAAATGATCGGCTTTATGTAGGTGGCTGGAATGAGAATGAAAGCAACTGGAACGGGACTTACCTCTCGACTGATTTAACGGCAGCCAGTGGCGGCGCAAATGGCTGGCATCACGTTGGTTTGGTGCTAGATGCTCAGCCCGGGGCAACGAGCGTTCAGTCAGACGTTTTTTCGGCCTACTTAAATGGTCAGGAGTTTGGCAGTAGTCCCGGCTCCGGTTCCCAGCTCTGGAGTCATGGCGACGGGATTGGGTTCGGAGCGATCAATGGTGCGACTCAGTTCCACGATGGCCATTCCAGCGGCACTGGCTCCCAGGCCCTAGCTGGGCGTCTGGCAGACGCCAGACTATACAATCGAGCCCTCACCGCTGCAGAGATAGCTATTCTGGCCGATCCGGCTAGCCTGGCTAGCGAAGAGCTCGTTATGCACCTGTCGCTGGATGAAACCTCCGGTACGCCAGCCGCAGACGTTTCACCCGATGGCCAAAATAATTCCGGTACCTTGCGCAATGGGGCTACCTTTGAGCCCGTCGGCGGCGATTTGGGCGGCGGCGTACGCTTTGACGGCAACGACGACTATATTGCCGTTGCCGACTCTACCGATATCAATTTGAGGCAACAGGCCAAGCGGACGGTGACGGCCTGGTTTAAGGTGGATGACGCAACGGTTGGCGATCGCAAACAGGTCATTTTCGAAGCGGGAGGAATTGCCCGAGGATTAAATATTTACATATACGACGGCCAGCTCTATGTGGGCGGTTGGAATGAGCCTGAGAGCAACTGGACCGGCACCTACCTATCCACCAGCGACATCAGCTCAAATACCTGGCACCATGTTGCTTTGGTCTTAGACGCTCAGCCTGGAGCCACTAGCGTCCAGCCAGGGGTGCTGGCGGCTTATCTGGATGGGGTTGAATTCGGTTCAAAAGGGAACGGTTCCCAGCTCTGGAATCACGGTGCAGATATCGGCATTGGTGCGGTTAATGCCGATACCCGCTTCCATGACGGCGGCGCTGGCGGCACGGCAGTTCATGGCTTTGGTGGCACCATTGCCGATGTTCGCGTTTACAACCAATCGCTGAACTCGACCAGAATCTCGACTCTGGCAGCGGCAAGTTTACCGAACCCTGGTACCAATAATGATCCTGCCACGGGACAGGAAAACATTGTCTTCCCAGCCGATGCCAACGTGGTTGACGTTCGCGCTTATGGTGCCCTGCCCGACGATGGCATTGATGACACTGCTGCCATTCAGCAAGCCCTTGATGTCAACCCATCCGGCAACTATATCTTCTACTTCGCTAATGGGGTTTACGACATCAGCGACACCCTCACCCTGGCGGGGAGCGAGAAGCGCAACATCTTCCAGGGCCAAAGCGAAAGCGGCACCGTCCTACGCTTGATGGACAGCGTGAGCAGCGATTTCAGCGGCGCGTTGATCAACTTTGGGCCAGCTCCAGCCCAGCGCTTCCGCAATTCGCTGCGCAACATGACTATTAGCGTCGGCGTCAATCATCCCAATGCGGTCGGTGTTCAGTTCAACGCCAGCAATCAGGGGACGGTGAAGGATGTCACCATTCTGTCTGAGGACGGCCAAGGGGCGATCGGCCTCGATATGAACTACACCGATGAGATTGGTCCGTTGCTGGTTCAAGGGCTGACCGTTGACGGGTTTGACTACGGCATTTGGACTCGCTGGCCCACGGCTAGTCAAACGTTTGAGGACATCACGTTACGCAACCAGAATACCTATGGCTGGTGGAACACCTCCTCACAGCGGGTATTTGCTCGGGGCGTGAAGAGCACCAACTCGGTCACGGCAATCCGCAATGAGTTTGAAGCAGGCATGGTGCTGGTCGACTCGGTGCTGACTGGCGTCGGTGCCGCTAGCGATGTGCCTGCAATTTACAACCAGAAGTCGATGTACGTGCGCAACGTGCAAACCTCTGGCTATGACCTAGCCCTGCGTAACGCCCTCAACTTTGGCCGGGGCAATCCTGATGTCACAACTGCCAATATCGACGAGTACCTGGCCAATGGAGACGGTCCTAATCGTTCTGGCGGTCCCTTCAAGCTGTTTGATTCTCCCGATCGCCTGTTGAACCTGCCGGTTCAAGATACTCCTGAAATCCCTTGGGACACGGACTTCAGTAACTGGAGCGGCCCCCATCTCCACGTCATTGGCAACAGCGGCATTCCCGATGACTTGCTCGACGATACGGCAGCAATTCAAGCGGCGATCGACTCTGGGGCGACGACTATTTATCTACCCCGGGGTGAATGGGCACTAGACAATCCGCTCGTCCTGCGAGGCAATGTGGTGCGCTTCATCGGCACGGAGGCAATCTTAGAAGCTGGCCCTAACGGAATTATTCGCGTTGACGGGAATGCTCCGACGGTGGTGGTTGAGCGCATTGAGGGGCTGGGCATGATTGAACACGCAAGCAGCCAAACCCTTGTGCTCAATAATCTTCTAGGATTGGAGTATCGTCCCGTTATCGACAACCCTGGAAACGTGTTTATCAACGATAGCGTCAGTTCTTCGGTGACCTTCCGCAATCAGCAGGTCTGGGCTCGACAGCTCAATCTAGAGAGCGATACTCAAAGTATTCCTAGTATTGAAGCCAAGCTTTTCAACGACAACAGCCAGGTTTGGGTGCTTGGGCTCAAAACTGAAGACGAGGGCACCGTCGTGAAAACGATTAACGGCGGCTCCACGGAAGTCTTGGGATCTGTGCATGTGGGAGGCGGTATTTCTAACGCGGATAACCCACGTTTTGAAACCATTGATTCGTCGTTTTCGATAGGCGGAATTTATGGGGGCGGGTTCAGCGTCATGGCACGTGAAACCCGAAATGGCGAAACCCGAACAGCACCAGACTTCAATCTGGCAGATGCTTATGTAGCCTACTCCCAGAGTTGACACTCCCCATAGCTAAAAGCTAGGGGATTCTTGGTTCATCCACCATCCTTAAAACTGATCTGAGAGTTTTATCTCAAACTCCGCAACCCCTCACCAAACAGCCGCACCAAAATGGTCAAACTATCTAGATATTG
>JBHJGR010000391.1:0-2116 GCA_050331615.1 Elainellaceae cyanobacterium
CCAATATCTAGATAGTTTGACCATTTTGGTGCGGCTATTTGGTGAGGGGTTGCGGAGTTTGAGATAAAACTCTCAGATCAGTTTTAAGGATGGTGGATGAACCAAGAATCCCCTAGCTTTTAGCTATGGGGAGTGTCAATCCGATTGACGTCCTCCCCGTGCCTTCAGGGCAGGGAGTATATCAATTTGCCGACCTCGAGGTCTTGCAGTATCAAAACCGCTGGGCGGAGGCAGCAGAATTGTTCATCGCCGCTGCCCAGAGCCTGGAGCGGGCCGGGGCGGACTTTGTCGTGCTTTGCGCTAATACCACGCACAAGCTCGCGGATGACATTAGGGCAAGTGTCCAGATTCTCCTGCTCCACATCGCGGATGCCACCGCTGAGCCGATTCGGGCCAGGGGCATCCGCAAGATTGGCCTGCTGGGAACCCGCTTCACGATGGAGCAGGATTTGGGCGCTGTATATTTGAAGGCAGAAGGCAGAAGGCAGAAGGCAGAAGGGTGGAGGGGATGTTCAAGGGGCAGGTGAAGAACTACTCATCGCGGGAGCTTTGGGTGGTCAGGAAGGATGCGGGTCCGGCGATCGCCTACCGTTTGGCCCCTGGTCGCAAGTCGCCGAATGAGGTGGATGCCGATGGCTTTCGGGCGGTGGATGGTACGCCCATTGATGGGCACACCAGTTGGGTGAAGATTGTTGATTTATCTACCGCTGAGGTTGAGGATGACGGTCTTGAGCTGAAACGGGGCTGCATCCTGTGTATGGACGTGGGTGAGGATGAGTTTGGTAAAGTGACCTTTGATGATTCGCTGGGCTGGGGGGAGAAAATGCGCGATCGCCACGTCTAATCCCGACAGCTCCAGCTCTTTTTACTAAGCCAGTAGGGCGATCGCCCATAATAGCTCAAGCAGCTTCAGGCCCAGCACCCAGACCACCGGCTGGAGCTAGTCGATGGCAAGATTATGACCCTCTCCGACCTGCTCCCCGGCTGAGATCTACCCGTTACCGACATCTGGCCGCCCGTCTTTGAATAACGCCGCCTGATCTTTTTGGCAAACTCGGAGGGGCGATCGCACAAACCAAGTAGGCCATTAGAACTCTACAGGCGATCGCCCTTCATAGACAGCTCGCAGGCATTCTTCAAAGTCATCCCCCTGCCAGGTGCCTGCAATGGGTCAGCATCGTCTCAATACGGGAAAACACGGATGCCATCCAACAGATTAGGCATTAGGTGTGTTGATGTGCTGCTCAGCCTGCTGGTGAATAACAGACTGGTGCTGTCTACTTCACCAGGCAGGCTCCTCAGTACAAAGCAAAAAACAGGAGGCAGGACATGAGCGAGGACAAGGATCTTGATCAGTTCTTTCCGGATGAGCAGCCCAATGAAGATGAGCTGGTTGTTGAGCTACCAGCCAGTCCACCTTCGCCGTATCAGGAGAGAATCCCCTCCGGATACGACCCCATGGGAGAAATATACCTGCGGGGAAGAGCCTATCAGGGGCTAGCTAGGGGGAGCATCCCCTGGTGGGTCCTTATCTCCGGCTGGGTCGTCTTTGGAGGGACTTCCCTGTTTGTATTGTTCATCGTATTTACCGCAGGCTCGCTCTCAAGCCTCCCCCTGCTTCTGTTTCCTGCCGCCTTGATAGCCATCCTATGGCGCGGCACCAGTGCCAAGCTCGCCGTAGGGAAGCGTAGCCGCAGAAGGCGGTAAGCCGTTCCTGGGTGCGGGTTTTGTGCAGGAGGCTAAGCAGCGGTCCTCCGCAGCACAAAGCCCCCGGCGGTGAGGCTAGGGGCAAATAAATCAACTTAGGGAGATTCATCATGTGCTTCTAGAGCAACAGCTCAAAAACCACTGGTATCAACTACTTCATGGCGGATGGGATAGGCTGGCGTTGCAACCTATGCAGTGGCTCTAGCTTTGGCCCGAATCAAGTCTGGCAAAGGAGGAATCTGCCGGTCCTTTCGTAATCGACACAGCCAATACTGCCAAAAGGATACTCCTAACTTCCGGCAAGTCTTCTTCAACCCCACAAACATATCACGGGCACGCCGTCCAGCATCCGAACGGGTGCCACCGCTAATCTTGCGACGTATCACATACTCCCGAATGTCGGTCTCAG
>JBHJGR010000392.1:0-6414 GCA_050331615.1 Elainellaceae cyanobacterium
ACCCACCCTGGGGATTCAAACCAATTCTATTGTATCATATGGGGCGGACTGCTGGACTTCGTCCAGCGCGGGAACCATCTGTATCCCCATGTCTGAAGCCAGGGGTTTTATCCGGTTCCCGAACCCTTCAATATTCGATAATCGGTTGTTTCCAGGATGGCTTTGTCCTCCAGAGTTACGGCGCGGTCAAAGGCGATCGCATCCGCCGCTCTAGTTTCGGCTTCGGTGTCGTTGCGCAGGCAAAACTGCACGATTTGGGAAGCAGAATCGCTGATGGGCGTGGCCGTATTCACAACAATATGGACCAGACCATTGGGATAGTTGATCCGCAGCTTGCAGGTGAAGGGCATGAACCAGTCCATATCGAGCGATCGCTGGGTTTGCGTTCCCGTCATCTTGAGATTCTTTTGCTGCAGTTCAGGGTTCACCACCCCCAGCTTGGCGTTGACCAACAGCCCATACTCCGTCTCCCGCATCTCCATGTCGTCAGGAATGGGATGGTCCGTACTGCCAAAAGTGGTGGTGTGGACAAAGGTGGGATGGGCCAGGTCAAACTCGTTTTCCATCACCCGCAGCCCAGCACAGTTCCAGGGTTCATAAAATTCGGGAATAAGGCGGAATCGCTCGTCTGTGGCTTCGGGAATGGTGGGGATGGGCTGAATTGGGTCGCGATCTAAACACACCCAGGCATAGCCGTAGCGCTCCTGGCAGGCATAGGCAGCAATCCGATAGGTTGTAGGAATAGGGTCGCTCTCCTTGAGCTGAGGAACTTTCAGACACTCGCCATCCCGACCAAAGACCCAGCCGTGGTAAGGGCAAACGATGTGCCCGTCCCGAACGCTGCCCCTGGAGAGCTGAGCCGAGCGATGACAGCACCGATCGGCAGCGGCGACCGGATGGCCATCTGCATCCAGCCAGAGCACAATCTTTTGCCCCAAAAGCTGAAATGGCTGGGGCCGATTCGTCAGCAGCGGCAGGGGCATGACGGGATACCAAAATCGTCTGAGCACGGGCTGGCGAGTGACAAGCATGGGCAACTGCCATGATTTACGTCTTACGGGGTGTGCGCCCCCGGCGGGACGTACGCTCCAAGAAAACCATTCTGTTCAATGACTTAGGAGATTTTTGAAAATGATCCTGCCCGATGACGTAGGGGCAAATGGCCATTTGCTCCTACCGACCGTTTAACCGGGGGTTAGAATTTTTCCCAGAAATCGCCTTACCAGCCTAAGGTGGAGTAAAGCGGACGGGTGGCCGTGGCCTCCTGGATCTGGTTGTCGGACAGGTCGGGGGCGGTGGTGCCGTCTTCGCCTTCCCGCAGGCGCGACTCGGCGCAGAAGGAGGCGGTGCTCAGGCCGCCAAATCGCTTCACGGTGCTGGTACGGAAGCGGTGGTCGGGGTCGGGAAACCAGAACCGCTCCTCCGAACTCATGGTCTCGTAGTCGGTAATCAGCATCAGGCTTTCGCCATCGACTTCATAGCGTCCGACAACGGGCACAATCTCCGCATAGCCTCGCTCCCGCAGCAGGCGACCGTGGGCGGGATTGTCTTCATCGGGGACCAGGGCAAACACCGTATCGCCCGCGTGGTTCTCGCCTTCCTTGTCCCAGGCCATGGAACCCTGCCACTTCACAAACGCGCCGCCGATCGCCAGCTTTGGGTCAACCCCGTGCAGGTTGCAAATCTCTGCGACGCGGGGATGATCGGCAGGATAGGCTTCTACAAAAATCTCAGAATCCCCCACCTCGGAGCGGCGGAAGGGGAGGTGGTGGGTCGTGCGCTGCGATCGCCAGCGTCCAGCACTGAGCTGGAAAAAGTCCATTACGTTCATGGTGACTGTATTTTCGGGCTTACCTGATTCAGCTTACCATTGCCATGCAAAAGGAGCAGCGAATCCACGACGCAAGCAGGTCAAACAGGCGCACCAGCGAGCCTAACCCGATCACAGCCGCAAATCTGCTGCTCCCTCAAATTGTTCAAGCCACTTACCGAAACACTTGCCAAGAGAAGTCGGTGTGTGGCGAGGCATTGACCCACCTGTGGCGCAGCCAGCGCCCGTGGTCAACCGCCCCTATCCAGGGAACTCATTGAACGGTAGACGTTTCCTTAGACGCTCACCTTACGGTAGGGCACCTTGGAGTTGTAGTCGAGGTTCTGGGCCGAAACGCGAGGCACGTCGTTGCCGCGAGCGTTGATGCTGCGGGCCATGCCCAGGAAGTTGACTGGGCTGCCAGCGACGGGCTGCTTCTCCTGGGGGGTGAAGCGACGGATTTCGTTTTGCCAGATGATTTGGGGGAAGCCCAGCTGTGCCCGGTAGTAGGCATCGTAGCGGGGCGACTTGATGTTGAACGGACGCTCGCCTTCAGGACGACCGGGCAGGATACGGCGACGCTGGTAGGGCACCGTGTTGTAGCCGAAGCTATTCAGATACTCTTCGCTGTCCAGCAGTTCGTCGATGAAGCCCTGGATGCCTTTGGTGGCCACCTTGATGGACCAGGCAATCTTCTCCCGATCGTTGTAGGGATCGCGACCCAGAATACGCTGGATGCACTGCTCCACGAAGCGGTAGTTGCTGTTCTTTTCGTAGAAGCTATTGCGGAACGTTTTGGACAGGGCGAGGCCCCGGATGAAGTCGCGTACGGTGATCTGACCGTTGCGCAGTTGAGACTCCAGGAACGGCTCCCGGTCCCACTTGAATGCATGGAAAAACATTTGCCGGTAGGCGGCCTCGATCAGCGCATCCATGTCGGTGGCAGACAGGATGTCGTCGGTGCTGTACATCATGGGCTGCTCTTCGCCCGGTACTTCATAGCCAGCGACGCGCTGATTTTGGCTAGACGGAGAGTAGCTCAGCAAAGGAAGGGCCACTGCATAACCTCCAGTAGTTTACGAAATCTTACGAAGTTTAACCCTAATAATAGGGGAGTGTCGGAACTTAAATCTTTGGATTCTGAAAAATCCTTACACACCTTAACAATCGGCAAGATTCGCCCATATGGCCCTACGGGCTTAGACTTGTGGGCGAATCCCCTGGGGCGCAGGAGATTCGCCTATAATGAAGTCCCAACGCCAAGGCGTAGCGCGATACTCACTCTCGCTTCACCTGAAGCACCACCAGGGTCATGTCGTCGTCATTATGGCGGGCCGCGCCAATAAAGTTCTGGATGGTTTCAAAGAGATAGTCGAGGATTTCCTGGGGGCCATAGCCGTAGGAGCAAGCCTGCTGGAAGGTCATCACCAGGTTTTCTTCGTCGAAGCGATCGCCCTTTTGATTCGCCGCATCCGTCAGCCCATCGGTGTAGTAGATCACCGTATCCCCCGGCTGCAGCTCTACCATGCCGTCCTCATACTGGGTGTCCATATCCAGACCGATGAGCATACCGGGGGTGTCCAGCCGACCAATGGTCTTAGAGGCCGCCCGCCAGAGCAGGGGCGGATTGTGGGCGGCGTTACTGAAGCAGAGCATGCGGGTTTGCGGGTCGTACTCCGAGTAAAACAGGGTGACAAAGCGGTTGGAGTTCTCCAAATCGCCATACATCACGTGGTTCAGGTGCTGGAGGATGCGGGAGGGGGAGTGGCCGTTGAGCACCTCGGCCCGCAGCATGCCCCGCAGCATGGTCATGATCAGCCCGGCGGGCACCCCCTTGCCCATAACGTCGCCGATGGTGATGCTCCAGCGGCCCGACTCTAGCCAGTCGGACTGGCGCGATACTCCTCCCGGAGTGGCGTTACGCCATCGCACCCGGTCATAGTTGGCTGGAATGAAGTCGTAGTAGTCACCCCCCACCCGGTTGGCGGTTTGACACAGGGCCGCCACCTCGACGCCTTTTATCTGGGGACACTGGCGGGGCAAAAGCTGGAGCTGAATTTCAGCACCAATTTCCAGCTCCCGATCCAGGCGTTCCTTCTTGCGCAGCTCTACAGTCAGCTCGTCGTTTTCGATGGCGACGGCGGTTTGGTCGGCCACCAGGCGCACCAGTTTCTGCCGCGTCTCGGTCCAGGTATATTCTGGGTCGCGGCTAAAGACATAGAGCCGGCCCCGCTCCACGTTTCGCACTAGAATAGCGGTACTGAACAGGCGCACATCGGGGGCCAGGAAGCGAGCCATCTGCTCATCTAGAACAGCGATGCGGTCGGCGGCAGCCTGACTGGCGTCGCCTGCATCGGGGCTAATCGGGGGTGGGTCGATCGCCCGAATCGCTGCCTCCATCGCCTGCCGCACGTTATAACATTGGCTGCTGTCTTGGCAGTGGAGCCGCTCCAGCCGCAACGGTCCGTTGGCTCGGGACAGAATGAGCGCCCCCCCTTCGGCATCGGCTACCCGACTGGCAATCAGGGGCGTCAGCTCCAGAAACTGGTTCAGGTTTTTTAGGCTCCGCAGGGCAAAGCTGAGGGAGCTGAGCAAATCCTGAATCTTGTTTTGCTCCCGATAGAGGCGCGACACCAGGTCTTTCAGCGCAAAGACAGGGGTCTTCTCCGGCGACGGGCGATCGCCAGGGACACCATCGGGCGGCGTGGGTTGTCGAGGAACGGGCGTGGCAGTCATCAGGTTAAGAGACCAGGCAAAAGACGGAAGGGCTGGAGCACCATTGGCCGCAGTTTGAGTAGCCAGTATAGGGCACAAATGTCCAAAAATGGGATACCCATATTGGGTAAATGCTGGACCGTCGCAGTGTTCGGTTATTCTAGCGAATGTCGGCTAATTTCCAGCTATCCTTCCCCACAGTTCCGCCCGATCTGCGTAATCTTCACACTTTAAACAGAATGTCGGGTAAATACTGAAATTTCAGAATTCAGGAGCCAGAATACAGAGTTTAGAATTCAGCAGCGTGGTTGGATATTGGCTTCTGACCCCCGACTCCCGACTCCCGACTCCCGACTCTCGACTCCTCGCTCCCGACACCTCACAGATCAAGTTACCGCGTCTTTAGGGCCAACCAGAGAAATACAGGGGTGAGTCGCTAAATAGCGCTGGGCGATCGCCTGCAGCGTTTCTGGGGTGACTGCCGCCACGTCCTGCTGGAAGGTTTCGTCAAACTGCGGCCCCAGCCCAAGAATCTCGTACCAGCCCAGCAGTTGGGCAATTTGGCCGTTGGTTTGCTTGCCCAGCGCATACTGGCCCAACAGCTTGTTTTTGGCGATCTGCAAATCTTCCTCGCTCAGGGGTGCCGTGCAGACCTGCATGACTTCGTGACGCAAGCCGTCGATGGCGATCGCCACATTTTCCGGAGCCGTCCCCATATAGGTGACAAAGTGGGACCAGTCGATACGGGTGGGATAGATGGCCGAGACATCATAGGCCAGACCGCGTTTTTCCCGCAGCTCGACGAATAGGCGGCTGGAGAGTCCGTTGCCCAGGTAGGTACTGATCAGCTTCAGGGGCACATAGTCGGCTTGGTGGACAGAGGCGGCCAGGTGCCCCAGCATCACGATCGCCTGCTGGGTATCCTGCACTGTCGCTATCCGGTCAGGCACCTCAGCGGCGGGGGCATCGGAGGCATACATCTGGGCAGAAACGGACTGATCTGAGGGCGATCGCCAGTCGCCAAAGGCTTGTTCTACCTGGGCGATCGCCTCTTCGGCCTGCAGCCGCCCCGCCAGACTGACCACCATTTGATCGGGCCGGTAGTAGCGCTGGTAGTAGGCCACCAGATCATCACGGGTGAGGCTGCCCACCGTCTCTTCGGTACCAATGCCCGACATGGCGTAGGGATGGCTGCCGTAGAGCGCCCGCCGGAGCTGCTGGTAGGCAATGGTAAAAGGCTGCTCCTGCATGGAGCGAATTCCCTGGATCGCCAGCCGCTGCTCCAGATCGACCTCGGATTGGGGGAAGGTGGGCGATCGCAAAATTTCGGCAGCAATGGTAAGCAAATCCGTAAAATCAGCAGATACGGCCTTAAACCCGACTAAACAGTAGTCTGACGCCGCATCGCTACCCAGATTCGCCCCCAGGGATTCTACCTTTTCTGCAATATCCTGAGAGGAAAGGCGCTCGGTACCCTTAGTGAGAACCGCCGACATGAGGTTGGCAATCCCTGCCTGCTCAGGAGTTTCGTAGCGCCCTCCAGAACGGATGAGGATTCGGGCTGCCACAATATCCGCCGCAGGATTCTCTGTTACTATCACCACCATGCCGTTGTTCAGCACGACGCGATGGACGGAACGATTTTGGGAAAGATAGGTCATCCTGGGGCGGTCGATGTCACTCCTTAAAAGTCACGAATTTCCATTCTAATCATGGCACTGCCCCCTATGGATCACCACGTCCCCTAGTCGCATTCATCCATAGGGCGGGCACCACCCACCATCCCCAACCCAGCCACATTCATCCGGAGGGTGGTCACCGCCCACCCTCCCACCCTCCCATCCACCATCCCCAACCCAGAAGGACACTTCTCAGAACCTAGTGGGCAC
>JBHJGR010000393.1:0-18725 GCA_050331615.1 Elainellaceae cyanobacterium
GCCCAATACCTAGATAGTTTGACCATTTTGGTGCGGCTGTTTGGTGAGGGGTTGCGGAGTTTGAGATAAAACTCTCAGATCAGTTTTAAGGATGGTGGATGAACCAAGAATCCCCTAGCTTTTAGCTATGGGGAGTGTCAACCCCACCAGGATAGGCTAGCGAAGTCTCCCGTGTATTGGAAGGCGCGATCGGATGACGGTTGGCTGTCCCAGCCATCGTGATCCGCGTCAGACGGGATTTGTTCCTGGGAGTCTTGTTGCGGGTCGCTCGTCGCTGAGACGTGATGCGGCTGATCGGAATTAGCGGTCGCGGCGGTTTCAGCCTCGGTGGCGGGAG
Source organism: Elainellaceae cyanobacterium (assembly GCA_050331615.1). Classification (GTDB taxonomy): domain Bacteria; phylum Cyanobacteriota; class Cyanobacteriia; order CAKZMO01; family CAKZMO01; genus JAYKGU01. The sequence continues at coordinate 338 of JBHJGR010000393.1, forward strand.
CAGATTCGTTTGCCAGTTCGAGAAAGGTAAAGATTTCCATGGAGGTAGCCCTGATTGCTCAACAGCTCCTATGTAACCGGGTTCTGCTGTCGGAAGCGAGCTAAGGCTGACCACTTATGGGACTGCCTGGAGAGCGATCGCCAGAACAATGGATTTATCGTTAAGTCGAGCGATGGCCTGGGTGCCGCGTTGAGAACTGGTCGGAACTATCTGGAATCGGTCAGGATGTCTCAATCGGGATACCAGAACATGCCCTTAATACCTTCTGGGTCGGGAACGAAGCCAAGATTCCGATAAAAATCGATCACGTGGGGGTCGGCGAACAGGGTAATGTTGCTGATGTCTTCGCTACGCAGCTTTTTGATGATGTATTTCATCAGGGCTTTGCCCAGCCCCTTCCCCTGAAAATCGGGGTGAATGACCACGTCCCAGATAGTGGCGTTAAACGCGTGATCTGACGTAGCTCTGGAAAAGCCAATCAGGCGGCGGCGATTACCCCGCTGTTCCCACATAGCGACTACCAAGAAGCTATACTGGATAGCCTTCTTCACCTTCCGCAGCGGACGGCGCGACCAGCCCACGGCATCGCACAATTCTTCCAAATCATAGAGGTCGATTTCACGATCGGTTGTGAAATAGACTCGAGCTCCTTCGCTACCCGCGTCTTTAAAAGCCACTGGTCCGTCATTTTGGTGGTTCAGAGATGCGGTCGCCGTATCGGAAGTTGAGAACAAGCTTTTCCAGAAACCCATGCAGCCGTACTTCAGCTAGTCAAAGTTAAATGGCAACACGTCCTGCAAAATTTACGGGACGCCATAATAGTCTAGCACTCTAGAAGCTACTGGCCAGATAGCGCCAGCAGCAGATGCACTGCATTACCACGACAGCGAGGCACCTGCAGATTTCCAGACAGGCGATCGCCCCATCCCATCCAGACTCTACCCGGTCTCAGGTTAAGTCACCGTTATGGACGGTCTTGAACGCTGGAGAGCATTGAGCGATCGCTGTAGGGCGATCGCTATAGACATCATCGATTGACTTCTCTCCCGGCTGAAACACGGGAGATTCTGAGCTGATACTCCGCAACGACATGAATGTACGTTGCTTCTTATTTCTCACGATACAGCAGACACCACACCGCTTGGCGCAGTCAAAGACGCCCTACTGACCTTGGCTAGAAACCTAGCTGTGTCGCTACTTGAATCTTGTGGCTTATTGGCGACTGTGCGGGTTTTCACCGCGAGTTAAGTCTTGGGCCACTCCGTGACGCTTCGGGCTTTTACCTGCCAGAGCATTCCTGGCAGAACCCCCTAGTCCGAGTTTTCAAGGTTCAACAATGCAATTGTACCATCAGATCGCCGGGGACTGAAGTCCCCTGAGTCGGCTGTATCCCCTCGCTTCAAGCAAGGGGATACAGCCGACCCAACCTCGTTCTATAATTACGATTGTGGGGGTGTGCCCCCCGGCAGAGGCGCACACCCCTAAGAAAACAGTTTTATTTGAGGCGATTTCTGGGAAAAATTCTACCCACATTTGAACGGTCGGTAGGGGCAAATGGCCATTTATCCCTACGTCATCGGATAGGATCATTTTCGAAAATCGCCTAACTACGTAAACTTCGGATTACTTTGATTCAGGCAGGTAGCGCTGTAGCGTTGAGCTCCACTCCGGGTCTTCAACTTCTTGCAATACCTGCCGCTCTATTTGCTCCAGCAGGGAACTATTTTCAGTCAGGGCAAACGCATACCGTCGTAGTTGAATTTCTTTGGACTCAACGTCTAGTAAATTCTTGAGCGCTTCCTGGTTGATATAGCGGAGGGTCGTATCGCTGTAGACAAATGCGTCGATTTTTCCATCTTTGACGGACTGCAATCCTTCTAGCGGGGTCGAAAACGGTTGAAACGATACGTTCTGCTGCTGCAAATATTGCGCAGTACTGGATTCACTGACGCTACCGACCTCCATCCCTTTCAAATCTTGCGTTTGAAGCGGTTGCCGACCTTGCTGTAGGGCCAGGACTGACGTAATTGAGGCGGTCAGGCTAGCGGTCAGCCCCATTGCCACCAGCATCCAAAGTAGCCCCAGAAGACGACCCCCCACTGTCTTTGGAGCTTTGTCGCCATAGCCGATGGTGGTCATCGTGACGCCAGCCCACCAAAACCCTGCCCAGATACCCCGCACCGGATGCTTGTCAAACATCTCTTCGTTGCCCCGATGCTCCAAAAACCAAATCAAAACACCAACGACGATAAAGACCAGCGACAGCCAGAGACAAATCCTCAAGAACCTCGGTGATAAAACGGCTTTGACAATTTCCCAAAGGCTTTGCTGCCGCTGCCTGGCAATGCCTAACGAAGACGTGAAATAGCTGTGGGTAAAGTCGATCTGCTGCTCCCGAGGGGCAGTCACCGTCAGGGCGATCGCCACATCAATAGATCCACTTTGGAGTTGCTCAGCGATGTCCTCCGGCTCAACCTGTCGCCATTCGTAATTGAGGTTTAGATTCTCCGCAACTTGCCGCCACAAATGAACGCCAATTCCATTCCAGTCTTCGTTACTTTGGATGGCGAAGGGCGGTATCTCACTAACGCCAACGACAAGAGAACCGGGGGCAATCGTCTCAGTATCTGACGGAGCCGATGACTCTACTGGAGCCGGGTCTTGAGGAGAATTTGTCTCAGAGGTTTGGGCAATGGCTGGAAAACCTAGGACGGTTGAAATACAGCTAGCAGCGATGACGCAGCCAATCCAGCGTAGTCTTTTTGGGGTCAATTTTTGATTAGAGGGTAGCTGACACATTAAGAAAGCGGAGATGATTCAATCAATAGCCTATTCTTGCTCATTATTGGCATTGAATTAATTCCACACCACTTCCCAAAGAGAGAAATCACCTAAGACAAGTCTGAAATAGTGCACTAGGCGATTGCGTCAAACTTTTGACCGGTGGGCATTGCCCACCCTACGCCTATTCCATCAAAAGCGTTACGTCAATTTCGTGCGAAGACGCATGGGAGAAGGACACTCAAAAGGCATGGAACCCCCGCAAGGCGGGGGTTCCATGCTCAAACCTTAGCCCGTAGGGCTCTACTTTGTAGAGGGACGCAGTAACTCCGCGCCTCCAGATACCGATGCTGACAGACCTGGACCTATTGGACAACCGACTCTCGCTGCGGCTCAAGGGCAGATTCGACCGTCGAAGTCACGGGTGTCTTAACGCCATGGGTGAAGTAGAACAGGCTACCGATAAAGATACCGCCACCGATCAGGTTGCCAATAGTAACGGGCAAAAAGTCCCAAAACACCATGTCCATACCTGAGATGGGAGCTCCCAATGCCATGCCAGTGGTGATGAAAAACATATTGACGACAATGTGCTCCATCCCCAAGGCCACGAACGCCATGATGGGCCACCAGCAACCCAGAACTTTACCGGGCACCGATTTGCTAACGATGCCAAACATGACAGCCATGCAGACGAGAAAGTTACAGACAATGCCGCGCACAATGAAGAGAATGAAACCATTCAGCCCCATCTCGCGGACGGCGACAGACTTTGCCATGGCGATCGCCATGATTTTCTCACCCACGTCATTCGGGGCGATCGTTCCGGCATTGGTGAGGGAGTAGCTGATGAGCATGGCGGCAATCAAACAGCCCAGAAAGTTACCGAGATATACCCAAAGCCAGTTTTTGAGCGTCCGATTCCAGCTAACGCGGCCAGCTAGTAGGGTAGCCGCAAAAATGGCAAAATTCCCCGTTACCAGCTCCATCCCAAATATAACGATGGACACAAACCCCCAGGGGAAAAGGGCTGCGCCCAAGAAAGGAATGCCTGACTGAACGGCAACGGTAACGGCCAAAGTCGTGGCAACTCCCAATGCCAAACCCGAATAAAAGCCACGAATCAGCAAGTCTTTGATACTGAGACGAGCCTTGCTTTCTCCAGCTTTGACGGCTGCAGTCATCAAATCTGTGGGTGCAGTGTAATCAAACATGGTGTAACTTGCTCCTGAGAAATACCTTCTTCCAAACTTTGTCCTGAGGGGATAGCCCGCTCTAGGCATTGACCAGCACGTCAGCTTTCGGCGTGGCACCAAAGTGTTCAACTAACAGGTCGCTCAACACCTCAAGCAGTTCATCGCAGGGAACGGATTTGCGGACGAGTTCACCTAGCTGGGCATCTTTGCCAACTTTGCCGCCCATATAGATATCGACGCCTTCTACCATCGCGCCATCTTTGCGGACCTTGGTACCAATTAGACCAATGTCTCCAGCCTGGGGTTGACCACAGGAGTTGGGACATCCCGTCCAGTGAATGCGCACCCGCTGGGGGATTTGGAGCCGTTCGTCTAGCTGCCGGGCGATCGCCACCCCCCGGTCCTTAGTTTCTACCAGCGCAAAGTTGCAGTACTTTTTGCCGGTGCAGGAAACGAGCGATCGCGACAGCGGCGGGGGCGCAATCTGAAGTCGCTGCAAGAGTGGTTCTGTGAGGAGAACCGCGACCTTGCTTTCTGGAACAAACGGCAAGATGACGTTTTGCTCTACCGTCAGGCGAATTTCGCCGTTGCCGTACACGTCAGCCAGACGGGCCAGCTCAAACATCACCTCGGCAGACAGGCGACCGACGGGGACATGTAGCCCGACGTAGACATAGCCCGGCTGCTTCTGGGGGTGAATCCCCAGATGATCCCGCTTGTCGCGATCAATCAAGGTGGTGGGCGCTGCGGGCAGTAGGGGGTGGCCCAGCTCCTGCTCTACTTCAGCCCGAAAGCGATCGAGGCCCCACTTGTCAATCAGCCACATGAGTCGGGCCTTAGCTCGGGACTCCCGTAATCCTGCAGCCAAACCGTGAGCGGTATAGACCGTGAGGATAGCGCGCGAAATCTCCAGCACTTCGTGATTGGGAGGCACCCAAACATTGAGAGGCACCGCTTCTGCGCAGCGCTGGGCCGACAGATAGCCACCCACCAGCACGTTGAAACCAATTTCTCCGTCTCGCTCAGCAGGTACGAAGGCAATGTCGTTGATCTCAGCGTGGATGGAATTATCACGGCTTCCCTCCAGCGCAATGTTGAATTTGCGCGGCAGATTTGAGAAGGCAGGATTGCCCTCTCCATTATTTGTGATTAGATCCTGGAGCTGTTGCACCAGGTCTCGCGTATCAATTACCTCATCAGCATCAATACCAGCGACTGGGGAACCTGTAATATTCCGCACGTTGTCAAACCCCGACTGCATGGTTGTCATGCCTGCCGCTTTCAAACGACGAAAAATATCGGGGATGTCTTCTAAGCGGATGCCCCGCAGCTGAATATTCTGGCGGGTGGTGATATCGCCGCTACCATCGTCGCCATATCGCTGAATGATGTCGGCAAGGAGCCGCATTCTATCGCTGGTTAGATAACCATTGGGCGTACGCAGGCGCAGCATAAACTGGCCTGGCGTGACGGGACGAAAGAAAATTCCCAGCCATTTGAGCCGCAACTCCAGGTCAGTTTTGTCAACATTTTCCCAACCGATTTCGGCGAAATAATCCAGCTCATCCTTAACGGCAAGCCCGTCCTTTTCTGCCTTGGCTTTCTCAACCTTATTGAGTTTTGCCTTAGCATTAGTTGAAACATTCATCGCCTCTTCTCCATAGCAAGGGGGCAGCAAAAGAGCCTTGATGACCAGAAAAGGCTCCCATCAAATCCAATCAAAGCAACACAAGGACAAGTCGCAAACATTGTGATTGATGGAGCAAATTCTTCAAGCCACTCATCTTTGCTGCATCGCATCACAATCTGCAAAGCATCCTAAACATCAGCTTTAGCAAGTTTTGTATCAACAATAACGATTTCTAGCACTGCATTCTTAACGAGCATTGGATCAATGCATCTTGCGAATAAGTGCTTAAGCACAACTAATTACAACTTGTGGGGGTGTGTACTCCCGGCAGGGGCGCACACCCCCACAAGACAATTTTGTTTACAGCGCTTCGCGCTTTGATGGAATCAGATTTTTTGTTGGAAGCTGCGCGCGGCTTCCAACAAAAAATCTGTACCTCATGCACCTGAAAAGTGCTGTAACTACTTACTTAGGCGTCTCATTTTCAATGCCGGTTCCCATGTCGCATAGTCTAGGTGCAGAAAGCGCATCATGCATTGTATTCGGTAGCGTTTGCAACAAAAGCGCGTTCCAATTTGTTCAAATCTTGAGTTCTGATGACTCTCAATAGAGGCAGGAGCAGTATGGTGTTGCAGCAGGTTGAAGTTGCTAAAGAAGCGACGCAGCGTGGAGATTGGAGCAGCGCGATCGCCCTACTCCGTCAAGCGCTTCAGGCCGGTGAGGCTGACCCGCAGCAGTGGCAGCCAGAGGTGCAGGCGTCTGTGCTGGCGCTAGCGCTGCAGGCCCTAGAAACCGGAGACTTTTCCACCCGATGGCACGCCGCCAAGCTACTGCCCGCACTGGGTCCCGTGGCGATCGCCCCGCTAATCGCAATTCTGCAAGATGAGGATGCGGATCTGGAAGAGCGGTGGTTTGCCGGACGGCTGCTCGGCAGCTTCCAGGGCCGAGACGTGATTGCTGCCTTGGTTACAGTGCTGCAGCAGACCACGGACCCTGATCTGACCGCCATCACGGCCCATGCCCTAGCTTGCCAGGGGGCAGCGGCGATCGCACCCCTGACCGCGTTGCTATCCCGCCAGCCTCCTTGTCTACCCGCACTTCACGCCCTAGCGCAGATTCCAGATGCCAGCGTCATTGCACCGCTGCTGGCAGTCGTGACCCATGAGGACCCGGAATTTCGGGCCGTCGCCATGCTCGCCCTCAGCAACTTTCGCGACGAACGGGTCATGCCCGTGCTGATGTCAGCGGTCCAGGATCGGGCGACCGCCGTGCGCCGAGCGGCAGCTATCGGCCTCGGGCGATGGGCAACGCCTGCCGCTGAGCCTGTTCTTTTGCCGGTGCTGTCAGCGCTGCTAAACGATGTGCAGATGGAAGTTTGTGAACAGGCGGCGATCGCTCTAGGCCGGCTAAAAACCGAGGGGGCCGCGAGGGCTTTGGCAGCGGAGCTGCGGTCTTCCCTGACGCCGCTACCCCTGCAGCTCACCCTAGTTCGCGCCCTCGCCTGGACGGAAACGTCCCTAGCCCTCACCCTCTTGCAGCAAGCTTTGCCCCAGCTGCCGGTGCCAGCTATGCAGGAGGCGATTCAGGTGTTGGGACGTGTATCTCCGCCATGCTTACGGTCTCAGGCAGCCACTATTCTGCTGTCCTTCTCGTCTACCCATCGTCTTGATGACCTGGAGCCATCCATCCTGCAGGCGCTTGCCCACGCTTGGGAAATTTTGGGAGATCCCCGTGCGCTCCCGGTGTTGGAGCGATTAAAGCACCACCCCCAACCGCAGGTCGCCCTTCACGCTGACTCAGCACTAGATCGCCTGAGGCATGCGCCTGGGGATGAGACGAAATGACCATCACCTCAGTTGTATTCTGCGGCTTGGTAATGTAAGCGAGGAGCTGGTGTAACCAGCCAGGTATTGCCTCGGCGTTCCAGCAATTCGACAATCGTGCCTTCGGGGATGTAGGCATCGTTCAAGGCGCAGCCGAACCAGTAGGTGTCTTGATAGCGAATCCTCCCTGGCCGATTTGAGGTGATGGGGTCCGAGACAACGGCGCGATCGCTAGCGGGAAACAGCGAACTGGCAACAAAGTTTTGGTCCGACTGGGTGCGATCGCCCAGGGCTTTTGTGATAAAACTGAATGCGGACATTTGGCTTTCCTCCCGTAATCTTTGATCTCGATATTGTCTGTCTTGCTAATGTCCTAACGTGAAAGCGTAGCGCCATAGCTACTTGGTGTCTCAGTAAAACGTTTCTCTCCGTTCCCTTACTCGTATTTTGGCAGGCGATAGTCGGATTAATTCGCTTCAGAGTCAGTCGATTATTTTTGACTTTTTACTAATGGTTTTCACGCAATTCATTGGTCAGCAAAAGGCATTTTTAGTCATCGCTGGTCAGGATTAGTCAGTTCGAGCGTCGGTTTGTCCCCAAAAAAGTCATTAAAAGTCATAAAAGGTCAGTCTATTTGCGGTAAACTGCTTGGCAAATCAGGGTGTGATTACGGCCAACAGCATGGAATCGAACACAGTCGAGGCGCTCTTAGACTGCCTAGAAGGCTATCTGAAGGGTCAGGATGGCAGGGATTTACCGAATGGACAGCGGTCTGTCCTCTACGCCTGCCTCAGCAAACCGAGCCTTACCTATGCCGACATGGCAGACTGGCTACGGACTCAGGGCCTCGGTAGCTACAAACCAGATACGCTCAAAAACGACGCTCACCTCGTCTATAAGCGGCTCGGTAAAGCGCTGAATAACGAAATCAAGAAGAAAAACTGCCATCGCATGCTGCTGAACTGGTACGACGGCTGGCGATCGCAGACAGCACCCACCCCAGCGCCGGTCACGCCTGCCGCGGGCATCCAGTCCCCCAGACCCCTAATTCGGTTCACCGCCTGGGAAAAGGACTTGGCTGACCTGGCGGCATCCATCCGCAGAGGGCGTCGGATTGTGTGCATCAAAGGGGCGGCTCGCGCAGGCAAGACCTATCTAACCCATGCCCTGATTGAGCAAATCCAGTCTGACTTTGAGGCGGTGATTCACTGCCAGGCACTAGATGTGCTGACCCCCGACAGCCTCCATCGCACCGTGAGGAGCCAGTTTCCCCACGACGGACTGGCAGCTGCTACGATTTTGGCCCTAACCGAGCTACTGCAAACCCGCCGCATTTTACTGGTGATTGACCAAACCGAGGTGCTGCTGCAGCCAAAGAAATTGGCGGGGCAGTTTAAGGACGCCTCCGTTGGCTATGAAGCCTGGCTGCGACGGCTGCTCGAAGTTCCCGCCCTTGCTGGATGCCTGATCTGGGTCGGGCAGGAGCCCCCCGCCTGTTTCGAGCCCCAGTACTACAGCGTCTTGTCCGTTCATCAGGTCAGCGAGCTGGCGGCTGAAGATGCAGCGACCCTGCTGGCGGCCCGTGATATGACCATTGCAGCGATCGCCAACTGGGAAAAGCTAGTGCGTCTCTGCGGCGGCAATCCAGCCTGGCTGTTGATGGAAATTCCTCTACTGCAGCGATCGCCCACCCAAGACATCTCTGGCTTTCTGGCCAATCCCTCCCTAGACCGCAGCCTGGTGGAGACGCTCCAGCGGGTTTTGGCGCGGCTGTCGGATACCGAACATCTTCTGCTGTTCTGGCTTTTGCTGAAGCCGGTTTCCTATGACGAAATTCGTCATCTAGATATTCCTGGCGTCTTGCCGTCTGACCTGGAGTATGCCCTGACTTCCCTGGAAGGGCGGAGCCTGGTCCGGCTCGATGCGGATCAGTGCTATCGACCAGACCCGCCGCTGCTGGAGTATGTGCTGGCGGAGCAGGTCGTCCGGAGTATCGAAGCAGAATTAGTGGCTGAACCGCTGAGGCTGCTGCACCAGTATCGGCTCTTTCATGGCTCGGTCTCCGTCCAGCGACAGCGCTGGCAGCAGGAGCACCTGCTGGCCGATCTGGCGCGCCGGTTCCGGCAACGCTACGGGTTTCGCCAAGAGCAGCTCGATGCCGTTAAATCGCTGCTGGCGCAGGTGCGGCAAACGCCAATCCAGCCGCATGATGCCGCTGTCACCAATTTGCTCAACTTGGCCATTACCCTGGGCCTCCCCATCGCCCAGCTGGATGTCAGCGGTTTGCAGATTCGCCATGTGGACCTGCGGCAGGCTGATCTGCAGCAGGCCAATCTCAGCGGCTGCACCTTCCAAGACACCCTGCTGCCCCACCGGCTAACGGGGCGGCTGACCGCAGACCTGTCACCGGATGGAGGGGCGATCGCTGCTGGTGATCAAGACGGTCATCTGCTCTACTGGCAGCGGCAGGACGACGCCTTGCGTCTCTGCGCCTTTTGCAAACTGCCGGCACCAATTGACCAAATCCTGTTTCAGAGCAGCGGCATCCTCATCTTGGTTAGCGATCGGGACGTTTACTCCTGGTGGCCCAACGGAGAGGCCGCCCCCGAGAAAATCATTGAGCTGCCGGAGCGGGCCAGTAGTCTGGCCCATAACAACGTCAGCCACCTTGTCATTGGGCTGGTCAATGGTCAACTGCTCCTCTGGAACGAAATTAGTCGTCGCATCGCGGTGCTGAATGCCCATAGAAATGAAGTCTGCAACCTTTCGTTTAGCTCAGATGGCCTGTTCCTGGCGAGCGTTGGCATGGGCAATCGGGTTTTGCTCTGGCGCTTGCCTCCTGCCAATGGGGCATTGCTGCCTTACCAAGAACTGCCGTCTGGCCCGCGCATCTGCCTGGCAACGGGTTGGAACCAAAATAGCCTGCTCCGTGCAGAGGTCTATGCCTCCCAGATTTGTTTACGCAGTCAGACTGCCCTGATTCAGGAAAAGTCGCTCTCTGAGGGAGAAGTGGTCGATTTGCGGTTCAGCAAAAATGGGCATCATCTGGCAGGCACAACCGATAGCGGCCTCGTCTTCTGCTGGGACTGGCAGGCCCAGCGCCTGATTAGCTTCAAGCAGCGCGATACCTTGCCCATCATGCTGGGAGCCTGCGCAGAAGGTCGCTGGCTGCTGCTGCTCTCGGCGGGTCAAATCCAGCTCTATGATGCCCACCAGCAGGAGAGCCTATGGGAAACCAGTCATTCGCCAGTTGACCTGGCTGGCTGTCGGTTGGGGAGAACGCGGGGCCTGACCACCGCCGAGAAAGAACTGGTGCGATCGCTAGGCGCAGAAATATCCGACGGCTAGAGAATTACTGGGGTCAGTTATCTAACTAGCACAAGGGGGTACAACGCATTATGCTCTGATGATATGTATATTCTTAACTATAGGACTACGCCAATCTTCACAACTGGCCTGCCCCTTCCTCCACTTTAGACAGTCGCAGGGCCAGACCAGTTCCCCTAGTCCGCGGTCAGATGCCCCCCATCGACCGCTAGTTGAAGCCTATCTGAAAACCCCAATCGGGGTTTTTGGAACAAAAACTCCAGCAACGGGGTTTTTGGAATAAGAACTCTAGCAAGGTTTCGGATAGGCGCTTAGTGCATCCAGGAGAATCAGGGCATGTACCTATCTGACGCTCACTATCTAACCCGACCAGATACCCCCGAACAGCGCCAAGTCTACAGCTATATCAGAAGCCTGGCAGCTCTGCCGTCCCAAGACGCCATCGATGCTTTCTACCGCCTTCTGTGGGACGGCATCGCGCACCCCTACGAAGCTGTGCAAACCGCTTGGAAGGAGGTGGTAAAAACCCCCGACTTTGATCAGCACAGGCTAAAAATTATCAACCGCTGCTACTATACGCTGGCCAACCCCTGGCACCTGGATGGCACCAGGGGTCGTGCCCTAGAAAAGCTGATTCTATGGCTGGAGGACATTCCCGCTGCGCGCGGCCACAGCCGTTTTAGCAGAACGCTGCGCGATACTCTACGGTGCTACCACCAAAGCGACTACTACGCTGTGCTCAAAAAGCATCTGCATTTGCTGGAAGACCAGAATGGTGGCTTTGATGAGCGATCGCGCAATTACTTCGGTGATTTGTTCTCAGACTATTTCTTTATCTACGAAGCGGGCACGCAAACGCTGGACATTGAAAAAGCAGGCGGCGAGCTTAATTCTGGAATTCTGCAGAAACGAAATCGGGAACTGCGCAAGTACTGTAACGAGCTTAATCAGTTCTATATCCGCTACAAGCGTTCATCCCACGCAGATCGGGTGAATCCGACTCGGCTGGCAGACGACGAGCTCTGCCGAGCGATTGATCTCTACCGACCGAAGCGACCCAACAGCTTCAAAAGTCAGTCTGACCTCTTCAAGGCAGAAACCCAGCAGCTTGGTACAACCGATGAGTTCAAGCGTGCTGTTTATGACCATGTGATGAGGCCCGTTTACCAGCTTGCCCCCGACCACGAGCGGTGGTTCAGCCGAGAATTTCAAACAACTCTCGACAGCCTGCCGGATGACGTACCGCTCACGCGGGTTATGAAAATCCAGATGTTCAGAAGGCTCCTCATTGCGCTCGCCCGATATGACGACTCCCGGCCCGGGCAGGACCATCTCTACTATCTGGTGACCGGCATCGGGTCAGATATTATCACCAGCATCCTACTCAACATTGTTTTGGCCTGTGAAATGGTTCGCTTTGAGCTGGAAAAGCGCTTTGCCTATCTCCATCACAAATTTGCCGACTTCCACAAGGAAGCCGTGCAGTGGCTCGTTAGCACGTTCGACCATGTCAATGTCGCTCTGGCACTCAACGCCAAGCACGTCGGCTATTTCGCGCTCAGCACCCTACGGGACGGCAGGATGCCAGACTCGGTATAGCCCAGGGGCAGGAGTCAGAAGCTTATCGCCTTACGGGCTTGGGTTGGTGAGCGACTCCCCCGCGGCGCAGGAGATTCGCTCATAATAATGTCCTAACGCCAATGCGTAGCGCCATATCAATCAGAGGGCTTTGATGCGGCATCGAGAGCGGCTTCTGACGACAAAACGGGCTTGCCAGCCATCCAGTGGGGTAGCTGAGTCACAACATAAACCAGCGCGCCCGCCAGCATCCCCGGCAGAGCTTCACAGGCTGAATCGGCCAGCCCCAACCCCAAGCGCCAGGTCAGGGACGTAGCAACCCCGACTGCCATCATTGCCAGCCCTACCAAGGTGCTCACCGGCAGGCGCAGAACCCGCACAACCATCAGCGGACCCAGCCCCGAAGCCAGGGTTGACCAGGCTAGGGTTGCCAAAACGAACACGTTATCGCTGCCAAGCAGGGCGATCGCCAAAATGATCAGCGACACCAGCAGCGTCCCCAGGCGCGCCAGCAAAACCGACTGCGAAGCTTTGGGAAAGACATCCTGGGTGAGGGCCGCCGAGCAGGTCAATAGCTGGGCATCGGCGGTGGAAATCGTGGCGGCAAAAAGGCCCGCCAGAACGATGCCAACCAGCAGGGCAGGCAGCAGATTTTGGGTGAGCTGTGGCAGGGCCAGTTCCGTATCTCCCCCGCTCATCAGCTCCGGTAGAAGCACCCGTGAGGCCAGTCCCACCAGCAGGGCGGCGATCGCAAACACGATGTATAACACTGTATAAACATTGCGAGCCACATATACATTTTGGGATGAGTCAATTGCCATCACCCGCCGCATCACGTGGGGTTGACCTACGACGCCAAATCCGGCCATCAGCCAGCTCAGGGCAAATGGAATGAGGCCAAAGCGCAGGTCAGGCGGCGACAGGTCTAGCAACGTCGGGTCAATTTCGTGGAGCTGAGCCCAAAGCCCCGTCAGGCCGCCGCTGGTGGCTACTGCAATGGACACCAGAATCAGCATCGACGCAATCATCAGGACTGATTGAATGGACCCCACCCAGATGGAGGCACGGATGCCGCCAGCAAAGCAGTAAATCGTCACTACCACCGCGCCGAGAATGATACCAGCGGCATAATCCCAGCCGAAAATGACGCTGAGAGCTTTGCTGCCCGCCTGGAGCTGGGTGGCTGCGTAGACGCCAACAAACGCCACGGTCGTCACCGCCGCAGTCACGGTCAACCAGCGCTGCTCCAGGCCCTCCTGGCCCAGAAATGAGGACACGGTGGCGGCATCGATGTGCTCTGATACTCGCCGCAGTCGCCGATGGACAACGGTCCAGGCGAGAAAATCCCCCAAGATCCAGCCGATAATTAGCCAGGCTGCCGCGATGCCAATGCGGTAAGTGAGCCCAATCAGGCCAATAAAGACGTAGCCGCTGTTACTGGTGGCAACGGTGGAAAGGCCCATCAGCCAGGGATTGGCGGTGCGGCTGGCGAGCAGGTAGTCTTCAACCGTCCCTTGCTGGCGTAACCCTGAGTAAATTCCGACTCCTAGAAACAATAGAATGAATGTAGCGAAACTGGATACAATCCACAGCTCATGTGAGGCCATTAGCTAATTTTTGTTCCTCGAACCTTAATTTCTCTACCTCAATTTTAATATCTGGCCCGCTGATGCTGGTGGAAGGAACCGGCTTACCTGCAGGCAGCTAAGGCCGTTTAGTCCTTTTGGTAGAATTTGTAGAATAGGTGTAGCATACTAGAAGCATGCCTCAGTGCGATTCTGATGCCATTGATTGTTAACCATTGATTGCCATTGATGCTACCCAGGAGCAGTTTAGGAGTTCTACATATTGTGCCTAAAGGGACGCCACGCCGAATTACAGTCACCCTGGCCAGTACCGTTGCCGACAAGCTCCAGCGGTGGGCCGATGCTCGGGGGCAGGCGATCGCAACCGTTGCCGGAGTCGCCATCGAGCTTGCGGTCAATGCTGCCGAAGACCGGGGGGAAATTCCCCGCCAAGAATTGCTCCAACAGGAATTGCCCCAGCCAGAAGTAGACCTAGGGCGATCGCCCCACGCGGGACGCTACCCCAACCCAACCGGTCATTCGACTGGCCACTCAACTGAATAACCAGCGCTATAGGAATCAGCAATGCTAAGTTCACGCCCAAAGATCAAAATAGAAAATCTAGTCAAAATCTACGGCAAAAATCCCGATCGTGCCCTGCAGCTCTTTCGGGAAGGGGGAAACCGAGACGAGATCTTAAAATCCACAGGCAACGTCCTGGGCGTGTCTAATGTCTCCCTCTCCATCGACGAGGGAGAACTTTTTGTGATTATGGGCCTGTCTGGCTCTGGCAAATCGACCCTGGCACGGTGCATCAATCGCCTGATTGAACCCACCAGTGGCCACATCTTCATCGATAACGAGGACGTGGTGCGGGTCGACCAGGATCGCCTGCGGGAGATTCGCCGCACTAAGGTTTCCATGGTGTTTCAGCGGTTTGGCCTGCTGCCGCACAAAACGGTTCTCGAAAACACCGAGTACGGTCTCAAAATGCGGGGCATGTCCGTCCAGCAGCGGCGACAAAAGGCGCTGGAAACCTTAGAAATTGTCGGGCTAAACCAATGGGCGGACTACCTGCCCAGTTCCCTCAGCGGCGGCATGCAGCAGCGGGTAGGGCTGGCGCGGGCCTTGGCTACTGATGCTCCCATCTTGCTGATGGACGAAGCTTTCAGCGCGCTGGACCCCTTGATCCGACGGGGGATGCAGAATGAGCTGATGCGGCTGCAAACCGAGCTCCAGCGCACGGTGGTGTTTATCAGCCACGACATTCAGGAAGCGCTGAAAATTGGCGATCGCGTCGCTATTATGAAAGACGGCTATCTGGTGCAGGTGGGAACGCCAGAAGAGATCGTGACCAACCCGGTCGATGACTACATTGCGGCCTTTACCCAAGACGTGAACCGCGCCCAGGTGCTCAAAACCGGCTCCATTGTGCGCAAAACCGTGCCCTTTATTCTCGGTGAGGGGTCTGCCAGAGCGGCCCTGGAAGAGATGAAAGCCAGCGATCGCCCCCAAATGTATGTGGTCGATCGCCACGGTAAGCCCGTGGGCGTGCTCATGCGCCACGAGCTAGAGCAGGCGGTGCAGCGCGGCGTTGAGGACGTAGCGTCAATTATGAGAACTGATGTCCCCATCGTAGAGGCGTCCACCAGTTTGGAAGAAATCTTTCACCTGGCCAAGTTTGGCGTCCCTATTGCCGTGGTCAACCTCAAGGGCAAGTTCAAAGGCGTGGTAGAACAGGCCGACATTCTGGCCAGCATTGGCCGCCTTAGCTACGACAGTAGCGACGGTATTGGGTTTCAGCCGCCATCCACTCAGGGCGTTGCCGTTTAGCCCCAGTCACCCTGCTAGAAAATTACGCTAAGAAACTACGCTAGAAAATTACGCTAGAAAACCGATGGAATCTATTTTTTCCGACCTTTTCAATTGGCTATTTCAAAATCAGTCTACTGAGGTCATTCCCCTGGGCGACTGGATCTCCAGCTTGGTTGATTGGGTCGTCACTAACTTCCGCTGGGTGTTTCAGCTGATTCGCGTTCCCGTGAGCCAGGTTCTCAACGCGATCGAGGCATTTTTCTTGTGGATTCCTCCAATCGTGTTTTTGGTGGCCTTGGGGCTGCTGGCTTGGCAGTTTGCTGGGCGCGGGATTGCTATCCTGAGCCTAGTTGCCATGCTGGTGGTCGGTCTAATTGGGGCCTGGCCTGAGACCATGACGACGCTATCATTGGTAATTACGGCAGTGGTGCTCTGCATGATTGTAGGTCTGCCGCTGGGCATTGCTGCGGCTCGGAGCGATCGCGTTGAGGCAACCATCCGTCCCCTTTTGGATGCGATGCAGACGCTCCCTGCCTTCGTTTACCTGGTGCCTGTGGTGATGCTGTTTGGCACCGGCAAAGTTCCGGGGGTAATTGTCACCTTCATCTTTGCGGTCCCCCCCCTGATTCGCCTGACTAACATCGGCATCCGTCAGGTATCGCGGGAAACTACTGAGGCAGCCCTGTCCTTCGGCTCCACGCCTTGGCAAATGCTGTCGGAAGTCCAAATTCCTCTGGCGATGCCCACCATTTTGGCTGGCGTTAACCAATCCATCATGCTGGCCCTATCGATGGTTGTGATTGCTTCACTCATCGCCGTCGAGGGGCTGGGGCAGATGGTTAACCGGGGAATTGGTCGCCTCGATGTGGGCCTGGCTGCGGTGGGAGGAATTGGTATTGTATTGATGGCGATCGTGCTGGATCGCATTACTCAGGCGATCGGCAAGCCGCCTAAGGATGGGCGCTCTTGGTCAGAGCGAGGGCCGATTGGCGCAATTCGTGACGTCACGGGACGCTCCAAAGCTCCGTCTGGTGCCCATTAGCGGAACCTTGAGTCATCTCCGGTGGCAGGGGCCACACCGCTCGACCGATAGAGCCGATTCGGCAAACTGATTTGAGCGAGTACTGTTAGCAACTTAGATTTGAAGAAACATGACACGCAATTTCAAGACTTCTAATACATCCAATCGATGGAAAGGGTTTGGGATAACCGCTGCTCTGACGGCAATCATCGCCGGAATCTCCGCCTGTGACGGGGGGCAAGAGGTTACCACCGACGGCACCGAAGAAGGGGGTGAAGTCGTCACCGAGGTAGGCACTTTACCTGGTGAAGGCAAGACCGTCACTCCTGGCTATTCCGTGCTAGAGGAGCTGTTCCAGACTGAAGTGGTCAATATTGGCCTCGAACGCCTAGGCTATGATATTGCTCCTGGCAAGGAGTTGGAATACGCCACTCTGCATGTCGATATCGCCAACGGCGGCATCACCTACACGGCAGCCCACTGGGAAAAGCTCCACGAAGAATTTTTTGAAAACAGTGGCGGCGATGAAGCCCTCGAAAGAACGGGAACTTATATTCCCAACGTCCTGCAGGGCTACAAAATCGATGTCGCAACGGCAGAAGAGTATGGCATCACTTCCATCGAGCAGCTCCAGGACCCAGAAATCGCCGCCCTGTTTGATACCGATGGCGATGGCAAAGCCAACTTGACGGGCTGCAATCCTGGTTGGGGCTGTGAGCTGGTGATTGAGCATCAGCTCGACGAGTATGGCCTGCGGGACACCGTGCAGCACGACCAGGGTCAGTATTTCGCGCTCATTGCTGACACCATTACCCGCTATGAACAGGGCGAGCCGATTCTCTTTTACACCTGGACGCCCCTTTGGGTGAGCGGCGTTCTCCAGGAGGGGGAAGACGTGACTTGGCTGGAAGTGCCCTATACGTCTCTGCCTGAAGCACAGGGCGAAGTCTCTGAAGCCGATACGACAGTCGATGACACCAATCTTGGCTTTGCGATCGACGAGCAAATGGTTTTGGCAAATCAGGAGTTCATCAGCGAGAACCCTGAAGCAGCTAGATTTTTTGAGCTGGCGCAGGTACCCATCGAGGACGTAAGCGCTCAAAACCAGCTTATCCAGGCTGGAGAAGACACTCCCGAAGCCATTCGGGGACATGCCGAAGCCTGGGTCGAGGAGAACCAGGAAACCTTTAATACCTGGATTGAAGAGGCCGTAGCCCAGTAACTAAGTTGAAGCACAATTAGTGACGGCTTATGGGGTTATGCTCCCCGCGGGGGAGCATAACCCCAAGAAAATAATTTTGTTTAAGTCGGTAGCCATAAGTAAACGACGCTACGGTGGGGTGCGCCCCCCGGCGGGGTACGCATCCCACTGAATTTTAGGCTGTGGCGTCGCCTGCAGGTTTCAGTACGAATGAGACTTGCCTTATCGAATATTGAAGGGTTCGGGAACCGGATAAAACCCCTGGCTTTAGACATGGGGATACAGATGGTTCCCGCGCTGGACTTCGCCCAGCAGTCTGCCCAGTGCGGTACAATAGAACTGGTTTGAACCCCCAGGGTGGGTGGAAGCATCCAAGTCAGTCTCCTCGAACCCGAAAGCAGAGTCCAGTCTGCAACCAGAGGCGCGAAAACCCTCTCTAAAAACGTATGGA
>JBHJGR010000394.1:0-14461 GCA_050331615.1 Elainellaceae cyanobacterium
AAAAAATTTATTAATCCTCCGCCCCCCAGCGACTTAAAAAGTGCGGGGCGGGGGGCCCCCCCCGCGCGGGGGGCCCCACCCCACTGGCTTTTATTTATGGCCATGTACTTACGACCATATCCATAGAGGGAAAGCTTTGACCCGGATACATCTATTTTAGAGGTAGTGACAAAACCTTGCTTTTGATCAAAAGGCTGGGATATTCAGCCAACCCGACGGTTAGGCGGTAGGCAGCTAGCCGCAAATTTGAGTCAATTCACCCCGCGTTGCCTACTTATCGCCACCTGCTGCAGGAAACAGCACATCTCTATCGAAGCGGTCGGGGCGATCGCTGCCATCCGTATAACCACCTGGAATTGGGCTAAACGATGCAAAGCCATGCCGTCCCCTCCCATCCCGTCCCGGTTCCGCTACCCTTCCCCGGTCAGCCGCTCCCAGTTTCCCCGATATCCGGTCACGATCCGGCTGCCGTCCTTGAGGATATGGACCTCGATTTGGTCGCTGGCCCAGGTGATCTGATCTGCCAGGGCTGGGTTGAACACCCGTACCCCCTGATTGCGCGAAGAAACGGGTGAGGTGGGGTCGTTGATCGCAAGAGACTCCACATAGGGACCGTCGATCAGAATATCTAGCTCTGCCAGGAGCAGGTGGGCATCAGGGGGAGCTTTGTCCGATCGCAGCTCGTCCAAGGTATAGCCGCTGAAGGACATGACCGTCAGCCCCGCTGCCTTAAGCAGGCGAGCCAGTTGCGATAGTCCTTTCGCCTGCATAAACGGCTCACCACCGGAGAAGGTAACGCCCTGATTGCGGGGATTGGCCAAGATTTGCTCGGCGAGCTGCTGCACCGAGACGATCTGATTCTCTTCAAAGGCCCAGGATGCAGGGTTAAAGCAGGCCGGACAGTGGCGATCGCATCCCTGCACCCAGACGACTGCGCGGCAGCCAGGGCCATTGACCTCTGATTCATCCACATATCCCATGATGTTGAGGTGACCGTCGGGAGCGGTAAAGGCTGGGGCTTTGGTGAGGGCCTCGGGGGTTGAGTTGGGCATGGGGTATCTCCTGCAGTTCAATTCAAAAGGTATTTTCTAGACCTAATCCTGGGGCGATCGCTTCGGCGCACAGCGGACCGGGATCTCGGTTTCCCGCTGAATGAAGGCGGCGAAGGCGTCCAGCACGTCAGCACTGACCGTCCTGAGGGCCTGAATAGGGACGGCGGCGGGCAGTGCTGCGTTACCTCGTGCTTCAAGCTGGCGCACCAGGGGACGGGGACGGCTGGGCGTATTGAGCTGAATTTCGTCAGGCTGAATGCGCCGGACATGGTGGACATACTGCCACTGCTCGCCCTCATCCCACGGCGAGAGCACCATGGTTTGCATCGCTAGATGCCCCTGATATTCGCAGCGAAACTGCTCTAGCCCTGCCAACAGATCTGCCAGGTGAATGCCGGGAGCCGGACGGTTCACCCGCCGGAGCTGGTCGGGGCGGGCCGCATCCAGCTTTACCGCCACGATATCGGCCTGGGCAAGATCCCGGCGCACTTGGTCATCGTAAAGTAACGTGCTGTTGGTCAGTACGACAATGGGACGCTGGGTAGTGGCCCGAATTTTCGCGATCAGCCCGCCAAGATTAGCCGCCAGGGTGGGCTCGCCGCTGCCGCTGAAGGTAATTACATCCACCTGCCACGGGGCAAAGCGCTGGAGATCTCGCAGCACCTGGGTTGTGGGTACAAAAATATGGCGGTGCTCGGTGCAGTACTCAATCTCACCAAGCTGGCAGTAAACGCAGCGAAAGGAGCAGGCAAACGCCGTGCCGATGGCATCAATACCGAGCGATCGCCCGAAGCGCCATGACTCGACTGGGCCATACACCGGGGCAAAATCGGGGGGAGATTTGGACAAGCTCAGACCCATAGTGGCACCACTCCTATTTGATACGATCCTAAAATTCAGACAACTGTTATAGCCCTACGGGCTAGGGTTTGAGTGTGGAACCCCTGCGACGCGGGGGTTCCACACCTCTCGAATGTCCTAACGCGAAAGCGTAACGCCATAAACGATAAGTACCCAGCTAGTGGGGTGCGCCCCCTGTCATAGCGTGATTTGTTCATAGCTACCGGCTTACTAACTGTGAGGCTATCCACCAAGCTGCTGCCACTCCTCAACTACGGCGGGCGACACCCTCAGCTCAGTGGCTTCCTGATTCAGCAAGGGAATGCCCAACCGTAGCGGCAGCGTCGTCTTTAGTTGCGGTAACAGCGGCTGTAGCTCATACTGGGCGACGTTCTGGGCAGCACTTTGGGCAGCACTTTGGGCAGCGTCAGACGCAGAACGATTGGCCATGAAGATTTGGGCGGACACATCCTCAAGCAGGATGGTCTGATCCGAGAGCCCCATCACCTGCAGCGGCTGAGCGTGATCGACCTCGACCGCTCCAGGAAAGCCCACTAGCCTGAGCATGGCCGGATCGGAGCGATCGCCCTGCATCCGCCGGAAGGCAATAACCTGCCAGCTATAGCCGTGGTTGTCTCTCAAGGTGCGCAGGGACTTATTCAACTGGATTTGGGGAGCTAGATGCTCCTGCTGGAGTCGCGCCATTGCGGGTTGGGGGCACGTTAGCGCGATCGCCACCAGCAGAACCGCCAGACAGGCTATCGCTCCAGAACGAATTAAGCGCTGCGTCAGCCTACGGCCTATCATCATCTCACCGCCCATGTCAGCCATTGATGTGATTCATTGATGTCTCCTAAGTAGAACTGCGTTGAAAAACGAAGGTTAGAAAACCGGGGGAGCGCCCCGATTTTCTAACATGAATTTAATTGTGCTGACCTACTTATGGCAATCCTAACCGGAGACTAGGGGACTTCCAGGCGTTTTTGCAGATAGCTTAATGTTTGGCTGATTTAGGGCTATTCCCGCCCCAATAGCCGCCGCAGGCGAATTCTCGTGGAAACGTAGAGGGGAAGCTGATAGTGCTCGGCTAGCAGCCAGGCAACCATGACAAAGTGAACGCAGAGCGTACTTAAAATCCAGACGGTGGACACCCAGGCCCACGAGCTACCAGGGAGAGGCGGGAAGATGTAGCTGGCCATCCATACCAGAGTAAATGGCAGCAGCACTAGGGCAGCCCCGATTAGCCACACGGTTAGCGTCAGGTCGGTGTCACTGCGGTGGAGCGATCGCCAGGATTTGCCAGTCCAACACCACCCCAGCCGTTGGGAACTGTCTACCACCTGAATGGTCTGACTGGTGTAGGTGACGCTAAAGATGTGGCGGCAAAAATCACAGGCGAATGCGTCCATTAGAGTCATCTGGGAAATATGGCCATGCCGACAAACTGGGCAGATGTGGACGCTCTGAGGAGTAAGCGGCACTGACTGCGGCAAGTGATCGGGAGGCGAGGGCATCGTAGGCTGATTATGCCGTCGATTTGACATTGATTTCGTCATGTCCATATCCCCATCGTCTCAAGCGATCAATCTCCAGTGACCAAAATCTAAAGCAAAAAGAAAGCTAGATTCTACAAACGGTCCATGCTCACCATACTAGCGCTACCGACCGTGCGGACTATCTCCGTTCCGTTTTGCTCCAGAATAACGACCGGGTCGCCCCCTAGAGAAGACTCAACCCGCTTGACTAAAACCTGGCCATTTGCCAAAGTTTCGCCGACTCCTACGTAGCGGCTGGTGCGCTCGTTGGGGACTTTGACGATCACATTGGTGCGTCCGCCGACCTCCACAACGCCGCTGACTTCGATCATCTCGGCTAGCAGACCGGGCGCGGTGCGAGGGGCAGTGGGGGGGGGTGCCGTGGATGGGGCGGCACTGGGCGAGGCGGGAGCGGCTGGCATCGGAGTCGCTGGGGTGGGTGCGACAGCCGTAGGCGGACGCACCGGAAGCAGTTCGGTGGCGAATGGCGCGGGTGGTAGATTAGGGGAGGCTGGAACCGAAGCTGCCGACGGTGTAGCCGCTGAAGTGGTTGATTGGACGACCCTAGGGGCCGCTACCAGGGGCGCAAACGGGTCTGCCCGACCGGGGTTTACCTCAGGCAGCCGCTCGGTTGCGGTTGTGGGGGGCAGCAGAGGGGGCGGCGGTAGCGGCTGGAGGTCTTGGCTGGCTGTCGGGGGACCAGATGGCGCATTGGCGGAGGTTGACTCCGGAACATCCGCAAACGGTGTAGACGAACTTTGTTCAGCTCCCCCATCCTCGGTGGTAAGGGCCGAGTTCGGTGAATCGGTGGTCGCAGTCTGATTTGACCTGCCGTTGCAGGAGGCGATCGCCAGCAGAAGTACAGCAAGGCTGCCCGTCATCCACCCATTCAGTTTCATAGCCACAACCTCACGCTTTCTTCACTAAAGAATAGCCCCGATCGCCATCGATGAACAGATTCCTGTGAAAAAAACGTAAGAATTGCTCTGAGCACCCACTGGCTTGTGCCCTTGGGTAACCGAAAATCTTCGTGAGGCTCCCTAGCTCTGATGCTGTAGAACGCGCTGCTGCTGGGTCAAGAGCTGCTGCTTAGCTGCTTCACAGGCTGCCTGAGCTGCTGCCTGGCGCTGTTGCCGTAGCAGAAAAAGCTGCTGCAGCAGCGCTTCGGTTTCGGCCTGAAGATTCAGAAGCTCGACTTGATGGCTGGTCTGGTAGGGCAAAACTCGTTGCCGCTGGGAGGTCTCTGGGCGGAGCGAAGCGGCGGATGGCATTGAGGGGGAAATGCGGGCATCTGCACCGGCTTCAGCTTCCGGCTCGCTGGCGGAGGTGACACAGGAGAAATTGTTTGACATCAGTGTTGCTCTCGTTTCGTCACTCGTTTTTCTTTCACACCAAGGGTTGATTGTAACGCACATTGTTACATCTTGAAGATTTGATTGTAGCGAGATCGCCTGGTTGCCTCAGGCCGAGTGTGGCGATTTTACAACTGAACATACCCTGACTCTATGGCGCTACGCTTTCACGTTAGGACATTCAAGAGGTGGGGAACCCCTACACCGCGGCGATTCCACACTCAAACCTTACCCCGTAGGGCTATATCGACAGCACGACTTACGTCCGATGGGGATGAGGAACCGGATGCCCCGTCGCGCAAGCAGGGTACTTATTGCGTCACCCTCGCCCCAGAGACAGGCAGGGGAAAAACAGCATACAATTAGCTTGATAAAGATGATTGATCCCAATCACACGCCTGAAATCGCCTGATGAGATTTTTGAAAATGATCCCGCCCGATGACGCAGGGGCAGATGGCTCTTTGCCCCTGCCGACCGCTTAACTGGGGGTAGAATTTTTCCTAGAAATCGCCTAAGTGCTCAAGCGCAATGAACTGCAACCGGTGGGGTGTGCGCCCCCGGCGAGGGCACACACCTTAAGCAAATAATTTTGTGTAACTTCCTTACGGACAACCTGTGGCTTTACGCGTCTTTCCCGCTCTCTCCTCTAATACCGATGCGCCTAATACTGATGCGCCAGCTTTGCCGTCTCACCAGACGCCCCGCTCGGGTTGGGCTGGGCTAATTGAAACCTATCGTCCCCTCCTACCCGTTTCAGACAGCACCCCCGTTGTCACGCTGCTGGAGGGCAACACGCCGCTGATCCCGGCTCCGGCGATCGCTGCTCGGCTTGATCGTCGCGCCCAGGTTTTCATCAAGTATGACGGCCTCAATCCAACCGGCAGCTTCAAAGACCGGGGCATGACTCTGGCCGTTTCCAAAGCAAAAGAGCAGGGGGCCAAAGCCGTTATCTGTGCCAGCACTGGCAATACCTCCGCCGCTGCCGCTGCCTATGCCCGCCGCGGCGGCATGCGAGCCTTTGTGCTGATCCCTGACGGCTATGTTGCTCTGGGCAAGCTGGCCCAGGCGCTACTCTACGGAGCCGAGGTAATTTCCATTCAGGGGAATTTCGACCAGGCCCTGGCCATCGTGCGGGACGCGGCTAATCAGTATCCGGTGACCCTGGTCAATTCCGTCAATCCCTACCGGCTGGAAGGGCAAAAGACCGGGGCCTTCGAAATTGTTGACGTGCTCGGGGATGCCCCTGACTGGCTCTGCATTCCCGTGGGCAATGCCGGCAACATCACGGCCTACTGGATGGGGTTTTGCCAGTATCACCAGCAGGGACGGTGCGATCGCCTGCCCCGCATGATGGGCTTCCAGGCTGCTGGGGCCGCCCCCATCGTCAACGGGCAGCGGGTGGAGCATCCCGACACAGTCGCGACGGCCATTCGCATCGGCAATCCGGCTAGCTGGCAGAAGGCGATCGCGGCTCAAGAGGCTAGCCAAGGGATGTTCCAAGCCGTCACCGATGCCCAGATCCTAGATGCCTACCAACTGCTGGCATCTGAGGAGGGAATTTTCTGCGAACCCGCCAGTGCCGCCTCCGTGGCTGGGCTGCTGGCCGCCAAAGATCAGGTCCCCGAAGGAGCCACCGTGGTCTGTGTGCTGACCGGAAACGGGCTCAAAGACCCGGATGTGGCGATCAAACGATGCCAGGATCAGATGAACGCCAGCATCGCCCCTACGCTAGAGGCCGTCGGACGGGCAATGGGCTTCTAATAGGAGACAGCGAGTATTCCCTCAGCGATGTATAGTATGGGCTAGCCCCTTGAATGCTCCCTGAGTCTGCATGATGAATTGCGTCAGTCGCAGCGCTGCTGCCCTTCCGATTTGGGTATGCCTTACCATCGGCGTCGGTGCCCTGGTCGGCTGCCTGGACAACACCGTTGCGACGGAGAGTGCGGCCACGATTGACCCCAACCGCCGCGTCATCATCGAAAGCTTCAAAACCAACTGCCACTTCGTCGAGATTTATCGACTGAACGGCAATCTCCGCATGGAGGTGATGCCTCGCTCGGAGGAATGTCGGATTGTGCCTACAAGTGATCTGCCAGCGCGATCGCGCGAAGGCACCGAGAGCACCATCTACTTTTGGCAGGCAGACGACATTCGAGTGCAGGCGTTTGTCCCTGAGGGGGGAGGCGGCAGCACGCTAGAGTTCACTGGGGAAAGCGTCGAACCCAACGGTCGCAAAGTTGAGCAAGAAGAGTCCGCCCCGCCCACCGATCCTGAACCTGAGGAGCAGTCTTACCGGGAGGGCTACGGCCAGGGCTTTCAGGTCGGCGTGCGGCGGGGGCGGAGCGATCGCCGGCAAAACCTGGGCTACAATCCCTCGGGGGCCTTCACGGCCATCGAGCAGGGCGGCCCCAGCTTTGAGCAAGGCTATGAAGATGGCTTTTTTGCAGGATATGAAACGGGCTACTACACCCTAGACGATGTCGGCCTTCCGCCCACCCCCCCCAGTCCCCCGTTCTCCGCTGCGCTGGTTTGCAGTGGCGTCGTGGGTAACTCTGATTTCACGGTCTTCTACAGCCCAACTGCCGGATTCAGCCAGGTTGAGATTCGCCCCCGGACCTCTAACAACGTGCTCACCGCC
This sequence comes from Elainellaceae cyanobacterium, assembly GCA_050331615.1. Lineage (GTDB taxonomy): Bacteria > Cyanobacteriota > Cyanobacteriia > CAKZMO01 > CAKZMO01 > JAYKGU01. The sequence continues at coordinate 7,419 of JBHJGR010000394.1, forward strand.
CGACTGAACTTCATTGGCAATAATCAAGATGGTCAGCCCATCTGGCGCGGGGCGATCGCCGGGATGGCCGATGTCATCGTTGTGCACCTGGCAACGGGGGCTCCCCAGGTTGGGGATCGGGTGCTGGTCAGCTACGACGGTCAGCGAGATACGGGCTTCTGTCGGAGAAGGGATTTTAACGGCGGGATTAACGGCATGTGGTAAATACATAGGCTGCTACTGCGCACTTCTGGGCAAATCGCTGGTGGGTTCAGGCGGGGGAATTTTGAACCAGGCCACCAGCATCCCGGCGACGGGAATCGCTAAGAAAATGCCGAGCAGTCCCGCCACCTTTTCCCCCACAAAAATTGAAAAAAACAGCAGCACCGGATTAATTTCCAGCGTCGTTCGCATAACTTTGGGGCTAATCACATTGTCCTGAAGCTGCTGCAGCACCACCGAGGCCACCAGGGTCTGGGCGGCGAGGCCGATGCCCTGGGAGACGAAGATCAGCAGGGTCACCAGGCCAATGCCCAGGGTGGCTCCAATGCCGGGAATGGCATCTAGTACGGCCACGATCACGGCTAGGAAGAGGGCGAACTGCACCCCCAGCACCTTGAACACCGCGAAGCTGCTGGTAGACAAAAACACCATGAGCAGCACCTGCCCCCGAAAAAACCCAAGGAAGCTTTGCTTGACGGTGAAATTGACGCGATCGCGCAGACCAGGCGGCACCAGGTTGAGGCAAACGGCCCAAATTTGGCGACCGTCAATCACCATGTAAACGCTGATGGCAATGATGAAGATAAACACGAAGAAATTGGCAAAGAGTCGCTGAGCCAGTCCCAGCCCGGTGGTCAACCCCGTCCTCAGCACCTCGATCAGTCGCTCCAGGTTGCCCTCCAGCCACTCATCGGTGAGGGGTAGAATATCCCCCGTTTCCAGCGTCTGCACCAGCTCCTCCAGCAGGTTTTGCCCCTGATTGACTAGCTCTAGCCCCAGGGCGGCTACCAGCCCGACCAGCAGGGCAATCGTGGCGCAGAAGACCAGGGCGATCGCCACGCTCCGGGGCAGCCAGCGGGAGAGCCACTGGATGGGATAATTGAGCAGGGCGGCGATAATCGCGGCGGTGGTAAATACCGCGATCACGCTGTAGAAATACTGAATGAACTGAATGATGGCCCACCCGCAGGCAAATAGCAGCAGAAACCGTACTAGGTCGGAGGGATTGATTCGTTGCCATCGGTTGGGGCGGGGGGGAGTCTTCATGAAGGCGCACTCTGGGAACGGGTCGGGCGATCGCTACAAAATAAGTTATCCATAAACCGCTCTGGACCCCAGCGAATCAGGTAGACTAAGCATACTCAACATTGTGCATGACCTGTGGGACTGAGCATTTTACCTGGACAAAGTTATCCGCTGGGGGCCACCGTTTACCCCAACGGCGTTAACTTCTCGATCTTCTCCAAAAACGCTACCTCCCTCGAGCTGCTGCTGTTTGACACCCCCGACTCCCCCAACCCCTCCTACACAATTTCCCTAGATGCCAAACACCACAAAACCTTCTATTACTGGCATGTGTTTGTAGAAGGAATCGGCTCGGGGCAAATCTACGCCTACCGCGCCCACGGCCCCTACAGTTCAGAGCTGGGGTTACGGTTTGACGGGCAAAAGGTGCTGCTCGACCCCTATACCCGGGCTGTTGCCGGGTGGGACACCTACCGGCGGGAAACTGCCAGACATCCTGGCGATAACTGCGCCGATGCCCTCAAGAGCGTGGTGGTAGACACCTGCCTTTATGATTGGGAAGACGACAAGCCGCTGCGTATTCCCTACGCCACCAGCGTCATTTACGAGATGCATGTGGGTGGCTTTACTCGCAATCCCAATTCCGGCATTGCCCCTGAGAAGCGGGGTACCTTCGCTGGCCTGATTGAGAAAATTCCCTACCTCAAGGAGCTGGGGATCACCGCTGTCGAACTTCTCCCCGTCCACCAGTTTGATGACCAGGATGTAGCCACCGGGCTGAAGAACTACTGGGGCTACAGTACAATGGCCTTCTTCGCCCCCCACTACGACTACAGCTCGCGGAAAGACCCGCTGGGTCCCGTAGACGAGTTTCGCGACATGGTGAAAGCTCTGCATCGAGCAGGCATCGAGGTAATTCTAGACGTGGTCTTTAACCACACAGCGGAAGGCAACCACGAAGGCCCCACCTTCTCCTTTCGTGGGCTGGAAAACTCGGCGTACTACATTCTGGAAGACAATAAGACTTTTTACAGCAACTACAGTGGCTGCGGCAATACTATGAAGGCCAACCACGAAATTGTGGGGCGGCTGATTATCGATAGCCTGCGCTACTGGGTGACGGAAATGCACGTGGATGGCTTTCGGTTTGACCTGGCCTCGGTGCTGGCCCGCAGTCGATCGGGTGATCCGCTTCAAGACCCGCCCATTCTCTGGGCGATCGAGTCGGAACCAGCGCTGGCAGGCACCAAGATTATTGCCGAAGCCTGGGATGCGGGTGGGCTGTACCAGGTCGGCTCGTTTATTGGCGATCGCTTCGCTGAGTGGAACGGTCCTTTCCGAGATGACGTGCGCCGGTTCGTCAAAAGCGATCCCCAGACCGTCTCTACGCTAGCGGCTCGCATCATGGCCAGCCCCGATATCTATTCCGGCCCCAACCGCGAACCCAACCGCAGCATTAACTTCATCACCTGCCACGACGGCTTCACCCTCAACGATTTGGTCTCCTATAACCAGAAGCACAATGAGGCCAACCGCGAAGACAACCGGGACGGCACCAACGAAAACTATAGCTGGAACTGCGGCATCGAGGGCATCACCGATGATCCCCAGATAAACGCGCTGCGGCTGCGGCAGATCAAAAACCTGCTGACCATCCTGTTTATCTCCCAAGGCACGCCTATGCTGCTGATGGGGGACGAGGTCAGGCGCACCCAGTCGGGTAACAACAACGGCTACTGCCAGAACAATCCCCTAAGCTGGTTTAACTGGGACGCCATTCACGCACACCAAGAGGTGCTGCGGTTTGTCAAGCAGCTCATTGCCTTCACTCAGTCCTTGGCCCTGTTTCGCCAGCGAAGTATTCTTAAAATCAACTATCATCGCCATCGCCCCCATATCATCTGGCATGGCGTCATGCTGGGGCAGCCCGATTGGAGCGACGATTCCCATAGCCTAGCCTTCACCCTCCACCATCCCCAGGCGGGTGAAACGCTCCACGTGATGCTCAACGCCTATTGGCAACCCCTCACCTTTGAGCTGCCGCCCCTGCAGCGGGATCAGCACTGGCATCGCATTGTGGACACCGCTAAACCCTATCCTGAAGACATCTTTGGTCCTCAGGGAGCGCAGCTGATTGCCGATGATACCTATAGAGTGGGCGATCGCTCCGCTGTAGTACTGGTAGCCGATTAGCGACTGCATCCCAACCGAGGTAGCTTGGTGCGGGTTAGGATGCAGCGCTAGCCAATGCTCCCTCCTAAGCTAAGACCCAGTTCACCAGCGTGCGTACGGGAAAACCCGTCGCCCCTGGACTGTTATAGCCGCTTTCCTTCTCAGTCCACACCGGGCCAGCCACGTCTAGATGCACCCAGGGCGTCTCCTTGACGAACTGCTTCAGAAACAGGGCTGCGGTAATGGCTCCGCCAGCGCGAGAGCCCGTGTTCTTCATGTCAGCCACCACGGACTTCATGCCCTCAAAGTATTTATCTTCCAGGGGCATCTGCCAGAATCTCTCCCCCGCCAGTTCAGCAGCTTTGAGGAGTTCCTGAGCTAGTTCGTCGTTTTCTGTCCATAGCCCCGAAATACTGTCGCCCAGGGCAACGATGCAGGCTCCGGTGAGGGTGGCTAGATCCACGATCGCGTCAACCCCCAGCTTGTCGGCAAAGACTAGGGCATCGGCCAGAGTCAGCCGCCCTTCAGCATCAGTGTTATTCACCTCAATGGTTTTACCGTTGGAGGCCGTCAGGATATCGCCGGGGTGCATGGCGCGACCGCTCACCATATTTTCGGTGGCGGCACTGATGAAGTGGACCTCCACGTCGGGCTTGATTTGAGCGATCGCCTTAGCCGCCCCCAGGGTTGCTCCAGCTCCACCCATGTCGGTTTTCATCATCTCGATGCCGCTACCGGAGGGCTTTAGGTTTAGACCGCCGCTGTCAAAAGTCAGCCCTTTGCCGACGATCGCTAGCTTGCGGCGGGGTGTCCCCGCTGGTCGATAGGTCAGGTGGATGAACTTGGGAGGCAGGTCTGACGCTTGCGCCACTCCCAGGAAAGCGCCCATGCCCAGCTTTTCGCAGGCTTCCCGCTCCAGGATCTCCAGCTCTAGATCGTATTCCTGGGCGATCGCTGTCGCCGTTTCCGCCAGCACAGCGGGCGTCACAACGTTTGCGGGCGCTGCCACCAATTCCCGCGCTAGGATTACCCCCAGGCAAATTTGCTGAGCACGACGAATGGCGGCGTCTTGCCCAGCCATCTCCAGCAGCTCGATCGTCTGAATGGGATTGTCCTGGTCGCCGTTGTCCGATTTGAAGCGCAAATCACGATGCAGGGCTAGTTCGGCCCCCTCCACGATGGCCTGGGCACTCAGGCTGGCATCCCCATTCCAGACGGGGAAACTAAACCCCACCTGCTTACACTTCTCTTGAGCCATCGCTCGGGCCGCCGCCGCCGCTCCCTGGCGCAGAGATTCCAGACTGTAGTTGTCGGCCTTTCCCAAGCCGATAACAGCAATTTTACGGACGGGGCTACCTGCGCCTACGCGAGTGGCGGCGCTGCTGCCGACAGTCGCCTTAAACTCCGTTTCTTCGATTAGCTCGGTCAGAACGCCTGCCAACTTCTGGTCAAGATCGGCCAGATCTCCCGCAAGGGGCAGCTTATCCTCAAACAAGCCAATGACAAGACCGTCTCCCGACCATTCGAGCCGTGGCGTATCAATTCCTTGAAAATCCATGCCAACGCTACCTGAACATACTCTTTATCTCTCTTAGTATCGGACAATTCCTGAAAATCCGCTTCGCTCTTGAAGATATACTCGGTGCTGGTGGCGATCGCCGTCTCTAGACGCTAGCCGCTCCCCGTCAGGAACATAATCCTCGCTGCGTTAGGTCTATATCTATAAGCCCAAACAACTGGGCCAATCTACTGCCAATTATTCGCATATGGATGCGACTGAGCTACCTCGACGAAGATTGTCATTTGCTAGGCCCGCTCTCGTAGGCATATCTAACAATTTTTGCCTAGGGGGAATGGTTAATCTTCTCAAAAATTTATACATTCTTTAAGTAGACCTGCTGAGACGCCGCCCTTTTCAATCGTTTTGCAGAAGCAGAACTAAAATCGGTAGACGGTGTTTGTGCGATCGCTTGTCTACCGTTATCTTGAACAGGCCCAGGCCATAATTACACGCAGCTTGTTACGAACTTAACGGTGGTAATCCTGAGAAATTGCCGATAGTCTTTGGATTGCTTTTGAGGGGTATATCCGCTAAATCTTGGTTAATCCGTCCATTAGTCAGCTATAAACGCATCAGGCTGTCAATTTCCCGTTTTTATGAAGCAATTGTGGGCCTTTAATGCTCTGATCGGCCCGACTTAGAAGTCAACGCAAGGCCAGGGACGTACGTAGATTCAACGAACCGTTTGTAAAGTTTCGGTATGTCATCTATCGAGTGCTTGATCTGTTGGCACTGTTTGAGCCATATCTTGATCAGTATTACTTCAGCAGGAGCTTTTGACGGCTACAGATTTTCTCTTGCCCCTACCCTCCGTGCTGCAACTCCGAGAAAATGTCGTATTTGTTACTCGATGAAACTGGTAATTTCTCGTATGATGTAAAAAATAGTACTTTACTGGATGAGCGCAACTCAGCAGGACGCTGGTATGAGAAGTATTTTGAGAGTTCTGAGCACTTCACTTCACCTCGGCAGAATTATGAATTGTGAATTGGCAGGTAAGTAGTTTTAGTAGGTAGGTCGTGTGCTATGCCGTTACCCAAAATTGAGCAATTACCAAGGGCTGACATAACAGGTTCACCCGTTACAGCGCTGCCGCTTAAGGATCAGGTGGCCATAATGGTTGAATGGGCAAAGCGTTGCTCAAGTCGAGTCGTATGTGTGGCTAATGTCCACATGCTGATGGAGTCATATTGGGACATTAGTCTCCGGAAGGTTTTAGAAAGTGCCGACTTGGTGACGCCAGACGGCATGCCGCTGGTGTGGATGATGAAGGCGATGGGCTTTCAAAGCCAAGACCGGGTTGCTGGGATGGATATCTTTCTCTCGGCCTGCCAGCAGGCAGCCGAGCACAACATTTCGATTTATCTCTTAGGCTCTACCCAGGACGTCCTCCACAGGATGCAGGAACGCCTGAAAGAAGACTTTCCAACGCTTAAGATAGCAGGTGTAGAATCCCCGCCCTTCCGTCCCTTAACTCAAGCTGAAGATGCTGAGTTGGTCGAACGAATCAACAGCAGTGGGGCTGGGTTCACGTTTGTATCACTTGGCTGTCCTAAGCAGGAATACTGGATGGCTGATCACTACGGCAAGATCCAGTCTGTCATGGTTGGCATCGGCGGTGTCTTTCCCGTTTATGCAGGCATCAAGAAGCATGCTCCTAAGTGGGTCCGCGATAACGGCTTGGAATGGCTCTATCGATTAGTCCAAGAACCACGTCGACTTGCTAAGCGATACTTAACAACCATCCCTCCGTTCATGTGGCTGGCGGTCCAGCAGATCACGTCCCGACGAAAGACACAGCAACGTTTGTTTCGCTTCTGAAACAAGCTTTTCCCAAGCAAAAGCTATATAAGTGTTCAGGCATAACTAATTACATCGTGTGGGTGTGCGCTCCCGGCGGAGGTACACACCCACGCGAAAATTTTTTTAATAAAAGCTAGTGAGGTGGGGCCCCCCCCCCCGGGGGGCGCCGCCCCAAAAAAAATTCCGAAAATTTTTTTTTTTTATATAAATTAGTGGGGGTATAGTTGGGGTGAGAAATTCAATAATATTGAGATTTTTTAGTTTTGGTTTTAATATAATT
>JBHJGR010000395.1:0-24500 GCA_050331615.1 Elainellaceae cyanobacterium
TCCGCCCCCTCACATCTAATCCAGACTAGAGAAACATCTGGAAGTGTTTACTCGCTAACCGCTCTTGGCTCTATTCGCAGCTACGGGGAGGTTATCTCTCCCCACTCCCCCACCTCACGAAGTAGGTGGGGGTCATTGAAAAACACTCCTGTCTCTGTATACAGATCTGAAATTTGCCACCATCATGTAAATCCAGCTAGCTATCATCAGCAAGCCCAGCAGTCCGGTTAAAATCTCGCCCATCTTTTTACTCCGTGCGCTGTAGAAATCAAGATTAGGTCTGGGTACCTATCCTTAGATTTCCCAGGCTCTGGCAAATAATCTCGTGCCGAAGCAGCTACGAGATTTTAAGTAGGTATAGCCCTACGGGCTCACAAACCTGACACTGTAGGGCTATATGGCCAGACAATTAGAAGGTTGATAGCTTCTGCGCTATGCGACTACTGTCATCTGCGCCAGCTCCTCTGGATCTAGGTGGTCGTTCATGACTTCCCCGTCACGGAACCACACCACCCGCCGACTCAGACGGGCTACGTCCGATTCGTGGGTGACCATTACCACCGTCATGCCTGCGTCGTTGAGTTCCTGGAAAATATCCATCACTTCTTTAGTCGTTTGGGAATCCAGGGCTCCTGTGGGCTCGTCCGCCAATAGCAAGACGGGCTGATTGACGATGGCGCGGGCGATCGCCACCCGCTGCTGCTGTCCCCCGGAGAGTTGGGTCGGTCGGTTCTGCAATCGGTTCCCCAGCCCGACCCGCCTCAGAGCCTCTGCCGCCCGCTCTTCCCGCTCCGAGGCGGACACCCCGGCATAGACCATCGGCAGCATCACGTTCTCGATGGCGGCTAACTGAGGGAGCAGGTGGAACTGCTGAAACACGAAGCCGATTTTGCGGTTGCGGATGTGGGCCAGCTCGTCATCAGCTAATCCGGCCACGTCTACGCTGTCCAGGTAGTAGCGCCCTTCGGTGGGGCGGTCCAGACAGCCGATGATGTTCATCGCGGTAGACTTACCGGAGCCGGATGGTCCCATAATGGCGCAGTATTCCCCCGCGTGGACCGTGAGGTTGACGTGGGAAAGCGCCCGCACCTCCGTATTGCCAGAGCCGTAGATTTTGGAGATGTTTTCAAGGCGGATGATAGTTTGGGTCATGGTTGGCAGAAACGTGAGAAATAACCGAAATTAAGCACTGCGTAGGGCCACAATCGGATCGAGCTTGGCGGCCTGCCGGGCCGGAACGACGCCAAAGAAGAGGCCAATGCCGCCCGACACGGCGACGGCTACTCCCGCTGCGGCAAAGGACACCCCCGGCTGGAACGGAGTGGCTACGCCAATCAGTAAGGAGCCACCGATGCCGACCCCTGTACCAATCAGGCCCCCTGCCGCCGATAGAATGATGGCCTCAATCATGAACTGCACCAGAATGTCCTGTTGGGACGCCCCGATCGCCTTGCGCAGACCAATTTCCTGGGTGCGCTCCTTCACCGACACCAGCATGATGTTCATAATGCCGATGCCGCCGACAAAGAGGGAGATACCGGCGATCGCCGCCAGCATAATCGTCAGCGCCCCCGAGATGGTACCGACAATCTCCAGCAAGTCCTGCTGGCTGTTGATAGTAAAGTCGTCTTCTCCAACGATTTGGTGGCGCAGGCGCAGCAGGTTGGCGATCTGGAACTTGGCGGCGTCCATCTGTTCCTGCGTTTCAATAGACACACTGATGTAAGTCAGCTCAATGCCGTAGGGCGAGGTGCGTCCCACCAGGCGATTGGTCATGGTGGTGATGGGAATGACCACTGCGTCGTCATAGTTCAGCCCCAGGTTGGAGCCTTTTTCGTCTAAGATGCCGATTACCTGGAAGCTGACGTTCTTGACGCGAATCTGCTGGCCGATGGGGTCGCGATCGTCCATCAGCCGCTCCGCCAGGTCTGGCCCCAGTACCGCCACCGGGTTGCTGCGGCGCATGTCTAGGTCTGTGAAAAAGCGGCCCTGCTGCACCTCAAAGTTACGGACGGGCAAAAATCCTGGCGTGGTGCCGACAATGGTGGCGTTGGTGTTGCGGTTGCCGCGAGTAATCAAGCCCCGGTCGTTAAACTCCGCCGCCACCTCATCTACCGACTGTACCTGCTGGGCGATCGCATCCGCATCCGACAGCACCAGGGTTTTGGGCACATTGAACGTGGCCCGCTGGGTTTCCTGGCTGCCCGGCACGATAAACAGCACATTCGGTCCCAGTCCTTCAATTTGCTCGGTGACGTATTCCTGCGCTCCTTCGCCGACACCCACCATGGCGATCACCGAGGCATTGCCGATGATAATGCCCAGCATGGTCAGGGTGCTGCGCAGTTTATTAGCCGTCAGCGCCCGGAACGCCATTTTGGTACTTTCTAGAAAATTCATGGTCTTGCTGCGCCCCTATGGTTACTCTTCTTCGCGTCGTCCAAAATTAAGGTTCTCTAACTCCTGTCCGGGGGGAAGCTCAACGAAAATGCGATCGCCCGCATCCACCCCTTCCAGGATCTGGATTTCGTTGCCCACCTGAGAGCCGAGGGTCACGGGACGGAAGCGAATCCGGTCATTCTCATCAGGGACGAGCACACCCTGCTGACCGTCCTGGCTGACGACGGCTACCGCGGGCACTACCAGAGCATTCTGCTGCTCTTCCCCAATGAAGGTTACGTCCGCCTTTAGCCCCGACTTGAGCTGATCCAGTCCAGTCAGCAGCTCCACCGTTACCTCAAAGTAGACAAAGTCGCCCCGGCTGGGGTCTTCAATGGCCTGGGGGGCGATGCGCTTCACCCGGCCCTCAAACACCTGGTCGGGAAAGGCATCTGCTACGACTTCTACCGGCTGCCCCGTCTGAATCTGACTGATATCCACTTCCGGCACTTCTGCCACCACCTCCAACCCTCGGGAAAGAGCCACAATGGCGGAAGACGTCGCCGAGGAGGCTTCCGAAGCGGAGGTTGTCGGTGTCACAAAGGCCCCTTCCGTCGCAAACTTTTGGGACACGACGCCGTCAAAAGGGGCACGGATAATGGAGTCTTCGTAGCGGACGGCAGTGGCCTGGCGTTGGGCGATCGCATCCGCTAACTGAGCCTCCGCTTCAGCAATATCCTCCGCCCGACTGCCCCGCCGCACCAGCTGTAAACTATCCTCCGCTTCCCGCAGGCGAAACCGGGCATCCTCCAGGTTAGCGCGGGCGCGGGCGGCCTCATTGATGTAGTCATCCAGCTCGTTTTGGGAGATGACGGCCCCGTCAAACAGCTCCTGGTTGCGGTCGAGCCGATCGGTAGCCAGGGTCAGCCGGGCCTCGGCATCGTCTACCTGGGCTTCCGCCTGGGCCACCCGGGCTTCTGCCTGGGCAATTTCCTCGGGGCGACTGCCGTTGCGTAGGGCCGCTAATCGCGCTTCGGCCTGGGCAATGCGGGCGTCATACTGGGCCAGCTCTGCCTCCAGATCGTCGCTCTTCATGCGGGCGATGATTTGGCCCTCGGTGACGCGATCGCCCTGCTCCACGTACATAGCTGTAACGATGTCGGAGGTGCGGGGGCTGAGGTTCACCGTATCTATCGACTCAATCGTGCCACTGGCGGTAATCCGCACCGCCAGTGCCTGAGACTCGACGGGCACCGTCAGTTCAGCCACATCGTAGTCGGGGGGGCGGTTTTGCCAGACGACAACTGCCGTGGTGGCTCCCCCGCCTATTACCCCGGCGGCAATCAAAGCAATGACCCAGGAAGCTGGGCGGCGAATTTTTCCAACGAGAGGAAGTTGCATGGTCGTAGAGTGATGTTGGAAGTTGTCGGAAGTAATTTTTAGTGAACCTTCAGTGAATGCGGGGCGTTTGCGACGCATGGGCTCCGCCTAATTGTCCCTGACGCTCCCGTTCCCAGCGCTGGTTAAGCTGGGGCAGCTCCTGCTCCCAAAAGGCGTGGATGTCGTGCATTTCCTGTAGTCGCTGCTTCAGGGAAGGGGGGGCATCCTCTAGGAGACTCAGCCCCCGCTCTGCCAGACGACGAAAGGCGGCAATCTGGGCTAGACGCTGCTCGGCTAGCTGGGTCCAGGCATTGGGCTTAACCTGAAAGTAGTCGCGCCGCTCCCCCGGAATGCTGGTGCGCTCAATCAGGCCAATTTGAATCAGTAGCCGGGTCATGCTGCTAATGGAGCCCTTGCTAGCCTGGAGCTCCTGGGCCAAATCTTGGCTGGTTTGCTGGGGTGGATCGGAAATCAGCAGCCAGCCAAAGATGCGCCCTGCCATCCGGGGAAACCCCACTTTTTCGAACATCAGCCCCATGTCTTCAGCGAAGTAGGTGGCTTCATGCTCCAAGTAGGGAGAATGCACAGATTGACGAACTGAATCAGCAGGGAATTGGCGCACGGTCGAAATCCTGGTTTAGCTATCTGGATGCCTACTTCTATTATAATTGGCCAGTTCTATATGTTCAGTCATTACTGAACTGACAGAATTTGCAGCGGCATAGGGGGCGATCGCCCTTTGCTCACGACCCTATGCCATAGTTACGGCACTTCGCGCTTTGCGGGAGTGCTAGGCTGGAAGCAGTGCAATGGTTTGCAATTTCCCACCCCCTTACCGTGTCAACTCCCTTCGCTGACGAACGTCTACTGTTTACCCCGGCATCCCCGGCTGCGGATGCGGTGCCGCTGATCTTTGCGTTTCCCAACGAGTACAGCATCGGCATTACCAGTCTGGGCTACCAGATGGTGTGGGCCACTTTGGCGATGCGGCAGGATCTACAGGTGAGCCGCTACTTTACCGACGTGCAGGAAGCGCTGCCCGCTGCGCCCGAACTGCTGGGCTTCTCGGTGTCATGGGAGCTGGACTACGTCAATATTCTCAATAGCTTGGAGGAACTGGGGATTCCCGTGCGGGCGGGCGATCGCACCCACAACCATCCTTTCGTGTTTGGTGGCGGTCCCGTGCTGACAGCCAACCCGGAACCCTTTGCCGATTTCTTTGACGTCATTCTACTGGGAGACGGGGAAACCCTGCTGGATGCTTTTATTGACGCTTACCAGGAGGTAAGAGGGGGCGATCGCCCCACCCAACTGCGCCACCTGGCCCAGGTGCCGGGGGTTTACGTTCCCAGCCTCTATGCGGTGACTTACGAAGCCCCAGACGGTCCCGTGCGGGACGTGGTGCCTACGGATGGGGACATTCCTCCCCAGGTGGCTAAGCAGACTTACCGGGGCAACGTGCTGTCGGCCTCTACCGTGGTCACAGAGCGGGCCGCCTGGGAAAATATCTACATGGTGGAGGTGGTGCGCAGCTGTCCGGAGATGTGCCGCTTTTGCCTCGCCAGCTACCTGACCCTGCCCTTTCGCACCGCTAGCATTACCGGGTCGCTCATTCCCGCCATCGAAGAGGGGCTGCAGGTGACCAACCGCCTCGGCCTTCTGGGGGCATCCGTCACCCAGCACCCGGAATTTGAAGCGCTGCTGGACTACCTCAGCCAGCCCCAGTTTGACGACGTGAGGCTCAGCCTCGCCTCGGTGCGCACCAACACCGTGACCCAGAAGCTGGCAAAGACGCTGGTGCAGCACGACACCAAATCCATCACCATTGCGGTGGAAAGTGGCTCGGATCGACTGCGGCGCATCATCAACAAGAAGCTGGACAACGACGAAATTATCCAGGCGGCGGTGAACGCTAAGGCAGGCGGCCTCAAAGCCCTCAAGCTGTATGGCATGGTGGGGGTGCCGGGGGAAACGTCGGAGGATTTAGAGCAAACCGTTGCCATGCTGCGGGCGATTAAAAAAGCTGCGCCGGGGCTGCGCCTCACCTACGGCTGTAGTACCTTTGTGCCCAAGTCCCACACCCCGTTTCAGTGGTTTGGCGTGAACCCCGAGGCAGACCAGCGGCTGAAGCGATTGCAGAAGCAGCTCCGGCCCCAGGGCATTGACTTCCGGCCTGAAAGCTACAAATGGTCAGTCATCCAGGCGCTGATTTCCCGGGGCGATCGCCGCCTCTCCCACCTCCTAGAGCGAGTGCGTCACTACGGGGACTCTTTGGGCAGCTATCGCCGCGCCTTTAAGGATTTGAAGGGCCAGATGCCGGAATTAGACTATTACGTCCACCACCACTGGCAGCCTGGTGATGCACTGCCCTGGAGCCACCTCCAGGGACCGCTGCCCAATGCGACTCTGGTGAAGCATCTGGAGGATGCGATGGACCAGATGGGCGAGAACGTCCCTAATGACGGGGTTAAGAAAATATATAGTCCCCAGCTCAGTTGTTAGGACGCTGCACCCGTTGAGTAGGAGCGATCGCCGTCTAGCGCAGGAAGCTGCTTTTGTCCCGTGGGTGCATTGTTGCGGGCGATGGAAAGCCGTCTGTAGGATTAGAACCGGGCCAGAAAAATTCGTCTCACCGGGGGACTTGGCTAAACGGGGTCCTGAGGTATGCTGTAGGAGAAAATCTAAAGCAGTATCTTGTTTGGTGGCTAGGTGCTATGAGCAACATCGATAACCAAATTGACAATCAGATTGAGAAAGAGCGGGAACAGGCTCGAAATGTCTGTGACCTGGAGGGCGCATCTTCGGAAGAGTGTGCTGCTGCCTGGGATGCAGTTGAAGAGCTTCAGGCTGAAGCCGCTCACCAGCGGAGCAAGCCCCAAAAGAATTCGTTCGAGCAGTATTGCGATGAGAACCCGGACGCTGATGAGTGCCGGATTTACGAAGACTAAGTCCTCCAGATAGCGACCCATGACCGAATTTCAGTCCCTTTCTTCCCAACGGGAAGGAGGGGATTTTGGCATCTTCCTGCCCGACGCCGCTGCGACCCACCAGATGGGGGAGATTTTGGGGCGATCGCTCCCGGCGGGCAGCGTCGTGCTGCTGGAGGGTCAGCTCGGTAGCGGTAAAACCACCCTGGTCCAGGGCATGGGAGCGGGACTGGGAATTGCCGACCCCATCGTCAGCCCCACCTTTACCCTTGTAAGCGAATACTTGGACGGGCGCATGCCCCTGTATCACTTTGACCTGTACCGCCTGTCTCCTGGGGATGTGGCGGCTCTTGCCCCAGAAACCTATTGGGAAGGGCAGGAGGTGCCCCTAGGACTGGTCGTGATTGAGTGGGCCGGGCGTCTGGGGGATAATCCCCGTGCTTATCCCAAGACCTATTTGCACATTGTCCTCCAGCCCATGTCGCCCGCTGAGGGGACTGATGCCGACTCCCGGCAGGCTACCTTGATGTTGGTGGGCAACGAATGGATGGGGAGTGAGTTTCATCTGGCCTGGTCCCTGCTAGAATCCCTGAGGTCTACGGGCAAGTCCTGACACCACGAATCTAAAATATTCCTGGAACTATCCGACAGAGGGAGGAAACCCTTGCCTAGAATGGGCGTGTTTGACCCCTGAGAACTCTACAGAATGAGCTGGAGGAAGATGCTCCATGACTGATCAGAATCGCGGCATTATGGAATTTGAGGGTGCGGATAGCTTCGTTGCGGTGGCGCTATCGGCAGTCCTGATTTTGGGCAGCATTGCTTTCCTGATTGTGTGGGCTCTGCAAACGGCCTACCCATTCTAGGGTGAATCACGAATAACTCGGTTCAGGAGATGCGATCGCGTCTCCTTCTTTTATGTTCAGCGTGTATTATATCGTGCTACACTTTGTAGTCGTGTGGCTGCGGCCCCATCCTCGCATCATGATAACTGACAGCTCAGATTCTTCTAGGGAATGACCTTATGGCCAGCTTTAGAGATATCCTTCGCTATTTTCACAGCTATTGGGCGATCGCCATCGCCAGCATCACCGCCAGCAGTGTGTTTGAAATCATTGATCTGGTGGTGCCCTACGCCATCGGCCAGATTCTCAACGTCCTGTCAGGGGGAACGGTCGATCCCCTGAGCCAGGGGCTGATTCAGGGCATCGCCAACATACTCGGCCAGCCGGTGGACCGCAACCTGTCCCTGGGAGTGCTGCTGGGCCTGGTTTTCCTGGTGACGGTGGTGCGTGCTCCCATCCAGCCCTGGGTGGGCGTCTGGTTCCACTGGGATATTCCCCTGCGATCGCGACGGGACCAGGGCACCAAAGTTATGGAAAAACTCCTTACCCTGCCCCTGGAGTTCTACGACGAGAACAATCCTGGCCGCATTGCCGGACGGGTGGCGCGGGGCATTGCTAACCACACCTGGACCTACCCCGAAGTGGCGGGACAGCTCATCCCCAAGCTGGTGCGGGTGCTCGGCATTTTCGTGATTATTCTACTGATTGAGTGGCGCATCGCCCTGCTGTTTCTCGCCTCGTTCCTGCTCATTCTGGGCTTCACCCTGCGGCACCTGAAGCGGATCATCGACAAAGAAGCGCTGCTCGATCACCACATGGAAAACACCGAGAGCCGCATGTCGGAAATCGTCACCAACATTAAAACGGTGAAGGCGTTCGCCGCCGAAGATCGGGAGCTGACCCGGCAGCGGCAGCGGCTGGAGCGGGAATTCAAAATGGTGGACTACCGCATCCACCGGGGCTACGTTACTCTGTTCACCTGGCAGCGCACCATAATCCAGAGCTGCGTATTCGTGGTGCTGTCACTAACGCTCATTACGGCGCTGCGGGGGCAGATTTCTCTGGGCCACTTCGTGACTACCCTGACGGTGTCTAGCATGGCCTACTCCGAGCTGGAGCCCATTAGCGTCGTGGCAGAGGTGTTTGCCCGCCGCTATGCCTCCATGCTGCGCTTCCATGAGTTTATGCGGCAGCCCGTGGGCATCGAGGGAGCAAGCCTGGTTTCCCATCCCGACGCCCTGAGAACCTATGAATTTTCCGGCAAGATTGACGTCGCTAACCTCACCTTTGGCTATGAGCGCGATCGCCCCGTGCTGCAAAATATCAACCTGATGGTCGAACCCCGGCAGACGGTGGCCCTGGTGGGGCGCTCTGGGTCGGGCAAGTCTACCCTGGTGAAGCTGCTGTTCCGCTACTTTGACCCGGACGAGGGCTGTATTCGCCTGGACGGGCAGGACATTCGCACCCTGGACATCTCCGGATATCGCAAACGATTGGCGATCGTCCACCAGGAGGTGGATGTCTTTAACGGCACGCTGCTGGACAATCTGACCTATGGCAATCCAACTGCCACTATTGAGCAGGTGGAGGAAGCCTGCCGCATCGCTCGGGTAGATGAGTTCATTCACCTGCTGCCGCAGGCGTATCGCACGGTCGTTGGAGAGCGGGGAGTGCGCCTCTCTGGCGGCCAGCGGCAGCGGTTGGGCATCGCCAGGGCGCTGCTGATGAACCCGGACGTGCTGGTGTTCGATGAGGCCACCTCCAGCCTGGACTACGAGTCGGAGCGATCGATCCAGCTGGCCATGCGCAGTATCCTGGGTACCCGCACGACCCTGATCATCGCCCACCGCCTGAGCACGGTGCGGGAAGCCGACAAAATCGTGGTGCTTGACCATGGTCGCATCGTTGAGGTCGGCAGCCACAGCGAACTGCTAAACCACGGCGGCATTTACCACCGCCTGCATACCCTCCAAGAAACGGGAGAGTTGATTGCTTGAGACATCGGGATTGCGGGTTATCATCTCAGAAAGACCGATGAAGACTCATTTCTCCAGCCTGCACAGCGGGGAACCGCTGCCCGTCCATTACCGTTATTCTGATAACCCGCTGTGACTCTGGTTTTCCCGCCGTCTGCCCCCGTGCTGATTGCCCAACTAAGCCCGATCCTGGGGGTCATCTGGCTGGATATCGCTGTCCTTGTTTTGATGCTGGGGCTGTCGGCGTTCTTTTCTGGGTCGGAAACCGCCATCACCGCCCTCGACAACCTCAAGCTGCGGGCCTTGATCAAGGAGCAGGGAGACCCAGACGGCATGTTTGGTCTGGTGCTAAACAAAAGGACGCGGTTCATCACCACCCTGCTGGTGGGCAATAACCTGATCAACAATTTCACCGCAATTCTTACCAGCAATCTCTTCGCCATCTGGTTTGGCAGTGCCTCCATTGGGGCGGCGACAGCGGTGGTCACTTTTTTGCTGCTGATCTTCGGGGAAATTACCCCCAAGTCTCTGGCAATCAACAACGTGCTGCCGTTCTTTAAGTTTGCGGTGCGGCCCATCTACTGGCTGTCGCGCCTGCTCTCCTGGCTGGGGGTTACGGGCTTTCTAGAGGCGATCGCCCAAGCCGCCATCCGCCTCTTCCAGAGTAGCCAGACCCAGCAGGGGGAGTCAGTACAAGATCTCCAGCTCATGATTGAAATCCTGGGTGGGCGGGGGCAGCTCGACCTGGTGAAGCATCAGCTCCTCAACCGCACCCTGATGCTGGATCGCCTCAAGGCCCACGACGTGGTGAAGCCCCGCATTGATATGCGCACCATCTCCCATGAGGCCAGCCTGCAGGATTTGATTAATCTCTGTCTGGAGACGGGCTACTCGCGGATTCCCGTCCAGGGAGAGTCAAAGGACCAGATTGTGGGCGTTGTTCATCTGAAGCGGGCGCTCCAGGAGCTGCACGCCATTCGCCAGGAGAATCGTACCGATGCCCCCATCACCCAGGCGATGGACCCGCCCGTCTACGTGCCGGAAACCAAGCGGGTGCCCGACCTGCTGAAGGAAATGCTGCAGCAGCGGCTCCACATTGCCATCGTGGTGGACGAGTATGGCGGCACCGTGGGGCTGATTACCCTGGAGGATATTTTGGAGGAGCTGGTGGGCGAAATTTATGACGAAAGCGACTTTCCCGCCCGCCGCCCGTTTCGCATGGGCAACCGCAGCGGTCTGCGGCGACCAGGACGCCGGGGAGGGGGACCAACTTGATGGATTTTGGATTTTAGATTTTGGGTTTTGGATTTTCAATCTTCAATCTTCGATCTTCGATCTTCGATCTTCAATCTTCAATCTTTTAGGTTTGCCCGAGGCGGCGCAGGTTGAGCACGTCGCTCATCTGATGGATTTTGGATTTTGGGTTTTGGATTTTCGATCTTCGATCTTCGATCTTCAATCTTCGATCTTCAATCTTCAATCTTCAATCTTCTAGGTTTGCCCGAGGCGGCGCAGGTTGAGCACGTCGCTCATCTTGCGGATTTGACAGAGAATGCGCTCCAGTTGGGGATGGTCCTGGATTTCAATTTCCAGGTCTATCAGGGCCGGACGACCGGGATGGGTGCGCACCTGGGCACCCCGCACATTGATGCGGTGGTCGCTGAGGCGGGAAAGCACGTCCTTAAGCACGCCCACCCGGTCGATCACTTCCACCTGAATTTGCACTGGGTAAGTGTAGGGACGGATGCTCTGGGAGTGATTGGGGTTCCAGCTTACGGGAATGAGGCGATCGCCCGGAATGCCGTTCGTGTTGGTACAGCCCTGACGGTGAATAGAAATCCCCCGGCTGCCCATGGTAACAATGCCGAGAATGGGTTCCCCTGGCACTGGGTTACAGCAGCCCGCGATGTTGTGCAGCAATCCCTCCACCCCCACAATGGGCGATCCCTTGGTGCGGGGCGGGGCCGTGTCATAGGAGGAGCTGCCAGCCGAGAAGGGCATATCGTGGCGATCCTCAGACGAGGGCGCAGCGGGGGCAATGGGCTGGTGGGCCTTGATTTCCTCCCGCAGCCGATTCACCACCAGGTTGAGGGTGGTTTCTCCGTAGCCCAGCCCGGCCAGCAGGTCTTCCACGGTTTGGTAATTGCACCGCTCGGCGGTGGCTTGCATGGGGTCAGACTTAAGCAGCGCCTCAAATCCGTTCTTGCCCAGATCCCGCTCCAGCATGTCGCGGCCCCGCGCTACGTTCTCATCCCGGTGCGATCGCTTATACCACTGGCGGATGCGGTTGCGGGCGCTGGCGGTGACCGCAAAGTTGAGCCAATCGAGGCTGGGGTGGGAGTTCTTCTGCGTCAGAATCTCCACAATGTCACCGTTTTGCAGCGGCGTGTCCAGGGGCACGATGCGCCCGTTGATCCGGGCTCCGGCACAGTGGTTGCCCACCTCAGTGTGAATGCGGTAGGCAAAGTCCACGGGCGTCGCCCCCCGCGACAGAGGCACCACATCCCCCTGGGGGGTAAAGACAAAGACCTCATCCTCGAATAGATTTGTCTTGATGTTCTCCAAATATTCCTGGGCATCCTTCAGGTCGCTCTGCCACTCCAGCAACTGCCGCAGCCAGGTGAATTTCTCATCCTCAGCGGAGACCCTGGTGCTGCTGCCGCTTTCCTTGTACTTCCAGTGGGCCGCGATACCATACTCGGCGATGTGGTGCATCTCCAGGGTGCGAATCTGCACCTCGATGGGGCGGCCAAAGCTGCCCATCACCACCGTATGCAGAGACTGGTAGCGGTTGGGCTTGGGCAGGCCGATGTAGTCCTTGAAGCGCCCCGGAATCGGGCGAAACGCATCGTGAACCACCGCCAGGGCGCGATAGCACTCGTCATTATTGTCCACAATGATGCGAATGGCGGCAACGTCGTAAATTTCCTGGAACTCTTTGTGCTGCCGCTGCAT
The DNA here is from genome assembly GCA_050331615.1 of Elainellaceae cyanobacterium. Classification (GTDB taxonomy): domain Bacteria; phylum Cyanobacteriota; class Cyanobacteriia; order CAKZMO01; family CAKZMO01; genus JAYKGU01. Next base: position 12,463 of record JBHJGR010000395.1, read on the forward strand.
CTTTTGATAAATGCCGTAGAGGTGCTTGGGGCGACCGCTCAAGTCCCGGATACAGATGCCCATCTGGCGGAGGCGATCGCCCAGCATTTCGGCCACCTGCTGCAGCCGCGCCTCCCGATCGGTGCGCCGATCCGACACCAGCTGCTGCACGTCCCGGTAGGCATCGGGCTCCAGGTACTTAAACGCCAGATCCTCCAGCTCCCACTTGAAGCGACCGATCCCCAGGCGGTTGGCCAGGGGCGCAAAGATCTCGCGAGTTTCCAGGGCGATGCGTCGCCGCTTCTCGTCGGGTAAATGCCCCAGGGTTCGCATGTTGTGGAGGCGATCGGCCAGCTTCACCACGATGACGCGAATGTCCTGGGCCATGGCCAGAAACATGCGGCGAAAGTTCTCCGCCTGGCTCTCCATCTTGCTGGAAAAGTTGAACTTCGACAGCTTGGTGACGCCCTCCACCAGCCGCCGCACCTCTGGCCCAAACTGCTGCTCCAGGTCCTCCAGGGTGATGTCGGTGTCTTCCACCACATCATGGAGAAAGCCCGCCGCGATCATGGTAGCGCTACCCCCCAGATCCCGCAGCAGCTCGGCAACGGCGATGGGATGGTTGATATAGGGTTCACCCGAAGCCCGATACTGCCCCTCATGGAGGGTGTAGCCGAACTCGAACGCTCGACAAATTAGCTCTGTTTCTTTTGGCAGTTCAAGCGTATCATCATGAAAGGCATCATGCTGAACAATCAGGCAATCCCGCAGCCAATCGGGTAAGTAAATGTCGGTGGGGACGGGGAGGGCAGTCGTTACGTTCATAGGGCAGTTATATAGATTCAATAGGTCCCGTCAGTAGATGCAACGGAATATGCAATGAATGGATTCTGATGATTCTACGGCATCCCCTGGACAGAACAAAAAATGAATGATCCCCATCGGGTACTGCTGCCGCTGGAGTGGATTCCCTTAGTTTCAGTAGATTCACTGAGCGCTGCTAATCCCGTATACGGGGAAAGAGCCCCTAGCGATGCCGAATCAGTGAGCAGACGCTGGGTGTCATCTGGGGATTAGATTTGCAAAATTCCTGGAGGCAGATAACCCGTAACGGCGCACGGGTATCAGAGTATATACAGTTCTTATAGTCTAATTACTAGGGAAATGAGCCCCTTCAGGAATTAGGAAATCTTAGTCTTGTGTTCTGATACACAAAACTGAGGTAGTTCTATGATACATACAAAATTCTTCACAGTACTCATGATTAAGGCGTAATTAAGATGCTGCCAGAGCCACATCAGAGTCACTACCGCACCCTGCGCCAGTCTCTGGAAGAGTTGGCCGGAGTGGTGGCCAATCCCACCAGCGACGGGGCCGCCATCGATAATTTATTGCAAACCATCCAGCAACAGGCCCAGCCGCTGATGGCCGCCGATTTGAATAGTCTGGACGGGGCGATCGCCCCCCGACTGCGCTCCTACCGCACCGAAATCAACAAACAGCTGCGGCTGCTGGGCACCGATGTGCTGTTCCTGAAGACCTCGCGTCAGCCCCAAACCAGCCAGCAGCGGCGGGAGCAAATGGGCGATCGCCTCCAGCAGATCATCGGCTACTGCACCGCCAGTCTGGAGCTGGGGGAATCAGTCAATGGGCGATAAAAATTAGGCTTGACCGTGATTTAATAAAGGGCGAGTTGGTCACCGGCTTCGGAGCCGAGAGGTGTTGTGCAGTGTCCCAAAGATAAAACCGGCGAGCTGGTGAGCCACCCATTAGCGGATGGGCCAATGGCCCACCACTGCCCCGACTGCGGCGGCAACTGGATCTCCGGCAAAATTTACGAAGCCTGGCAAGAGCAGCAGCCAGTCGAAGTGCGGCAAGCCCTGCCGACGCTGGCTGAAGTTGCATTTGAGCAGCCCCCCCTGGATACCCGTGCCGCCTTTTGCCCCGAATGCCGCTACTACCTCACCCGTACCAAAGTTGGGCAGAAATATTCCTTCTTTGTGGAGCGCTGCCCCAACTGCAACGGCATCTGGTGCGATCGCGGCGAATGGGAAGTTCTGCAAAAACTGGGACTGCATGGCTGCATCGACCAGTTTTTCACCAGCGATTGGCAGGCCCGACTAAAGGAGCGGGAGTATGCCCAGCGGGAGCGGCAGGCCACCATCGAAAAGCTGGGGGAAGAGTTAGCCCAGCAGGTGTTTGCCCTGGCGGAGCAGCTAGAAAAGCATCCCAACGGGGATTTTGGCGTCGCCTACCTGATGCGGCGGTTCGACCAGTAGAATCGGAGGGGCGCTAGTAGTCTCGTGCAGGGAAGGACAATCGAAAATGAATCGACTCGGCAAAAAGCGACTGGACGTGGCGCTGGCGATCGCTGGCTATGCCACTGGAGGAGCCGCCGCTGCCGCCGCTCCCACTCCGGTTCTGGAATTACCCAAGCAGGTCATGTTCACCGCGTCCGACATCCTCATGTATGCCTCTATCTGGCGCACCTATTTCGAAGAAGATCTGTCGGAAAAGCATTTGATGGACATGCTGACAGAGCTGGGGATCGTCACCATTGCTGCTTGCGGCACCGCCTACCTGGTGGGTCGGGCCAGCACGGCGCTGCTCTGCGAAATCTCTGACTGGGCCGGACCACTGGGCTGGTGGATGGCTGCTGTGGTGTCGGGATCGCTGGCGGGGCTATCGGGGGTGGCCTGGGCAGTGTATTGCGATCGCCGCTACCACGAGCTTCACCTGGCCAGCTTATCTACCTGATCGGTGCGCTCCCAGGGCAGGTCCAGGTCCGTGCGACCTACATGGCCGTAAACCGCCAACTTCTGGAAAAACTTTCCCTGGTTCTGGCTGGGCAAAAAGCGCAGGTTAAACTGCTTGATAATGCCCGCCAGCCGGAAGTCAAAATTCTTTTCCACCAGGTCAGTGATGTCCTCTTCGGGAATCTTGCCCGTGCCGAAGGTTTCCACCTGGACGCTGATGGGCGTAGCGGAGCCGATGGAGTAGCTCAACTGCACTTCGCACTCATCCGCCAATCCTGCCGCCACCACGTTCTTGGCGGCATGGCGAGCCGCGTAGGCCCCTACCCGGTCAATGCGGATGGGGTCTTTGCCGCTGAGGGCAGCGCCGCTGTGCTTGGCGTATTCTCCGTAGGTGTCAATGGCGTTTTTGCGTCCCGTCAGTCCTGAGTGAATGGCGGGGCCACCAATGGGGACGGGACCGTCGGGGTTGATGTAGATGCGGGTCTGCTCATCGGGACGGATGGCGTGACCGTCGAAGGCGGGGATAATCACCGTTTCCCGAATGTCGTCCTGGAGCTGGTGGAAGTCGGGGGACTTATCCTCGATCTGGCTGGCAACCACGGTAATGCTGTGGATGCGGTGGGGGCGGCGATCGCGATACTCTACCCCCACCTGGGTCTTACCATCGGGCGACAGGTAGGGCAGCATGCGGCTGTGCTGCACCTGGAAGAGCTGGCGCGCTAGCTGGTGGGCCAACCAGATGGGCAGGGGGATCAGCCCCTCAGACTGGTTGCAGGCAAACCCAAACACCGTCGCCTGGTTGCGAGCAGTCACCTGGTCAATTTCCGCATCTGAGAGCTGCTGCTCGTCGAAGTTGCGCTCTTTGGAGTCGTGCAGTTCCTCCAGGCTGGTGAGAATGCTGCAATCCCTGGCGTTAAAGGACGGCTGGCGGTAGCCCACTTCGTCGATAACTTTGCGGGCGATCGCCGTATAGTCCGCGTTGGCATTGGGGGAGAACCGGGTCGAGAGGAACACGATGGAGGTGGACACTGCACATTCCGCCAGCACCCGGGTGTAGGGGTCCTGCTGCAGCAGGTGATCCACAATGGCATCGCTGATCTGGTCACACAGCTTGTCGGGGTGTCCCGGCGTCACCGATTCTGAGGTGAACATGAAGTCGCGTTTTCTCATGCGCCTGCTCCTTGGAGGGTGGGTTGGTCAGAGGAGGGATGGGCTGTGGCGTCTGCCTCAGATGACGAGTCGGATCGGGCTTTGTCCTGGGAGGGGCGGGGGCGATCGCCCTTCTCCGACTTCGGCTTAGTGCTTTCGTTAATCACCAAAGGCAGGGCCGCACTGGTGGCAATCACCAGCAGGTCGAGGGCATCGACTGGAGCGAGCTGGAGCAGATCCCGCAGGATGGGGATGGCGGCGGGCAAGAGCTGGAGGCCGATGGAGCCGATGATGGCCCCGTCTACATAGGGGTTGCGGGGCAGCTTGTCTTTGTCAAACAGGCTGTGGGTCTGGGAGCGGCAGGTGAGGGTGTGCATAATCTGGGCGATGGTCAGGCTCATGAAGATAATCGTGCTCGACTGGCGACTATTGACCCCGTAGCGCAGCACGGCATAGGTGTAGGCTCCCAGGGCGCTGAGGGAGATCATGGCCGACTCGAACGCGATGCGCTCAAAGTCCTCAGGCTTGATGATGCGCTCCTCCGGATCGCGGGGAGGCTGGTCCAGAATGTTGGGTTCGGGTGGCTCCATCGCCAGGGCCAGTCCGGGAAAGATGTCGCTCACCAGGTTGAGCCAGAGGAGCTGCATAGCGTTCAGCGGCTCGCCCACGCCGATGGCGGTGCCCACGGTGGTTACCATAATCTCGCTCAGGTTGGTGGAGAGGAGGAAGTGGACCGACTTGCGGATGTTGTTGTAGATGGTGCGGCCCCGGCTCACCGAGTCAATCAGCGTCCCGAGGTTGTCATCCTCGATCACCACGTCTGCCACGTCGCGCACCATGCCGCTCTTGCCCGACCCCATCGCCACGCCCACGTCGGCAGCTTTGAGGGCGGGGGTGTCGTTGATGCCGTCACCCGTCATGGCTACCACCTGACCTCTGGCCTGGAGGGCCTGCACGATTTGCAGCTTATCCGCCGGGCTGATGCGGGCAAACACGTCCACCTTGTCGCAGAGGGCCTGGAGCTTTTCTGAGTCCACCTGGGATAGCTCAGAGGAGTCGAGAATTTCCAGGGTCTGGTCCCGGTTCAGCTCCAGGGACTTGCCAATGGCGTAAGCGGTGGGGCTTTGATCCCCGGTGATAATGGCGGTGTCGATGCCTGCCCGGTGGAAGCCCTCAATCAAATCCTTCACCCCTTGCCGAATCGGGTCGGCCATGCCCGTCAGGCCCAGCCAGATCAGATCCCGCTCTACGGTGTCGGGATTGTCCCAGTCGTCCCCAACGTCTTCGGGGCGATCGCCCCTCCGATAGGCCACCGCCAGCACCCGCAGCGCCTGCCCCGCCATCCGCTCATTGGCCAGGGACAGCTGGTCCCGATCCTCTGCCGTCAGCTCCACGGTCTCGCCGTCCTGCATGCGCCGGGTGCAGCGCTCCAGCACCTCCCTGGGACTGCCCTTCACCGAGATAAAATAGCCCTCCTCCGGATGGTGAATGGTGGTCATCACGTTGCGGTCTTCGCTGCGGAGCAGCATCTTCTCCGTGGGGTACTGCTGCCGCAGATCGGGAACGTCAAAGCCAGCGGCGATCGCCATATTGATCAGGGCATTCTCCGTCGAGGAACCCTCTACGTCATACTCGCCGTCTTCCTGTCGCGTCACCTCGCTCTCGCTACACAGGGCGCAGACTTTAATCAGGGTTTCCAAGTCGGGGCGATCGCCCACCGCGATTGCCTGGGCGGTTCCAGGGTTGTCGGCGGCGGGAGCATCGGCGGCAGGGTCCGGGTTAGTAGAGCTATTGTTGCTCTGGTCGCGATCGCTCTGGTGGCGATCGCTCTCGCCATCACCGCCCTCAGCCTCACTGTTGGTAGGAGCGTCGGCTTGAGCATCCGGGTGAGCCTGGGCGTCCGTATCGGCTTGATTGCCTGCATCAGCTTGATTACCGGCTTCGTCATCCAGGTCGTCCGTGGGGAGAAAGCGATCGCCCTCCAGCCGTAAACCGGTATCGGCCAGGTGCACCGCCTGCACTTCCATCTTGTTGCGGGTGATGGTGCCGGTTTTGTCCAGACAAATAGTTTGTACCGAGCCGAGGGCTTCCACCGCATTGAGGTCCCGCACCAGGATGTGGCGCTTGCGCATGTCCTGAATGCCCAGGGCCAGGGTGGTGGTGGCGATGGTGGGCAAGCCTTCCGGCACGGAGGCCACCGCCAGGGAGATGGAGGTCTTCAGCATTTGCAGCAGGCCATAGCCCCGCAGCAGTCCCAACCCAAACACACCGGCACAGATGCCGCCTCCCAGCATGACCAGTTGGCTACCCACTTCGTCGAGTTGCGCCTGAAGCGGTGTATCCGTACCTTCGGCTTCACCCACCATGGTTTGAATTTGGCCCACCTCGGTGAAGCGTCCGGTGGTGACGACCACGCCTCGCCCGCTGCCGCTGGTGACAAAGGTGCCCTTGAAGGCCATGTTGACCCGCTCCGCCAGGGGTACGTCCCCCTCCAGGGTTTTGACCCGCTTGGTGACGGGCACGCTTTCCCCAGTGAGAGCTGATTCGTCAATGCTCAGGTTATCCGCCGCCAGCAGGCGCACATCGGCGGCGACAGACACGCCGGATTGCAGCAGCAGCACGTCGCCGGGTACCACCTCAGCTGCGTCGATCTGTTGCTCCTCGCCATCCCGCAGCACGGTAGCCGACTGCTCGCCCCCTTCCTCCAGAGACTGGATAATCCGCTCCGACTGGCTTTCGGTAAAGAAGCCGATGGCGGCGTTGGTGCCCACCACTCCTAAGATCACCACCGCGTCAGCAAAGCCGCCGGTCACCACCGACAGACCCGCAGCGGCCCCCAGCAGGGCGACCGGTAAGGAATTAAACTGCCCCACGAGAATCGACCAGTCGGAGCGGGGTTCCGCTTCCTGAAGGGCATTACTGCCGAAGCGATCGCGCACCGCCGCAGCCCGATCCGCCGTCAGACCCTCATTCGATGTGTCCAGTTCCGCCAGCACCTCATCCGGCTCCATGCCGTACCAGTCTTTCTGGGGCTGCTCTTCCCCTTCCTGCTCCTGGCCCTGCTTGCGACCCTGCTTTCGATCCTGGCGAGCACTTCGATCCCGCTTCTCTTCAGGCGCTGAGGCTTCCTGGGACTGTGCCTGGGACTGGTAGTCCGTGGCGATCGCCTCCAGCAGCGAGGCCACTTTGTTCACGTCCAGTTCGGCTCGGTCAAACTTGACCAGCACATTGCCCGTCAGGGGACTGGCTGACGCACTCTCAACGCCCGCTTTCTTTTGCAAACGGGTTTCCAGATGCCGCTGCATTGCCTCAGAGCGGTAGAGCGAAGGCACCTGGTAGCGCCCCCGCCGACTGGTCGCATGAATAACTTGAATCACCGGATTGATGTCCCCTATCCCCTACACCATTGGTTCGCGTTATTGATTCGCGTCGACTGAATCCCTCTCTAGCGTTGGAGAGATGTCTTCTATGCTTCGTTGACCGGAATGCCCGTATCGGCACCGGATGGCGTGAAGCCGTAGTTACCATTACCGTTGGCGGTTGACGAACCAGAAGACTGGGGCGCGCGATCGTTATTGAGCTTGCCAAAGGTATCGAAGGCGTACCACACCATCGTGTACCAGGGGATGTCATCTAGCCGCAGACCCTGGACAAAAAGCTGGCGGACGGCAAATGCGCCGATGCCCAGCGGCAGCAGGGTGCGCAGATCGACACTGCCGTTGGTGAGCCAGCCCACCTGGGCGTTGACTTCGTCGAAGGTGCTCATCATTTCGCCAGCGGTGCGCGATCGCCCCTCGGCAAAGTGGGCGCGGCGGATGGGGCGCGGTTGGGAGGGAGGCAGGGCGGTTGTCGACTGGGCCGACTGGCGGGATTCGCCCGTTGCCTGTTGGTGCTCCAGTTCGTACTGGGCCTCCACTACCACATCTTCGATGCGCTCGCTGGCCTCGGCGACGGCTTCCTTGCAGCGCTCAGAAAAGGCCATTGCCTCCTTAATCGCCGACTTCACCATCGGCTGGTTCACGACAGCGGCAGCAGGCAGAACGATGGGTGCCGCCAGCACCGAGCCCAGCCCTTCCAGTACCTCGGATAGGTTAATGTCGCCAAAATCAAAGTCGGTCTCTGTTGCCATGGGAGTCTGTGCTTCCGTAACTAAACCCTCGCCAATAGCTTGGTTGATTCCGCAGCGGCAGCCATCTACCCCTAGGCGCAATCTCCACGGCGGTTTCTTGTGCTGGCTTCGTATATTTACCGAGACTTAGGAGATTTTTGAAAATGTCCGACCCGATGACGTAGGGGCAAATGGCCATCACTGGCTTTTATTGATGGCCCATGTACTTATTGAGAATTTTCAATGGATCGAGCCGCTACCAGCGGAAATTGTCTGATCCCCGTGATCCCACGGGAAATGTTTGGCAGAACCCAGAGATCCTGCGCTAACATCGCAGGCGGTGTGGGCATCGCTCCGTATTCTCCCGCCCATGCTTTTGCATCAACCGCTACAATCTCCTATCTATTCCCTATGCTTTGTGACGCCTGCCAAAAACAAACGGCCTGCCTACCCGCCCAGCTCTCCCAGACCGATCCCCAGATTCGGCAGATGTTAGACGACCTGAAGACCTGTGATGTCCAGGCACAGCACGTCCAGCCAGCCAGCGGTGAGGCAGGGAACGTCCAAACCCCTTCTCTCGGCCCCTTTGGCCAGACCGTTGGTGATCATTGGATGAACTGGACGAAACGGATGGGCGATCGCCTATTCAGACGGCTGGCCTGCTAATCTGGTGTATCAAAAACTGAAACTCGACGGATAATCTTCCCTTCCTAGAATATTGTGGAGCCATCGGCTAGCAATCCTCCTATGCCTACCTTTGGAGAGCACTCCCGGTTGCTGCCGCTGCACAAACACCTGGAGGGGAACAATATGGTTAGAGCTTTTGCCTTACGGTCGGCGGCGTTACTGGCGATGCTGCTGCCAGCAATGGGAAGTGGGGGGGCGATCGCCTCAGCCGCATCGGCCTCGCTACCCGCCGCGCCACCGGGCGGGGACGTACGAGCCTACGAAGACTATCGCCAGGTGATCGAGCAGACGGTGGGCATGGTTTACGATGCCGACGCCCAGGCCCTGGTGGATCGGTATGGCCTCAACATCCTCAACGTCACCTGGGAGGATACCGGACGCTACCACAACTCGGCAGTCGGCCCCAACATCAGCGACATGACCATCCAGGTGCAGCAGCAGAACCCGGCCACTGGGGACTACCAGCTCCACCTCATGCCCGTGATCCGCTACCCCAACTTCACCGACCATACGGCAGACATTCCCCTGGATGACTTCTATGTGCCCGTAGGCAACGAGCGGGGCGAGGATTTGCAGTCGGTGTCGCTGCGGGAGTTTTTGGGGAACCTGCGGCGCTATCTTTCAGAGCCGGATTCCTGGACGGGACGCGACCGTTCCCTGCTGGCAGAGCGGGACACCCACGTTTTGGTGAGCGCCCAAGCCTGTTTTTTGCCGGTGCCCCAGGGCGGCATGGCGGAGTTTAATCCAGTGCTGTTTAACTACCAGTCCTATCCCGGCGATCCGGCGGTGCTCACGATGCTGGTAACCCGCGAGGGCAGCAGCGTCACCATCATCGACAACGAGCGGGACGCCTTTGAGGCAGGGGCCACCTGGGGCCAGCGGCTGTTCTTCAATAAAAACGGGGAGCGGGCCAGCCTGACGGGGCAGCGGTTGAGCGACTTTGAGGAGGGGGGCGATCGCCCCGACCCTACCCCCGACACGGCTGAACCCCTGACCGATGCCGCTGGCGCATCGGGCCTCAATCTGGTGATGCTGATTCAGGTACCCCTCAAGCAGCGGGAGCCCATGCAGTTCGGTGGTGCCGCTGACGACATGATGCCTGCGGCTGCCTCCCCTGTAATGGAATTGATGCGCAGCAGTGACGTGGAAGCGGCGGTGATTGGCCACGGAGCGGTGGAAGGGCCGTTTACGGAAATTGACGGCCTGCCGATTGAGCGCGATCCCGACTTCCCCATTCGCGTCACGGTGCAGTTCTACAAGGCCACCAGCAACGGCGTGATCTCGGAAGCAGACGTGCAGGAGATTCGCCAGCAGATTGCCCGCGTCTATGCCGAAGCGGACTACGTCGGTAGCCTGGTGGTAGACGGCATCACGGGACGACCCACCGAATACGATGGTCCCCACGAAGAACCGGAGGGCTGGTGGGATGAGTTTTGGCGGCGCTATGAAGAGCGGGTGGGGCGATCGCGCGAGGAAGCTCTGGAGCGGTGGCGGCGGCTGCGCGATCGCCAATAACTAATCCTCGGTAATCACCGATCCCCAATGAGGAACATGACCGGTGGGTGGCACGTCAGCCAACTTGAACTGGCCAATAAGTAGGTCGGCACAATTAAATTCATGTTAGAAAGCCGGGGGAGCACCCCGGTTCTCTAACCTTCGTTTTTCAACGCAGTTCTACTTACCAGCATATTTTCGGAGATGTTCAAGCAACATTGGTTAAAGCTTGATAAAAACTCCGCAAAAACTCGGCAAAAAAGTTTGCAAAGGTGCCCTTCCCAAATTATCGTGTAAAGCAGTTTAAATACACGCCTACGGGAGGAAGCGCTTCTGACGGGGCGGCACCAGCCGAATATTCAGTTGCGATCGGTGGCTACGGTCGTCAACCCGGCTGATTCAGCGCCCGCTTTTGGCTAAATCAGATTGGCGATGTCAGGGTGAATTTCTGATTGATTCCTGTTTAATCTGTTGCACTTAGTCTGTTGCACTTAATCTGTTGCATCCACCGGAGGATACATGTCACGCATTGTTAATCCCACTGAGCCCCTTGATAGTGTCGATAACGATCAGGGTGGGCTGAGTATTCAAGGCTTTCTCGAACAACCCAACCGCCTCAACGGCACCGAAGGGCCAGACGACATTCAAGTTGGTAATGCGGCGGATAGCGTCGACGGGGGGATTGGGGCCGACTTTATTTTTGGCCTGGGTGGCGACGATTTGCTTTTTGGCGGCCCTGATGATGATGTCATCCTGGCGGGGGCAGGCAATGACTTTGTTCAGGGTGACGACGGAGACGATACGGTTCGTGGCGGTGCAGGCGACGACGACATCGCTGGCGGCGCGGGCGATGACAACCTTTCCGGTAACGCCGGGTCTGATACCATCGACGGGGGCGAGGGCGACGACAACCTCCGCGGCCAGCAGGGTGACGATACGATTGAAGGCGGCGCAGGCAACGATACCATTCGAGGCAATGCCGGCAGTGACGAATTGAGCGGCGGCGAGGGCAATGACAACCTCCGGGGTGGTGCAGGTGCCGATGAGCTATCTGGCGATGGCGGCAATGACCGCCTGAGCGGCGGTGCCGGCGACGACGTGTTGGAAGGGGGCGAGGGCAATGATCGCATCCGTGGGGGTGCGGGTGACGACGTCCTCGTAGGCGGTGCTGGCGAAGATACTCTGATTGGCGGCAAGGGATCAGACACCTTTGAGTTTGAGTTCTTCCCAAGGCCAGGTCCGGTGGGGGGTGAAGTTGACGAAATTCAGGACTTCGACCCCGTTGAAGACCAAATTGCCATCATCGGCGCGAGCGATAACGCTGAAATCGTCTACGATCCCCAAACAGGTCTGCTCTCCGTCGACGGTGTTGATATTGCCCAGCTCCCCACGGGGCTAAACCAAGACGATATCGACTTTGAGATCTTCTAAGTAGGTCGGCACAATTAAATTCAGGTTAGAAAACCGGGGGAGCGCCCCGGTTCTCAAACCTTCGTTTTTCAACGCAGTTCTACTTATTGGTCTGACACAGCTAATTTGATGGAATAGGCGTAGGGTGGGCATTGCCCACCAGTCAAAAGTTTGACGCGATGGCCTAGTGCACTATTTTAGACTTGTCTCACCAATAGGGTGTGCGCCCCCGCCGAGGGCGCACGTCCCCAAGCAAATAATTTTGTTTAACCACTTATACCGTTTTTCTGTGAAGCTGCACATAACAAGGGGCTTAAGCCCCTTGTCTGCCCGGACTTTTCCTATGCGTCTTCACGCAAAATTGGTGTTAAATATCCAACTCATTCGCGCCGTATCTCCGATGCGCACGGAAACCAATGGGCGTTCAAGCATCTATCCAGGCGGCGAAGGGTTAT
>JBHJGR010000396.1:0-39787 GCA_050331615.1 Elainellaceae cyanobacterium
GAGCGCCCCGGTGGGGCGCTCCCCCGGTTTTCTAACCTCGTTTTTCAATGCAGTTCTACTTAACATAGCGATAAGGAATAACTATGGCAGATTCAAGGACAGGCGCTCTTTCCCAATCAGGCTCTAGGTTTGACCGGCTGAACAAAGTCTTGCAGGGGGAACAGTCTCCTGATCAAACATTAGCTGAGCTGATGCCCTTATTGGGGGAAATGCTGCAGTGCGATCGCTGCTTTCTCTACCTGCGCTCTCCCGCTACTGGGCTGGGGCGAGTGCCCTTCTGCTGGCGACGCACCGAGGCGATTCCCAAAGTTTATGACTCGGATTGGAAGCCTGAACCTCCTTCCCTGGCAGAAGAGGACCCCCTATTCGCGGCAGCCCTACGCACCGCGCCGTCTATTTTTGTGGAGGATGTGCGGTCGGCTCCAGAGAGTTTGGTGAATGCCGACTTCGAGCGGGAGAACTTTGGTCATCGGGCCTTGGTTCACGCCCACCTTTGCCAGGATGGCCAGCTTTGGGGAGTGCTGCAGCCCTGCGTGTTTGATCGTCCCCGCATATGGCGTGAGGGCGATCGCTTCCTGATTTCCCATACGGTTGCCCAAATTACGCCCTTAGCCGTTGAATACGTTACCCGTGAGGTTAATTCCTGAATGATCGTCAATCTGCAGGCCGACGGCTGGGAGGTGATCTATCACCGCGCCCATGCCCTGCTGGCCGCCCAAATCGCTGGCAACTGGGACTATCGCCAAGCGCCCCCGCGCCTTTATGAAACCATCGCCGCCATTTCCCACCACGACGACCTGGAAAAAGAATGGGAGGGCGACCACCTCACCCCCGTGGGTGCGCCCCTTGACTTCACCCTGGAGCGGGGCACCTCGGTGGCCCAACTGCGCCGCCACGCGGCGGAGGCAGTCTATCGCAGCCGCTGGGTGGCCCTGCTGATTTCTATGCATCTGTGCGTCCTGAACCAGGCAAAGCGAGGTAACTGTGAGGAAATGGACAAGTTTCTAGACGAGCAGCAGGAGCGGCAGGCCCAGTGGCGGAAGGAACTGGACGTCAGCCAGTCGGAGGCCGACTCAGCCTATGCCTTTATGCAGTGGTGCGATCGCCTCTCCCTCATCCTCTGCCAGCGCAAAGTGCCCATGGACCAGCGGTCTCTGGAAATCACCGATGGCCCCAATGGCAAAACTTACTACGTTCATCAGCAGGAAGACAGCTCCCTAACAGTCCACCCTTGGCCGTTTGTGCCTGACCAGTTCGAGGTGAATGTAGAAGCCTGCTACCTTTCCCAGCTCCAGTTTGACCAGCGGAAAGACCTGACGGCAGCCCTACAAAACGCCCCTCGCAAGATCCTCACCTGGACGCTGGCTCAAGATCAGGATGGCTCTGCCGCCGGTCATTAGAGACATTTAGGGCCAGGATAGGAAATCGCTACGGAGAATCGGTGGGCTGCCAGCCTCACGGGCTCCATCGACGTGATAAGGTGCTAGCAAATCGCGATCGCCCTACTTCCGTTTACCTCCGTAAAATCCGATGGTCACCAAACCCAAAATCATCGTCCTCGATGACGACCCCACCGGCTCCCAAACCGTCCATAGCTGCCTGCTGCTGATGCGGTGGGATGTTGATACCCTGCGGCTGGGGCTAAAAGACGAGGTGCCCATCTTCTTTGTGCTCACCAATACGCGAGCGCTCACCCCTGACCAGGCCGATGCCGTTACGCGGGAGGTCTGCGACAATCTCAAGGCGGCGATCGCCGCTGAGGGCATTGCCGATTTTCTGGTGGTGAGCCGCTCTGACTCCACCCTGCGGGGGCATTATCCGATCGAGACAGACGCGATTGGCGATCGCCTCGGCCCCTTCGATGCTCATTTTCTCACACCTGCCTTCTTCGAGGGCGGACGCATCACCCGCGACAGCGTTCACTATCTAATCATCAACGGCCAGCCGGTGCCGGTGCATGAGACGGAGTTTGCCCGCGACTCAGTCTTCGGCTACCGCCACAGCTACCTGCCAGATTACGTAGAGGAGAAAACCCAGGGACGCATCTCCGCCAATCAGGTGGAGCGGTTTTTACTCAGCGATATCCGTACCGGCAGCGTCGATCGCCTCATGGCCCTCTCCGGTAACCAGTGCGGCGTAGTCGATGCCGAAACCCAGGCGGATTTGGACCAGTTTGCCGCCGATGTGCTCACTGCCGCTGCCCAGGGCAAGAAGTTCCTCTTTCGTAGCGCTGCCAGCCTGCTTACCGCCCTAGCTGCCCTGCCGCCCCAGCCCGTTGCCGCTGAGGAGATGGTCACCTTTAGTCGCGATCGCCGTCCCGGTGCGGTGGTGGTCGGTTCCCATGTGAAGAAATCCACTGAGCAGCTCAATCACTTGCTGCGGGAAACAGGCGTTATCGGGATCGAAATTGACGTGGTGCATCTGCTGGAGGAATCCGCCGCCCAGCGAGCCATGCTTCTGGACAAGACTCTGGAAGCTGCCCAGGCTGCCCACGAGGAGGGCAAAACTCCCGTCGTCTATACCAGCCGCGAGGAAATCCAGTTTCCCGATGCGGCCACGCGCCTCGCCTTCGGGGTGGCCGTCTCTGACTTGCTGATGGACGTGGTGCGGGGGCTGCCCGACACCATTGGCTTCCTGATCAGCAAAGGGGGGATTACTTCCAACGATGTCCTCAGCAAGGGACTGGCCCTCCGCACTGCCCGCCTGCTGGGGCAAATTCTGCCGGGCTGCTCCATCGTCCGCACGCCAGCCACCCATCCCCAGTTTCCCGACTTGCCGGTGGTGCTGTTTCCAGGCAACGTGGGGGATGAAACGGGGCTGGTGACGGCTTATCGCCGCTTGACGCCGCACTCGTAATGTCTTGAAACTCCCCAGGCAGGATTCGAACCTGCGACCAATCGGTTAACAGCCGACCGCTCTACCACTGAGCTACTGAGGAACGCGAATCCTATACTAGCGATTTCTTACGCTGTTTGGCAAGGTCTTTACCCTATTTTCTTGGCCATCTGGCAGTACCGCTATTTCCCTTCTAGCCTGAGACCAAAGCGCAGCTGGTTAAGGCGCTCCTGTGCCACTGGGTCGAGGGACTTGGCAAGGAAGCGACTGGAGGTTTGGCGCTTGGGTTTCTGCCGCCGCTGTACCTGCCGCTTCATGGCCTCCACCTCGTTGAGTAGCTGCCGGGCCGAGATGCATTCGGCCCCGTAGCCCACCACCGTGAGCTGCTGGGCGCGGTCGGAGGTGGCTACAATCAACCGATGGGTAAGCTTACGGACGTCGTTGCGGAACTGGGCGCAGGCTTTCTCAATGAAGGTGTCGGCAGTCTGGCGGTAGTCGGTGTAGCGCACGGCCAAATGGGGAGTCACCACCTCATGATGGCCGGGATTGCCCCGGTAGCAGGCATCGAAAAC
This sequence comes from Elainellaceae cyanobacterium, assembly GCA_050331615.1. Lineage (GTDB taxonomy): Bacteria > Cyanobacteriota > Cyanobacteriia > CAKZMO01 > CAKZMO01 > JAYKGU01. Next base: position 3,408 of record JBHJGR010000396.1, read on the forward strand.
CACCTGGGTTTCATAGCCCTGGTAGGCGCTGTAGCTGATGAGCACTTCGATAAATTCGTCGCGAGCCGCTGTTAAGCCGTGGTGGCTCAGGGTACGCTTCAAGCCAGGGCTGGCTCCGATAACGTTATATCCATCCACAAGCAGAATGGCTGAGGGCGACGAAGGTTTCATGACGGCTAAGGCATACAGCGCAGGGCTTGAATACAGCGACTTCTAATCGCATAAGGTACAGGTCTGGGAGAGGTGCGCGACACACCCCCATGCTCTACCAGCGTGAGAAATGCGATAAATCTTAAAATTTTTGCATCCTATGAGGATATCTTATAGCAATTTTCAGATTTCGGGAACGGCTAATGTACGGAAGCTGACATCAAAGGGCACAGGTGTTCCCAGTCGTCTGCTGGGGCTGGAGGCGGGCTTTGAGTTGCTGAGCCGCCAGGGCATAGCCCCCGTCTGCGCAGTCAATCAGGTGAATGTGGCGATCGCGTCGTTCAAAAATCAGGCAGGTCATCAAGGCCCGGTTTGACAGGTGAAGACCGTAGACGAGGGTTCCCTGGCGCAATTCCCGTTCCAGATAGTGGATGAGCGCTTGCGTCTGAGACGGTCGCCCAGCAATCACCATTCGCAGGCTGTCGTCGAGCTTCTGAAAATCCGACGCCACGGCTGCTGCTTGCCGATAGTGCCCCCAGTCTACGTGGCCCACGGTGAGGCCAACGCCCATGAAGCAAGCTCCCAGCAGGTTCTCCAGGGAAATTTGGGCTAGATAGGCGAGGCGGGGAAAGGGCTGTTTGGCGGGCGATCGCGCCCTGACCTCGGCCCATAAACGGCAGGGATTAAAGGAAAGTCGGAGCGATCGCGCCGCAACGGGATGATAGTTCTGGGAATCGCCGTAAATTCGATTAATTTCCTCTATGACGCCCCGATATACGTCCTGACCGCTGAGGCTGCTGCTCGTTTGGGCCAGCACAATCAGGCTGAGGGTGTGGCCGTGGGGGCTGGGAATATCCTGCCAGCGACATTCCAGGCCGGAGAGATCCGCCGGGGGATGGTCGGATGGCGCTTCCAGCCGATAGATCGGGTTCGCTTTGATGAGTTCAGTGGCATAGGTCAAACCGCCTCCCATGAAGCTGGCCTGAGCGTAGGTGGGCGACACCCGAAATTTCGCCACCTTTAGGGGATGGGTCGCTGGAATGGTGCTGATGGGTACAATGCCGACCCGCAGATCCAGACCAAAGGACTCGCGAGCCAGACGGCGCACTGCCAGCAGAGCATCGCGAGCAGCGGTAAACACCGGGGGCGGCACCAGCAGTGAGGCCCCATCGCCGCCAAAGGTGAAGGGAATCTCCACCGGACCAACGGCATTCAGCACCGCCATGATGGAGCAGGCCCCTAACAGGTTAACCTCCCGATAGCGCCCGCTACGAATGGCTCGGGTAGAGCCAACAATGTCGGTAATCAGGACATACCAATCGTCTGGAGCAGCTCGATAGGTTTCGGCCTTAGCCAGGTCAAAGAAGCGATCGCACGGGGTTAGCGAGGCATAGAACTGATCGGTCACCATAGCAGAGCTGCCGTGGGCAATGAGTTTGAAGATGGCTTCAAGGATTTAACAACCTTCAACACCCTGCTAAGTATCTGGCCACAAATAAGAGCATATTTGAAAAGTGGCTAACTGTAGTTTTAAGCACCTAGCGATCCCCCCCCGCCCCCCTTTTTCGAGGGGGGACCGGAGCAAAAGTCCCCCTTTTTAATGGGGATTTAGGGGGATTGAATGGTTTTGCTCTGATTGACTGACAAAACTTACGAACCGCTGCCCGGAAGCCCTCACCCTAGCCCGCTCCCTTCGGGAGAGGGAACAGGAGCATTGGTTCGGCTCCCCTCGCCCTCTGGGAGAGGGGTTGGGGGTGAGGGCCACAAACTTTTGTCAGTCAATCAGGGTTTTGCTACTCAGGGCAAGACTTCTCAAACACCCTCCAAAGCGGTCGGTGTGCGCCCCTCGGCGGGGGGCACATAACCTCAAGAAAATATTTTTGTTTAACTTCTTAACAAAGCTAGTCGGTCAGTAGGTCGGCACAATTAAATTCACGTTAGAAAACCGGGGGAGCGCCCCGGTTTTCTAACCTCGTTTTTCAACGCAGTTCTACTTATGCAAAACTGCCGCTGCCCTTAATATAGCGAAATGATCGCGACAACTGGGCCGAAACGGCTCATACCCTGGGCGTTCACCTAGCCAAACTGGATTCAGATGGGTGCCGGTGAATTACGGAATTTGCCCATATTCTTCATCAAGGCAATCCGAAAAAGCATTAGTTTTACGCAATGCACCCAACTATCCCTCAGATAAGGTAAAGCCGTTAGACGCTACATCAACCCTTCAAATTTCATCCCTATAGGAGCGAGTTCTCACCATGATGAAAGCACTTTTCACACTCGGAATTACCGCTGCGGTAATGGGTTTGGCTCTCCCAGCCAGCGCCCAGACGGCACACACCTATTCGCCCGATGAGGAAACCATTGTGGGTGGTCGCGATGTGTTTCTGCCTTCCGTGCCAGTGACTCCACGGCGATATGCACTACCCATGAAGATCAGTATCGTTCAGGACCCGTCTATTGCAACCGATACCCCCATTACGGATGCCCTCAGCGATGATGTGGCCGCCTGGGGAGAGGCGATCGCCGGATGCCTAGACCAGTCTCCAGAAATGGTGCGTGAGACCCGTGGTGGCAACCAGCCCTTCATGGTGGGCGATGCAGTCGGCACGATTCATCTCAATGCCAACAACACCTCCGTTTGCTCTTTCTAAGGCGATTTTCAGGAAAAATTCTACTCCTAGTTAAACGGTCGGTAGGGGCAAATGCCCACTTGCCCCTACGGCATCAGGCAGAATCGTTTTCAAAAATCTCCTAAGTGCTTGACTACAACCAACTACATACAGCGCTTCGCCGGAGCGCACGCCCCCAGGAAAGTAATTTTGCTTAACTACTGACTTGCCGACTCTTCCTGATCATCAGCCTCCCCGTCGGTATCTTCACCGTTAGCGTCTGCGCTATCCTCGGTGTCAATATCCTCAGTGTCAACATCCTCGGCATCCTCAGTGTCCGCGCCTTCATCCAGATCATTCAGCCGATCGTTCACCGGGAAGCGATCGATGAGATAAATGGCGCGGTAGACGTTTTGCCGCAGCGAGTCGGTAATGTGGGGTACGTGGGGAATCTGGGAGAGAAAATCGAGGGTGCGCCGCAGCACGCGCACGATGTCCCCCTCGTCGAGGCTGGTGTTGCTCACCAGGACCGTCCAGTCGGTGCCGAGCGCCCACTGCTCCACGATGCCAACAATGTCGTACTCCATCCACACGGGCAGGGCGATTTGATAGCGCCGCTGGAGCTGGAACACCTGTCGCCGCAGGCCCCGCAGACTGCTGAGGGCCAGCTCGACTTCCGTAGAGGGGTCATAGCTGGTCCAGGTGTCGGGGCGGGAAACTTCAGTGCAGAGGGCGGCACAGACGGCGGCCAGATGGTGGGGGGCGAGGTCATCCAGTTCACCGGAGGCGATCGCCAGCCCCAGCCAGAGTTCGTTATCTCCTCGAATGGCCGCCGCCATCTGGCCTTTGACGGTGGGCTCCACCCCCTCCAGGCAGTCAAAGTGGCGGAGTATGGCAATCAGGTTAAGGAACTGCTGCCAGTAGTGTTGGGTATGCTGGCCTAATTTTTCTTGGCGATCGCGCAGTTCTGCCTCCACCTTCCGCAGCCGCCGCAGCTGCTTCAGCATCTGGGTAGGGTTGCCCCACTGGTGGGCGGGATGCTGATTGAGCACCGTTTCCAGCTCCTCTACCACCTGCATCTGGGTCTGCACCTCGGGGGCGTAGAGGGTTTCGGCAGTGAGGGGAGGAATTTTCTGGGCGACGGGACGGGACGCCTCGCTCCCTGGTCGGGACTGACCGGGCTTCGGCGGCAGGTCTGGGGGCGGCGTCAGGTCGTCGGCCTCCACCAGCCGGGGAATTTCGGCAAACAGCTTCACCACGTTGGCGGTGGTAATCACATACCAGTTGTTGTCTGCCCCCAGCACCATCATGTAGGGGGATTCGTCTGTACCCGCCACCTTGGTTACCAGCACCGCCGCCAGCAGCTTGGCGTCGGGAATGTGCTTGCCCTTGATGCAGAGAATGGTGCCGGTGATGGCGAAGGGCATGACGATCGCCAAATCCGCCGCCGCCACCTCCTGGGCCTGCTCCTTGAGATACTTGAGCAGCCGCTTCTCCTCCTTGAGCCGCCCCGCCAGCTTGTCGTACTCCCGCAGCAACGCCACATCGGTAACGTGGGCCACCTGGGCCTGTTTCTGGTCATATTCGACCTCCAGACGGGCGATCGCCTCGTATTGGGGAGACAGGTGCAGCGTCGCCAGATATTGGCCAAAGCTGCGCTCGATCAGGCTGCGGGCCTCCTCCAGGGTATGGGTTTGCAGCAGGTTGAGCACCATGCCATAGCTGGGGGTGAACTGACTGATCAGCGGATCGGCCTCCGAGGTGGCCAGAAACGCCGCCTCCGACGGTCCTTCAAAACGGGTCTGCACCGTGACCACGTGACCCAGCTTATCCATGCCCCGCCGTCCGGCCCGACCCGCCATCTGCAAAAACTCCGACGCCGTCAGCAGCCGGTGGCCCCGGTCGGTGCGCTTCGACAGGCTGGAGATCACCGTGGTGCGGGCGGGCATATTAATCCCCGCCGCCAGGGTCTCGGTGGCGAATACCACCTTGATCAGCCCCTGCTGAAACAGCTCCTCCACCAGCCCCTTCCAGGCGGGTAGAATGCCAGCGTGGTGGGCGGCGATGCCGCGATAGAGGGGTTCCACCTGACCGCTGCGGGCCGCTTCGGGGTTTTGGGTGAGGAACTGGTCGATCTGCGCCTTGAGGGCTGCCGCCTCCCGCTCATTCACCAGAGAGAAGTTGCTCAACTGATCCAGCGCCTGGTCGCACCCCCGGCGGCTAAAGATGAAATAGATGGCGGGCAGCATATCGTGCTGCTTGAGCTGGCTCACCACAAAGCCAATGCCGGGACTTTTGGGCCGACCGCGCGATCGCCCCTTGCGCTTGAGCCGGGAGTTCATGCCGGTGCCCTTGGGATTGAGCAAGGGAAACAGGCCGTTGGCTTTACAGAAGTGGAACTGGAGCGGTACCGGGCGATAGTCGGAATAGATCCGGTCGGTTGGCCCATGCACCTTGTCAATCCAGTCCGTGAGCTGGTCGCTGTTGGCCACGGTGGCCGAAAGGGCGACGAGCTGGATGGTGTGGGGGGCGTAGATAATCGCCTCTTCCCAGACGGTGCCCCGCTGGCGATCGTTCATATAGTGGCACTCGTCCAGCACCACCGCCTCTACGTCCTGCACCGACGTGCCCACCTCGCCAATGGGGGTACCATAGAGCATGTTGCGAAAAATTTCGGTGGTCATCACCAGCACGGGGGCGTCCCGGTTGACGGAGGTATCCCCTGTGAGCAGGCCAACTTTATCTGCGCCGAAGCGATCGCGAAAGTCCCGCAGCTTCTGGTTCGACAGCGCCTTCAGCGGCGTGGTGTAGAACACCCGCTTACCCCGTGCCAGGGCGCGGTGGATGGCGTATTCACCAATCAGGGTTTTTCCCGACCCGGTGGGAGCGCACACCACCACCGACCGGCCATCGTCGAGGGCGGCGATCGCCTGTTTCTGAAAGTCGTCCAGATCAAAAGGGAACAGGACTTGCAGGTCGAGGGACGAAGTGGGGGAGTCGGTTTGCTGAGCGTTCACGATGTTCAAGGATGGCAACACGATAAAGAGAATCCCCGGCGGCATGGAGACACGGGGGCGGCAGGTCGCGCCTGACTTATCCTCCATCATAGGTCGTCCCGCTCAGGCTCTCAGGGAGATGTCCTCTGACAGGTCTTCTGACAGCGCCGCAGTGGAGGACTGCTCGCCGATAATTTGCCAGACGCCGCCGATCGCCCGCTCCGAAAATCCCAGGCTGGTGAGGAGCGCCTGCACTTCCCCATAGCGCCACTGCTGCCGGGGAGGCCGCCGGGACAGGCCAACGCTGGACCGCTGGGGAGCAGGAACCGCCCCCAGCACCAGCAGCCCCTGGAGGATTTCTCGCTGGAGGGGCGTCAGCCGTGCCTCGCTAGAACACAGGGCATTGGGCGGCAGCTGCCGCTCCCGCAGATATTGGCTGAGTAGCGATGGTTTTGCGGGCGCAGTGGGGCGATCGCCTTTCCGCTGAAGCTGGCTATTCAGCTTGAGGAGAACCAGCCCCAGTGCCGTCCCCATGCCCAGACCCGTCAGTCCCTTGGGGTGAAAGACGCCATCTACCGGACCCGCATCAGGCTCTTGACGATCTCGCTTGCGGCGACAGGGCGAAGCCTGGAGCGTTGACGCTGGCCCCACTTTGGCACAATTCGGGTCAGGCTGAAGCCGCCAGCCCATGCTCACGACCCAGCCCACCAGTCCCGTCAGGACCACAACCCACGCAGTCCGGCGACGGCGTCTACTCGGTCGATCGAACGTAGGCATGGAGCCGATTGAAGAATCGCTCATTACTGAAGGTGCGGGGGTCGCGGCGGGTGCCGGAACGATCCACGGCTCGGTGGGTGGTGATGCGCTCGTCGGGCACGGGCAGATGGGCCACCAGCCAGGCCAGGGATTGATACTGCTCCTCAGTGTAGCCGCTGTGGCTGCTCTGGTTACCCCGACCGTCGCTGGGGGTCTCCAGAGAGGTGTGGTAGGCAAAATTATTCACCGATGGCGGGAATTCGGGGTTGGTCTGGATCGTCTCCGGACCGTTGGGGCCATTGAAGACGGAATTGCCCGCGCCAAAGGCCCGCATCTGGGGGTGAACCAGGTGGATGATGGTACCGTCGCGGCGGATGATGCTGTGGTAGCTGACCTGATCTTCGTCGCGCTCGTGGCGGGTCTGCATTAGGTTAACGGCGCTACTGGCAGCGCCTACGGTCTCATGGATGACCACAATCAGGGGCTGACTTGCCGGTCTGCCATAGATGTCGGTGAGAAAGCGGGGACCATAGTTGCTAGGATCGGCGGCGGCAATCTCCTCACGGGGCTGGTAGGCTGATGCCGCGCTGGCCGGGTGGGTCTGGCCCGCCGTCTGCGCGCCAGGCCCTGGGAATTTCTCGGTCAGGCGATCGCGCCGATACCGCCAGTCCACCTGCGCTAGGGGCACGGGCGTGAGAATCTGGGTGGTGGCAGGCAGGGGATGGGAGTCAGCAGCAGGGGGCAGGGTACCGAGCGATCGCGTCGAAGGCAACAGGGCGATCGCCAGCGCCACCAGCCCCAGCACGGTTAACCGCCAGGCAGCGGTCCAAAACGCTCGTTTGATCATGCTACGAAGCTCGCGCTGTTGGGCGAAGGGATTAATAGAAAATTGACCTATTCATAACCCACCATTGCAACGATGGAAAGGGTATCTATCCGAGGCAGGAGTTCCCTAAGACCTCATTCGCGGGTGGGCAGCGATCGCCAGGGCATATTCGCGAAATCGCTCCAGATCGGCCTGAATGGTGGACTCCACCACCCGTCCCAGAAATAGATTATCCATAATGCGGCCCAAAAATCCGGGAATGGCATAGGCCACAGTGAGCTTGACCACGCTGCTGCCGCCCCGGTCGTAGAACCGAATCGCGCCTCGGTTGGGCAGGCCGCTCACCGACTCCCACTGAATGATCTGGTGGGGAATAACTTTGAGGATGCGCGACAGCCAGCTAAACTCCAGCCCCCCCGTAGCCAGCTTCCAGCGCGACAGCTCCGGATCGTCCGGCAGCACCTCCACCGAATCGATCCACTTCATCCAGCGGGGCATCTGCTCCAGGTCAGACCAGAGGGACCACGCCAGCTCAATGGGAACGTCGACTTCAACTTGTACACTGTGCTCTAGCCAGTTTGCCATAACGGGAATGTGATGAAATTTTTGGCAACGTTTTACCCCACTTGTCGGGGCAAATGGCCATTTGCCCCTGCGGACGGTTGTTTGCCCCGACGGACGGTCATTTAGGATTCATGTTTCAGGAAACGCTAAACCGGTTTAGTTTGCGTTCTTTAGTTTAGCGGACAGGATGGCCCGTGCCGCCCGCTGCCCGGAGAGGGTCGCCCCCTCCATGCTGTCGATGTAGTCCTGCTGGGTGTAGCTGCCCGCCAGGAAGAAGTTGGGGATCGGCGTTTTCTGGTCGGGACGGTAGGGGTCCATGCCGGGGGCTTCCCGGTAGAGGGACTGGGCCAGCTTGACGACACTGTACCAGGTCATGGTCAGGTTGCGGGAGGAGGGGAAGAGATCGTGCACCTGCTGGAGGACGTGGTGGGCGATCGCCTCGTTGGACTGCTTGATAAACGGATCTCCCGGCGTCAGCACCACCTGGAGCAGGGAACCCTGCCCTTCCCGGTAGTAGTCCGCAGGGCTGGTGAGGGCCAGGTCGGCAAAGCAGGAAAAGTCCGCATCGGGGGTGTAGAGCAGGTTATCGATGCCCGCCGCCCGCTGCGTTTGCTGCATCAGCGCCGGGTCCTGCATCTCAGTCACCCAGCCGTCAAACCGGAGCTGTACCGTGGCGACGGGTACGGTATCCAGTTTGTAAATATTGGCAAACTCCGGCCATTTGCGCCATGCCTCCGGCAGCAGCCGCTGGGTTCCCGGTACGTCGCAGGCGCAGACGTAGGCATCGGCGGTGATGGTCTCCTGGCGATCGCCCTCAGCCACGACAATCCCGGTGACGCCCGTCTCCCCAGCCTGCTCCGCAAACTGCACCTGGCGCACCTGCCGCCGCGTGTAGATCCTGGTCTGACGGGCTGCCAGGTAGTCCAGAATCGGCTTGTGCAGATATTCGTAGGGGGAACCCTCCAGCATCCGCAGCACCGACGCCTCCGTGCGGGCGGCGAAGAGCTGGAAGATGGTGAGCATGCAGCGGGCAGAAATATTCTCGGTGTCGATGAAGCCCAGGGCGTAGGCGATGGGGTTCCACATGCGCTTGAGGCTGCCGTCGGAGCCGCCGTGGCTGCGGAACCAGTCGGCAAAGCTGACCCGATCCAGATCTCGGATGGTTTTCATGGCTCCATCAAAATCCACCAGCCCCCGCACGATGGGGCTGGTGCCCAGGGCGACAGAGTTTTGCAGCTTGTCCACCGGGGAGAGCTGAGAGGTGGTGAAGAAGGCTTTGAGGCCGTTGAAGGGTGCCCCGGTGAGAAAGCGAAAATCCAGCGACCCCGTACGTCCGCCCCGGTTGATGAAAGTATGGATATGCTCCTTAAGCCGCAGGTGCTCGATGGCCCCCACCTTCTCCATCAGGGCAAACAGATGGTAGTAGCAGCCAAAGAAGACATGCAGCCCCATCTCGATGTGGTTGCCCTCGGCATCGACCCAACTGCCCACCTTACCGCCCACAAAGGGGCGCGACTCGAAGATTTCGATTTCGCAGCCAGCATCCGCCAGCTCCACCGCGGTGGACAGCCCCGCCAGCCCTGCACCAATAATTGCAACTCGCATTCCAGGTTTCCCACTTAGAATTCTTTACAGATTTTAATAACTTATTTTAATCTGGCGCGGCGCTTGGAGGTGCGAGACTGGCGCGATCGCACCGCCGCACCATTTTTCTGGGGAGCAGTGCGGGCTGAAGCCTCTATGTTACTTACCACCGGAATCGTGAAGTGGAACTGGCTGCCCTGGCCCCGCCCCGCCGACTCGGCCCAAATCTGCCCCCCCAGGTGGCGAATCACCTGCCGACAGATGGCCAGACCCAGCCCTGTACCGCCCGCAGTGCGCCGCAGCGCCCCCTCCTCCTGGTAGAAGCGGTCGAAGACGGCCTCCAGCCGATTGGGCTCAATGCCCCGCCCCGTATCGGTAATGGTCACCTCCAGCATGCCCTGGCCGTTGCGGTGGGCCTCCAGCTTTACTTCCCCCGCTGGCTCAGTGAACTTGCAGGCATTGTCCAGCAGCTTGGAGAGCACCTCCACCAGCCACTCGCCATCGGCCCGCACCAAAGGCAGTCCGTCGGGCACCTGCATTTTGATAATCGGCACGTTGTCCTGGCGCTGCCGGGTGCGGATACTGCTCAGGGCCAGGTCCATACATTCTTCCAGGGAAAGGGCCTCCAGGTGCCACTCCACCCGCCCGCTTTCCAGTTGAGAGAGGGTGAGGAAATCCTGCACCAGCTTGCGCAGCCGCTCGGCGTCGTCCAGGGCGGTACTCAGCATCACCTGGCGCAGCTCCAGGGGCATATCGGGTTCGCTGGCGAGGCTTTCCAGGCACACCTGAATGGTGGACAGGGGGGTGCGCAGCTCGTGGCCGGTGATGGCAATTAGATTACTGCGGGTGCGCTCCAGGGCCTCCAGCTGCTGGTTGAGGGTGTCCAGATTGGCGTAGGCGTCGGCCTGGATTAGGGCCACCCCAAGCTGGACGGCGATCGCCTCTACCATCTCGATTTCTTCCGCTTCCCAGCGGCGCGGGCTCTGGCTGCAGCCGTGTAGCTCCACCATGCCAATGAGCTGCCCCTGGTGCAGGATGGGCACCATCAGCCAGGAGCGGATGTGGAGGTGCTCGATCAGCGGCTGGAGGGCGGTGAGGTCGAAGTCGGGGGCATCGCGGGTGTCGGCAATGGCGATCGCCTCCCGGTTCTGGGCGATCGCCTGAAATAGAGGGTTGTGCTTCAGGGGCAGGGTTTCTCCCACGGTGGAAGTGAGGGACGGGCTGACCAGAAACTCATGCTCAATGGTGGCCGACGGATCCGCGGGGCGGCAGGGGTAGATGAGGCAGCGGCACACCTGCATGGCTTGCCCCAACTCCTGCACCGCCACCGAGAAGATGTGGTCTGGGTCGAGAGACTGGCGAATGGCCGACGTCATCAGGTTGACCAGCCGTTCCCGCCGCTCCTGGGCCGCCATGGAGCGATAAGCCTTCAGCAGCTTGTACTGCCCCGCCTGCAGGTAGGTCATCAGCCGGTGGGCGAAGGGGTCGGGGTCGATTTCGCCGATCGCCAGTGAGTCATTCCCCGTCCGCAGGCTGAGGTGGGTAGTGCGGGCGGCGTCAACCTTGTCGGCCAGCTCTGGACGATAGGCGACAATGCGGTGCAGCAAGATGTCTGCCGCTTGGGTACACACCTGGCGATCGAAGGTCCAAATGCCCTCAAAGCGGCGGACATGGTCCACGGGGAGGGGCGAGTCTGGCAATAGCTCGTCGTCAAAGTGGCCAGTTTCAGCGGGCTCGGGCGGATGCAGCTCGGGCGGATGCAGCATCAGTGGATTAAATTCGGAGGCATCAATCTCAACCGGCTGCCGCTCGCGACACACCAGGCAGGTGGAATAGTGGGCGCTGATAACGACCAAATGCCATTCGCGGCTGAGGGCATCATCTAGCTCAAAGGCGACGCGTTCGTAGTCGTCGGAGCCGCTCTTGAAGCTAGTTTCTGGAGCGGCCAGCACATAGACCTGGGAAGTACGATCGGCAATGCGCCGATAGCGCTGGGCCTCCTGCCGATAGAACCGCTCCCGCTGGAAGTTGGCAATCACCAGGGGATGCCCCGGAGCCGCCAGCACCTGGTCTTCAATTGCGTGGGACAGGGCCGTTAGGGACGATTTGAAGTACATTTGAGGCCGCAGGGCTGGCAACCTCTGAAGTAATTCGTCCAGCACCGAAGTGGATATGCTCATTAATCGCCTTGAGTCAGTCATTCAGGATTAGCCATTGAGGAACAATCCGCACTGGCTAAAGGTTGGGGGCAGTCGTCCCAGATTAAATTGGCCGTGCGATATATCTGCCTACAGGCAGAGCTAACCGGACTGGTCACGCTGGAGACCCAAATTTGGGCTACCGTCTCCAAATTGCCGCTGAATCTACTATATATTCTCGAGCAAAACGGCAGCATTGGAACGTTAGATTCGACCCCGCGCCTTAATCCCCATCTGGATGCCCCAATCTACCTCCCGCTTTGCTGTAAAGTGACTGTATGTATAGTGATGATGATCTGACAGTTTTAGATACGGTCGGCGATCTGGGAAGTCCACTCGACCGTATCGAAGGTGCTGACCTCGTTGTTGACCCGGTTCGCCCTGACCCGGATGAGATGCTGCTGCTGCTCCACTCTCCAGAAAATCAGCAGCGCATGCTGGCAGCACGAGCTTTTTGTGAACTGGAAGATGAGCGAGCCATCCATCCACTGATTCAGCTTTTGACTGACGCCTGCCCCCTCATTCGGGTTAGTGCCGCCTATGGGTTAGGTCGCAACCCGAGCCCCGAAGCCGTTGCCCCCCTGATTCAGCAGTTCCAAATCGACTGGAATGGCTATGTCCGAAAGGGCATCGTTTGGGCATTGGGAAATTGTCGCGATCGCCGTGCTCTCCCTCCCCTAATTGATGCCCTGAAAACCGACATTTCTGCCGTGCGCCTCTGGGCCGCCAGTGCCCTCGCTCAGATGGCCGAGGTTGACTATGAATCGACCATTGGCGCAGTGCCCTGCCTGATTGAAGCCCTACGGCGGGACCCCGTGGCGGCAGTTCGCAGTAACTGCGCCTGGTCCATCGGGCAGCTCTGTCGCGACCTGCCGTCCAATGTCATCTATGCTACGGCAGTCGATGCTCTCATTGAAGCCTTTGCCGAAGATCCAGACCTGGGGGTGCGTGAAGATGCCCGCGCCGCCGTGCTCAAGCTGGGTGACCCCCGGGGGCTGCAGGTGATCGAGGAAATCGAGCAGGACGGCTTGATCTGAATCAAGCAGGCAGCCACAGACGCGATGATGGAGTGTAGCCTCCGACTAGGGGCACACTCCAATTGTTCTAGATACAGCGCTTCGCGCTTTGATGGAATCAGATTTTTTGTTGGAAGTCGCGCGTTGAGCGACTTCCAACAAAAAATCTGTACCTCATACACCTGAAAAGTGCTGCACTTATGTGAATTAAAAAAAAGCGCCTTGGGCTTTCGATGCTGCAGTACCTAATCTGCTTTCATCGAGATGATGCCAATTGCACAGGGGTGGGATTTAAGGTGCCTCCTGAACAATGCTGAGCATCGAAAAACCCGCAGCGCCTGGACTGGAAGGGAACTTGTAGAGTTGCCATGTCTTCATCATACTCCCAACTTTCTATAGATAAAAGTCATTAATAATGATAACCGTGATAGACTCAGTTCTATGGACTGTTTTTTCTTGCACAACATTACAATTTGAGGAGAATCGCTGGTGATCCACGCTACTCTGCACCAGTTCAAAGTGTTTGAGGCGACAGCTCGACACGGCAGCTTTACACGAGCGGCTGAAGAATTGTTCCTAACCCAACCTACCGTATCGATGCAGGTGAAGCAGCTCACTAAGGCCTTGGGGCTCCCTCTGTTTGAGCAGGTGGGTAAGCGTCTCTACCTGACCGATGCGGGCCACGAACTCTATGCCACCTGTCAGGAAATCTTCGAAAAGCTCGACCAGCTCGAAATGCGGGTCGCGGACCTGAAAGGCATGAAGCAAGGGCGGCTGCGGCTGGCGGTCATCACGACGGCAAAATACTTTGTGCCGCGACTGCTGGGGCCGTTTTGCCAGCGCTACCCCGGCATCGATGTGTCCCTCATCGTCACCAATCACGAACGCGCCATCGATCGCCTCGCCAATAACCAGGACGACCTCTACGTGATGAGCCAGTTGCCCCAGCACCTGGACGTGAAGGCCCATCCGTTCCTCGACAACCCCCTGGTGGTCATGGCCCCCAAAACCCATCCCCTGGCCCAGGAAAACAATATCTCCCTAGACCGCATCGCCATGGAGCCATTCATCATGCGGGAGATCGGTTCGGGGACGCGCAAGGCGGTGCAGGATTTGTTCGATAAGCACGGTATTGACGTGAAGGTGCGGCTGGAGCTGGGCAGTAATGAGGCAATTAAGCAGGCGATCGCCGGTGGTCTGGGCCTATCCGTGCTCTCTTGCCATACGCTTACTCCCGATGCCAATACTGGAGAGCTGACTATCTTAGACGTAGAGGGTTTTCCCATCCAGCGCCAGTGGTATGTGGTTCACCTGGCGGGCAAACAGCTTTCCGTGGTCGCTAGCACGTTTTCCGACTACCTGAAGGCGGAAGCGGTGCACCTAGCCCAGGGAATTATTACTCTGCAAAAACGGCTGCTGGCCGAGAGTAATCAAGACGTCAGTACCTCATCGGTAGCGAGATAGAATAGGGACAGTCAAAAATCTCAATATTCTAGGACTAGACGTTATCGCTACAGGCGAGGAGAACTACAGCGCATGGGTAAGGTCGTTGGTATTGACTTGGGCACCACCAATTCAGTCGTTGCTGTCATGGAAGGCGGCAAGCCTATTGTCATTGCCAATGCAGAGGGGATGCGCACGACTCCCTCGGTAGTGGCCTTCAGCAAAGAAGGGGAACGGCTGGTGGGGCAGATGGCCCGCCGCCAGGCGGTGCTCAACCCCCAAAACACCTTTTTTGGCGTGAAGCGGTATATGGGGCGGCGCTACTCCGAGCTCAATCCCGAATCCAAGCGGGTGCCCTACACCTTCCGGCGGGACGAAACAGACAATATCAAAATCAAGTGTCCCCGTCTGCAGAGGGAGTTTGTGCCCGAGCAAATTTCCGCCATGATCCTCCAGAAACTGGTGGAAGAGGCGAATCGCTACCTGGGGGAAGAAATCACTGGAGCGGTGATTACTGTGCCCGCCTACTTTAACGATGCCCAGCGGCAGGCCACCCGCAATGCCGGACGCATCGCTGGCCTGGACGTGAAGCGCATTATTAACGAACCAACGGCGGCAGCCCTCGCCTACGGCCTAGACAAGCGCCAGAGCGAGCGCATCCTGGTGTTTGACCTGGGGGGCGGCACCTTTGACGTGTCGGTGCTGGAGGTGGGCGATGGCGTATTTGAGGTGCGGGCCACCAGCGGCGATACCCAGCTTGGGGGCAGCGACTTTGATCGCAAGATTGTAGACTGGCTGGCGGAGCAGTTTCTAGAAGCAGAAGGGGTGGATTTGCGGCGCGATCGCCAGGCGCTCCAGCGGCTGATTGAAGCTGCCGAAAAGGCCAAGATTGAGCTATCGGGGGTGACGGTCACCGATGTCAACCTGCCCTTCATCACGGCTACGGCAGACGGCCCCAAGCACCTGGAAACTCGCCTAACCCGCTCCCAGTTTGAGGGGCTGTGTGGCGATCTGGTGAGCCGCCTGCGATTACCACTGCAGCAGGCTTTAGCCGATGCGGCGCTGAACCCGACGCAAATCGACGAAGTGGTGCTGGTGGGCGGTGCCAGCCGCATGCCCATGGTGCAAGACCTGGTGCGCTCCTTCATCAACCTGCAGCCCAACCAGAACGTCAACCCCGATGAGGTGGTGGCGGTGGGAGCAGCCATCCAGGCGGGGATTCTCAACCAGGATATTAAGGACATTCTGCTGCTAGACGTGACGCCCCTGTCCCTGGGGCTGGAGACGATCGGCGGCGTGATGAAGAAGCTCATTCCCCGCAATACGACTATCCCAGTCCGCCGCTCCGATGCCTTTTCCACCGCTGAAGACAACCAGACCCTCGTAGAGGTCCATGTCCTGCAGGGCGAGCGGGAAATGGCGGTAGATAATAAATCCCTAGGGCGGTTCAAGCTCATGGGCATTCCCCCGGCACCCCGGGGCGTCCCCCAAATTGGCGTATCGTTTGACATCGACGCCAACGGCATTCTTCAGGTGACGGCGATGGACCGCACCACCGGTCGGGAGCAGGGGATTACGATTCAGGGAGCCTCCACCCTGAGCGAGACCGAGGTGAATCGCATGATTCAGGAGGCGGAGCAGTATGCCGACTACGACCGGGAGCGGCGAGAGCGCATCGAGAAGCGCAACCGGGCCGAGGCGCTGACCTTCCAGGCCGAGCGGCAGCTCAGGGAAGTGGCCCTCGACTTCGGCATGCAGTTCGCCAACCAGTATCGCCGCCGCATTGAGAGTCTGGCGGATGAACTGCGCGACTGCCTCAAGCGGGACGACGAGCGGGGTATCGACATTGCCCAGGCCGATCTGCAGGATGCCCTCTACGAGCTGCAGCGGGAGGTCTACCAAATTACCCAGGAAGAAGAGGATGAGGAGGGGATTCTCGGAGCCATCAAGCGCACCATCATCGGCGAGCCCGACCCCTACGATCGCGACCCTTACTACCGCGAGTCTTACCGAGACGGCTATCGGGGCGGCTACCGGGATGATTTTCGGGATGATTTTCGAGATGACTATCGCCGGAACGACTACCGGGATGATTTCTACGACAAGCCGCGCACCAAAACCTACCGCCGCCCCTCCCAAGACTATGGTGCACCCCGCTCGGGCCAATATAATCGCGGCTATGACGACGACTGGGATGACGACGACGACTGGCTCTAGGAGTCTGTCCGAAAGTTCTAGCAAGCTCTTGATGTAAAGCTGCTGCTGGGGTTTTCGGATAGGTTCTCAGGGGCGGGGATGCTACAGTTTTGTTACCAGACGTTCCGCTTGTAGGCATTTAGACTTTTTCTGCTGTTCCCAACTTTTGTCTGCGTATCCCCCATGCAAAATTTCCGGAATTATTACGAAATCCTAGGAGTTTCTAGAGAAGCAACCGTTGACGAAATCAAGAAGGCGTATCGCAAGCTAGCGCGGCGCTACCACCCAGACCTCAATGCGGGGGACAAGGCGGCGGAGGAAAAGTTTAAGGATGTCGGCGAAGCTTACGAGGTCCTCTCTGACCTTAGCAAGCGCAGTCAGTACGACCAGTTCAGCCGCTTCTGGAAGCAGAAGGGATTTCAGGGGGTGGGGCGATCGCGCCGCAACGGTCGAGCCACGGGGCGAGAGGAGACGGACTTCAGCGAGTTTCGCGACTTCAACTCGTTTGTAGACCAGCTCTTGAACCGTCGCCAAGCCGCCGATGAGCCCGTCACCCGTACCCGCACCGTGCGCACCGTGCCCCGTGGCAGCGAACCGCCCTACACGCCACCGCCCGCCGCTGACCCCTACCGCCCTGGCACCACCAAAACTGCCTATACCGTCAACCCGCGCACCGCTCGACGGGACAGCGAAGCTCGTCTTACCCTTCCCCTTGACAAAGCCTACACGGGCGGGCAGGAGCGCATTCGGCTAGAGGACGGGCGATCGCTCGAAGTTTCCCTGCCCCCGGCGATGATCTCAGGGCAGCGCATTCGGTTGAAGAACCAAGGGCTGGATGGGGGCGATCTGTACCTCCGGGTTGACATCGCGCCCCACCCTTTCTTTAGGACTGTTGGAGCTGACCTGTACTGCGTGGTTCCGATTACGCCCAGCGAAGCGGTGCTTGGCGGTGCGATCGAGGTGCCAACCCTGGACGGTCCGGTAAAAATGCGCATTCCCTCGGGGGTGCAGCCCAGACAAAAGCTGCGGCTATCCGGCAAAGGCTACCCGGTAGAGGGGCAAAGGGGCGATCAGATTGTAGAGCTGACGGTGGTGATTCCCGCTGAGGTGAGCCAGCGCGAGCGTGAGCTTTACGAACAACTGCGCCGGATCGAAATCGCCAATCCCCGCCGTAACCTGACGGTCTAAGCTGCCTACCGACTTGCAGCCACCTGGATTAGGGCAATCAGGTTGTTGAGGGCGTGCATCGCGATGGGGATGTAGAGGGAGCGGGTGCGGAGCTGGGCGATCGCCAACAGGATGCCAAACAGGAAGATGCCGCCCATATCGTAGCGGTCATACTGGCGGTGAATCACGGCCCACAGCAGGGAGGTAAACAGTACTGCCCCCGCCGCCCCCAGTCGGGAATAGCGGATGCCTTGAAACAGAAACCCCCGAAAAAATATCTCCTCAAAAACGGGAGCCGCCACCACAATCGCCAGGTAGAGCAGGGGAAGGAAGTAAGCCGTCTGGTAGATATCGGCGGTAAACGTAGGAGCAACGGGGCGATCGATGAGCGACTTGAGGGCATCCACCCCCACCATGAAAACCACCGTCATCAGCAGCCAGACCCCCACCACCAGCGGGGACGGACGCTTGAGTTCTAGATAGCGTTTGGGCGGAGCCCCCCGCCGCAGGCGAATAAAGACCGCAATCAGGCCGACGCAGACGGGAGCCGAAACAACGGTCGCCGCAGCAAGCACTAGCCCGCTGGTGGAAACCTGCTCCAGCACGGATGCCAGCTCAGCCTGGGGCTGATTGGCGATCGCTATCCCCGCAGCGATCGCCGCTACCAGGGTTTGCACAGCAATAAAGACAACCATCACGCACAGCGAGAGGCCAATCGTCGGCCCCAGTCCCCAATGCGCTCGATTGGTAGCGTTTTCACTCATGGGCTAGCTTTCCAAATCGGCGATCGCCTTCGGCACTCCGTCCGTTAGCACCTCATGACCATCCACCGTCATCAATACGTCATCCTCAATGCGGATGCCGATGCCCCGCCAGCGTTCCTCCACTTGGGGCTGCCCTTCTACGGACTTAATATCGGGAGCGATGTAGATGCCGGGCTCGACCGTGAACACCTGTCCGGCCTCCAGCAGGTGGGGGCTTTCCCCGTGCTGGTAAACGCCCACATCGTGAACATCTAGCCCCAGCCAGTGGCCCGTGCGGTGCATGTAGAAGGGCTTGTATTTCTCTTCTTTAATGATTTCCTCTGGGTCGCCCTGGAGCAGACCCAGATCTAGCAGGCCGTCTACGATTACCTTTACGGCGGTGTCGTGTATCGCGCTGTAGGGCTGGCCGGGGTGGGCCTGGGCGATCGCCTGCTGCTGTGCCTCCAGCACGACGGTGTAGAGGATGCGCTGCTCATCGGTAAACCTGCCGCTCACCGGAAAGGTGCGGGTAATGTCGGCGTTGTAGTATCCCACGGTGGCCCCCGCATCGATCAGCAGCAGGTCGCCGGTCTGAATTTGCCGGGTATTTTCCGTGTAGTGCAGGATGCAGGCGTTGACCCCCGACGCCACGATGGAGGGATAGGCCGGTCCCAGCCCCCCTTCTCGGCGAAAGGTGTGCTCCAGCTCAGCCTGCACCTCATATTCGTAGCGCCCTGGTTGGGCAAAGGCCATGGCCCGCTGGTGGGCCGCAACGGAGATGGCGGCAGCCCGCCGCATCAGCGCTAGTTCGGCAGGGCTTTTGATCTGCCGCAGGGCATGGAGGGTGGGAGCCGGGTCTTCAATAGCTACCGGGCCAGTGCCGCGCTTGGGGTAGGTGCGCAACAGCCGCTGCCAGTGGTGCAGAACCCTGTCATTGAAGGGGCGATCGCGCCCCAGCCGATAATAGATGCGATCGGCGTTCTCCAGATACTGGGGCAGCTTTTCGTCCAGCTCCTCAACGGAGTAAACCATGTCGGCTCCGAACTGTTCCTTGGCGGCTTCCACCCCCACCCGGTAGCCGGTCCAGGTTTCTTTTTCCGGATCTTTGGGCCGCACAAACAGCACAAACCGATGCTCATCGTGGTGAGGAGCCAGCACCGCTACAGCTTCAGGTTCGTTAAAGCCCGTGAGGTAGAAGAAGTCGCTGTCCTGGCGGAAGTTATACTCCACATCGTTGTGCATCACTGCCATTGGGGCACTGCGTAGCACCGCTGTTCCCTGGCCGATTTTGGCCATGAACTGTTCGCGGCGCTGCTGATATTCGGTTTGGGGAATTGCCATTAAGCTCATGACCCGTCTTTAGTGACGCGAAACCTTAGTTGGGGACATTCACTAAATTATAGAGGAGCCAAGAATGAAGCGCGAGGCGCAGGCACTGGGGCAATTCTTTGTTTCCAGACTAGATTGAGGGCAGCGCTTCCCCCTCTGGAAGTTTGGGTGGGGTAGGTTCGGGATAGGGAGAATCCCCGGCGGTGACGGTGAGGGTGTACTGGCCTCGCCCGGTGTTGTCGTAGGAATTGGCGATCGCCAAGTAGGTGCCATTCTCCGGCAGCATCACCGCCAGCCCAGAATTGCGGGTCTCGGCTGTGAGGTTGTCGTTACGCCCCACCACTTCGCCATCTGGCCCCACCAAAATCAGGAAAGTATCGAAGTCAGGGCTTTCCAGGCGAATCGTAATGTATTCCCCCACCCGGCCCTCGAAGGAATATTCGTCGTACAGGCTGCCGTCCGAGGGGATCACCGCATCCCCCGGCTCCAAACTGCCCTGCTCCTGCAGAATCACGCTGGCGATCGCCTCCCCTCCCCAGCTGAGAACTAAGCCGAGGGCGATCGCGCCGCTGCTCCAAAACCGCCCCCACCTCATCTGTGCCATAGCAACCTGTACTGGTCAGTGCTTGAGGTACTAATTTTTTGTTGGAAGCCACGCGTTGGTCGGCTTCCAGCAAAAAATCTGATTCCATCAAAGCGCGAAGCGCTGCATTACAGACCTTGAGTTTGACATGTCCAGGTCTGAACCAGCAACCCAAGGTTACCTAAGACTTTAGCGTACAGTCGGGAAAACGCCCTAAATTATTTGCTTCCACAATCACGTTGCGGCATTCCAGCAGCCCTTTTCCAGTGCGGCGCGACAAAACTCTTAAATCAATTACAGGAGAGCTGCTTTGGGGGGCAGCGAGATAAAGTTCGTAGGCGGCCTCCAGGATTTTCATATCGAGCAGGAGGGGCTTGACAGACGCTTCCAATACATCAAACATCGGTAGACCTCAACGACGCTGGCAGTATAAGCACTATCACTGATGCTGCCTGGTTTAGCGTCTATCTGCGGATAAGTCTACGTCCTGGTATGACAGCAACTTAGCAATTTGCGATTCGGACAGGATCAATCCAACCCTTGGGGCTCCGGCCCACCCTGGTGAAATCGATCAGTACCCCCCCGTCCGGCAGCGATTAGTTCGACAACTGACCGCCCGTTACGTCCACCAGCGCTCCGGTCATGAAGCTGCTGTCCTGGGATGCCAGGAACACGAAGGCCGGGGCCAGTTCCTCGGGCTGACCGGCGCGGGTCATGATGTTGTCGGTGTCGTAGCTGCCGACCTTTTCCTTGGGCATAGTGGCTGGGATGTTGGGCGTCCAGACTGGACCCGGTACTACAGCGTTGACGCGAATGTTGCGATCGCTCAGGCTCTCTGCCAGAGATTTGGTCATGGCGTGAACCGCTCCCTTGCTGGTGGCATAGTCCACTAGGATACCCTTGCCAATTTTGCCAACGATGCTGCCCGTGTTAACGATGACATCGCCCGACTTGAGGTGGGGTAAGGCGGCTTTGACCATGTAGAAATAGCCCAGCACATTGGTGGCGATGGTCTGCTCAAACTGCACTTCTGTGAGGTCGTCCAGGGACTTCCGGGTCATCTGAAAGGCGGCGTTGTTCACCAGAATATCCAGTTGACCGAACCGCTCCACCACCTGCTGCACGGCGCTGCGGCACTCCTCTGGCTTGCGCACGTCCATTTTGATGGGCAGGCACTGACCGCCTTTGTCGCTGACGGTTTTCTGGGTCACCTGGGCATCTTCGTCATTGACGTTGTAGAGAATGGCAACGTTTGCGCCCTCCATGGCAAAGGCGATCGCCACCGCCCGGCCAATGCCCGAATCACCGCCCGTGATGATTGCCACCTTACCCCGCAGCTTGTCGGCAGGGCGATAGTTAGACAGGTCGCTGTCTGGCTTGGGCACCATATCTTCCTGACTGGCGGGATAGGGCAGCTTTTGAGCTGGAATCTCATCGGGGGTGGGGCGACGTTCGTTAGTCTGCATAGCTCAACCTTAATTACCGCAGGCACAGCCGACTGCCCGTCATCTCAGTGAGGGAAGCGGGTACAGCCTCATTAGCCACCCAAATCCTAGGGAACTCCGCCAACCGATGGGATGCCCCCAAGGTTAGATTCCAGCGGATGATTTTTACCTGCTGATTAAGCCTTTTGCGCCGCCAATACCCCAAAGCGAATGAGCCCGCGCTGATAGCCCTGCCGCATGAGCTGCATGGCAAACGCCGCCTGGATAACCCGAGGTCCTGCCTTTAGCAGACCCACAATGGCGGCGGGGGTGAAGGCCGAGCGGATCACCTCGTCCCAAAAGGGGGCAACGGCATCGGACCAGTCTGTGGTGCGGATTTCGCGGAAGCCAGTCTGATGGGCGATCGCCCCATAGTCCGCTAGCGAGATGATGTAGGGCAAACAGTAAACTCGGTAAATCCGCTCCAGCAGGTCGTTTTCAGCCGCAGTGAGGGGACCTGCCGGAGCCGTCGTGTCCCGATGGCACCAGGTCGCCATCAAAAAGGTGCCCCCCGGCTTCAGCACCCGGTAGCACTCTCCCAAAAACTTGGGCTTCTCCGGCATGTGCTCGCCGCTCTCCAAGGACCACACTAGGTCAAAGCTCTCGTCGGCAAAGGGCATCGCCAGGGCATCGGCCACCTGAAACTGAGCGCTGCTGCCCGCTGCCTGCGATCGCTCCACCGCTCGCCGGGCCTGCACCGGACTGAGGGTAATCCCCGTGGCAGCGGCGTTGAACTTACGGGTCAGGTAGAGGGAACTGCCGCCAATGCCGCAGCCCACGTCGAGAATTTGGGTTGCCTGGGTCACCTGGCCCCAGGCCAGCAACTCTTCAATCAAGTCAACCTGGGCCTGGTACCGATCTTTCGGTTCCTTACCATCGGCTCCATAGTAGCCGTGGTGCATGTGTTCACCCCAAATATCTTCCCATAAACCCGACGAGGCGTCGTAGAATGCTTGAATTTGCTGCCGTAAACTGGTGACCATTGTCGAGCTGACCTTTTTTTGAGTGAACGTCTTGGACAGATGCTGGAAGGGATTTTGGCAACGGATTTTGGCACGGAACGCGGGGTGGAGCGATCGCGCCTACTGATTGTTTCACATTCTTTCAGCTTCTGCCACGGCTGTTTTCGCTCCAAGCATTCGAGTTAAATGGCTGCAGCGGACGACGCTCACCTGACTCAGTTTTCTATCTTCTACCGTCTATGACTGTCTCTCGAAGCATCTGTATCGGCTTCCTGGCCTTGATCACCATTGGCACTCTGCTGCTCATGCTGCCGATTTCCGTCCAGGAAAGCACCTGGAACGATCCGGTGGTCGCCCTGTTCACCGCCACCTCCGCCGTCTGCGTCACTGGGTTAATCGTTGTCGATACGGGTACCTACCACTCTTTATTCGGCGAGATGGTCATCGTCCTACTGATTCAAGTTGGCGGACTCGGTTATATGACGGCAACAACCTTCCTGCTGCTGCTGCTAGGACGGCGATTTGGCCTGAAGGAAAAGCTCGCTATCCAAAAGTCCCTGGATGTGGGCGGCCTATCAGGAGTGGTGCAGTTGGTCAGGTCCATCATTGCTTTGACCCTGATCTTTGAACTGGGGGGAATGGTGCTGCTGTTTCCCGTCTTTGCTGAGGACTACGGTCCTGTCTATGGCCTCTGGCTAGCCATCTTCCACAGCATCAGCGCCTTCAATAATGCGGGTTTCAGCCTCTTTGAAGACAGCATGATTCAGTACGCCACCAATTTGCCCATAAACCTGATTATTCCGGGATTGATTATCCTCGGTGGTCTGGGCTACCAGGTAATTATGGAGTTTTATGTCTGGACACGGCGACGACTGCAGCTTAGGCGAGACTGGCGGGTGTTTAGCCTCAACTTCAAGATTGCCTTGAGCACGACTGCTTTTCTACTCATCGCAGGCACGGTGGGTTTTTTTATCACCGAATATCGCAATCCCGCTACCCTAGCCCCGCTTGGCTTTGGCGAAAAGCTGATGGTGTCCTGGTTTCACTCGGTGATGCCCCGCACGGCTGGCTTCAACGCGGTCGATTACGGTGCGTTGACCACAGCCACCCTGTCCCTAACGATGGCGCTGATGTATATCGGGGCCAACCCTGGCAGCACTGGCGGCGGCATCAAGACCACCACGTTCCGGATTCTCTACAACTCCACCAAATCCGTTCTACGGGGCAAAGAAGAAGTCCTCTGCTATCAACGACAAATTCCCATGCCGCTAATCCTAAAAGCGGTGGGAGTCGTCTTCGGGTCTGGGGTCACGGTGATCTCGGTCACCATCCTGATTGCCTTCACCAATCCGGAACTAGACTTCATCCGGCTCCTTTTTGAGGCGGTATCGGCGTTTGCTACGGTGGGCCTGTCTACTGGCATTACCGCCAGTATCTCTACGGCGGGTAAGCTCATCCTGATCATGACCATGTATGTGGGTCGTGTCGGAGTTTTGCTATTCGTCGCTGCGATCGTGGGCGACCCGAAACCTAGCGTCATCAACTTTCCTGAGGAGAATCTCCTGGTGGGCTAGATGATCGTACCGTCAGGGATAACCTTGTTCTTCAGAATGCAGACAATACCGCTGCGGATGTAGAAGCCCTGGTCCTCGCGTTCAGCCTCTTCTACGTGATCTTTGTTGATAATCTGAACGTCGCAACCGATGTGGGTGTTCTTATCAACGATCGCCCGCCGAATAGTCGTATTAGCCCCAATACCAAGGGGAACGGTATTGCGACTACAGTCGCTCCGCCGCTCAAAGGCCCGCTGATAGTAGTCAGCCCCCATAATTAAACTATCCTGAATGGTGCAGCCCGACTCGATTCGAGCGCGAATGCCGATGACGGAATGGTGGATCTCACACTGCTTGAGGACACAGCCGTCCCCAACGATTGAATGGGTAATATGGGAGTCCAGCAGCTTAGTGGGCGGCAGATAGCGTGCTCTAGTATAGATAGGCGACTGCTCTTCGTAGAAACTAAAGGGCGGATCTGGCTGCTGGGTCAGCATCAAGTTTGCGTTGTAGAACGCCTCGATCGTGCCAATATCTTCCCAATAGTCGTTGAACAAATAGGCTTGAGCATTGAGCCGTTTCGCCGCTGCGGGAATAATCTCCTTCCCAAAGTCGGTTTGGTCGGCGTACTCATTGAGCAAGTTGATTAACACATCCCGCTTAAACACATAAATGCCCATAGAAGCAATGTAGGGCTTAAGCTTGGCTTCGTCGGGCGACAGCCCCATTTTTGAGGTATCGACCTGCATCGGCTTGAGGGCATCACCCTTAGGCTTTTCGCTGAAGTCAATAATTTGCCCAGAATCGTCCACTTTGAGCAGACCAAAGTCGGACGCTCGCTTTTCGTCGATGGGCAGGACAGAAAGGGTCAAATCCGCTCCCGTTTCCTGATGGTGGCGAATGAAGTCCTGGTAGTCCATACGATACAGGTGATCGCCTGAGAGAATCAGAAACTCGTCGATATCTAACTCCTCAAACAGCCAGAGATATTGACGCACTGCATCCGCCGTTCCCTGAAACCAGTGAGGATTTTCTGGCGTTTGCTGAGCTGCCAAAATTTCCACAAAACCTTGGTGAAAGCCTGAAAAACCATAGGCGCGGGCGACGTGTTGATTCAGCGAGGCCGAATTAAACTGCGTTAAGACGTAGATTTTATAAATATTGGAGTTGATACAGTTGCTAATGGGAATATCGATGAGACGATGCTTGCCTGCCAGGGGAACAGCAGGCTTAGCCCGAAGCTTAGTGAGGGGATAAAGGCGAGTACCTGCACCTCCTCCCAAAATAATCGCAAGTGTTTTTTCCACGGGTTTGATCTTTGTTGCTTTAGCAATTGGTCGGTGGTTTTCCAACCTTCGGGGTCAGTATGGCCCGATTTCCGCCAGCTAGCATGACCCTTAGGTAGGAAAAAGTGGGAATATTTCACAGATCTAGTACAGCCCTACGGGCTAAGGTTTGAGTGTGGAACCCCCGTGACGCGGGGGTTCCACACCTTTTGAATGTCCTAATGTGAAAGCGTAATGCCATATCAGCGTACACAAACTAACTTCCTGATAGGCTTTTTAGACTTTGAGCTGACAAAAATGCTGAATATCCCTTTTGGCGGAGGATTAGAGCAGCAGAGCTAGGGTATTATGCTAGCTGGTGAAGCTGTTCATACCTGAGCGCCTGGTTACAAGTTGAAGCGATTGGGGAGCGTCTTCCTGCGATCGCTCCATCATTTTTGACTACCTACCCATTAATCCTTTTAGAAGAAAAAGAGTGATTGAACAGTTCGGGTTCTACTGGTCTGCCTTCTCTGGAATTATCTTGACCCGCTACATCGTCGTTGCTGGCGGGGTTTATTTATTGGTTCATACGGTTCTCAAAGACCTGCTCAAACGCCAAGGGGTGGGTCTGAAACCGTCGCCATGGCTAGAAATCCGTCAAGATGTCAAACTATCGGCGATCTCGGCGCTGGTCTTTGCCTTGGGTGCGGCGGGCATCATGGTATCCTACAATGCCGGCAGAACGTGCTTATACAGCGCAGTTCAGGACTATGGAATTTGGTATTTGGGGTTTAGCTTTGTCGCCGTTTTGATACTTCAAGACACCTACTTCTATTTCTTACATCGGCTGCTCCACCATCCCTCGCTGTTTCGCTACTTTCACAAAGGGCATCATGGGTCTAGAAACCCAACGCCCTGGACGTCGTTTGCGTTTGACCCACTGGAAGCCTGCATCCAGGGCTGCTTTTTTGTTGGGATTGTGTTTGTGTTGCCGCTGCATTTCGGCACGCTAATTGCCGTTCTGATGACCATGACCCTGTGGGCGGTGTTTAGCCACCTCGGATTTCGCGTGTTTCCAGATTCATGGTTTCCCTGGTGGTTCAACCAGTGGCTGATTGGTCCGACCCACCATATCGTTCATCACCATTGCTACAAGGCCAACTACGGCCTGTACTTCACGATCTGGGATCGATTGCTTGGAACTCAGGCAGACTCATTGTGCGCGCCTACAAAACAAAAGGGCTTCCCGCTAGAGAAGCCCCCAACCGATTAGTTGAATTGCGGCTCATGGCATAGAGCCTGCTATACAAAGTCAGCGCTGGTCAGCTCGGATACCCCGATAAAGACAGCCAGCGTGGCCCCACCAAACTCAATGGTGGTGCGGGCATCGCCAGAGGAGATGGAGAGGTCGTCAAAGGCGAGGTCGATGAGGGAAATCAGGTCGCTACCGGATAGGTTGAAGCCAAGAATCTCGTCGGTACCCGTGTCAGCACCAATTACGACGATGTCATTGCCCGGGCCAGTGCGAATCAGGTCATCACCCAGGCCACCTTCGAGGGTATCATCCCCAGAGCTGCCCACCAGAGTGTCATCGCCGTCGCCGCCGATGAGGGTATCGTTGCCGTTGCCACCCCGGAGGATGTCGTCACCGTCGCCGCCCTCGATGAAATCGTCGCCCTGGTTACCTCGGATCTGATCGTCGCCGCCATCACCACTGATGATGTCGTTGCCGCTGTTGCCGCTCAACTGGTCGTCGCCATCGCCGCCCTCGATCACGTCATCTCCCTGGCCGCCTTTGACGATGTCGTCGCCGTCGCCTGCTACGATGAAGTCATCACCATTGAGGCCCCGGAGGCGGTCGTCACCGTCATCACCAGAGAGGTCGTCGTCGTCTGCACCGCCGATGATCACGTCATCACCGCCGCCGCCGCTAATGTCGTCAGCGCCTTTTGACCCGCGCAGGCGATCGCTCCCGTTTAGACCCACAATCGTGTCTGCCCCAACAAAGCCAAACAGGTCGTCATCGCTATTGCCGCCCGTCAGGTCATCGTCCAGCTCGGTGCCGGTAAGCAAGAAGGTGTTCAAGTCAGCGTCCAACACCACGTCGCTGCGGAAGGACAGGTTTTGAATCACCACGTCGTTTTCCGCGCTGGTTTCCGCCTCATCGAAGGGGGTTTCCAGGAAATTCGCCGCTAGGAACTCGGCAAGGGCATCCTGCTCGGTGCCAAACTGGGCAAAATTAGCGGCATTGATGTCAACATCGGCATTGATCTCGGTGAGTTCGACCCGGTTGGTATTGGCAAACTCAGGGAAGGGGTAGTCGTCCCCGCCATCGGCTAAAAATCCCAAGGTAACGATACGGAAGGTGCGGCTAGCCGGCCCCACCAGTTGACCATTCTGCAAAACGATATCGATAATGTTGTCATCATCGTCAACCACTGCCAGGGAAAGGAGGCGATCGCCCGGCGGCAGATTGGGGTCAAAGCTGAACTTCAATCCCGCCACTTGAGGAAACTGGCCAGGGGTGGCACCTGCCGCTGACGCCTCGACACCGTGCTCGATGACGGCAATGAGCTGCTCAGCGGTGAGGGTCAGCAGCGTAAGGTCGTTGTTAAACCGCAGAGCGTTGCTGATGTCGAGTTCCGAAATTTCCCCTTCCTGCTTGCCCGATACCGGGTTTGTCTGGGTGGGGAGCAGGGTACCGTCGTCGGCGACCTCGCCAATGGGCGATCGGATACCGCCGCCGTTTTTGATGGATATGGTGACGGACTGGTCCACCTTTTGCGCCACAAACAGGTTGGCCTCAGCGGTCAGCACCCCCAGGTTGGTGCTCTCGGTGCGCACGTCTTCCCGCCGCCCTTCTAGGAAGACCGTCGTGCGGCCAAAGATATTGCCGTCCTGAGCCTGCACCACGCCGCTGACCGCATCCACTAGCTCTTGCACTTCTGCACCTTTGCTGCCTTCAATAAAGGCAGCGGCGGGATCGCTGTAAAGGGCAGTAACGACCTCGTCGGTGGTGGCAAACGAGCCGCTGACGTTGGGGTCGATGCTGGAGGTGTCAATGATGCCAGTAGCGTCGTCAAACTCCAGCACCAGGCGACCCACATAGGAATACTCACCGGCAGTGCTGACGATGACGGCTGGGTCGCCATCAGCGTTTTGGGTGACGATGGGGTAGCTGCGGTCAGCGGTGTCACCGGGCTGAAGACCCCGCGCCACGTCTTCCGAATCTGCCAGCAGGGTATCAGAACCGCCCGCAATCACCACGTCTACGCCACTCAGCAGGCCAATCAGCTCTTCTTCCAGGGCGATCTGCTGCAGGTGGGTCACCAAAACGACTTTGTTGACGCCCTGAGCCAGGATTTGGTCAATGGTGGGCTGCAGCACGGCTGCCAGAGCGGGCATGTCGTTAGTAGTGGGGCCAATGACAGTGGTGTCCCCTGGGGACGAGATCGACCGGACCAGGGGCGTCGTGACCCCGACCACGCCGATTTGCTCACCGTTCTCGTTGATGATGGTGGCAGGGGCAATTTTAGGAACGTCGTCGGCTGCCGCTAGAGACTCTTGAGGACCAGTCTCGAAGGCGGCGCTGTCGAGGATATTGCTGGTAAACAGGCCCGACAGACTGCCGTCGTTTGAGAAATCCAGATTGGCGCTCAGATAGGGAAACTGGGAGCCGACCCAGCGGTCATCGTCCAGTTCTTCGCCCCGAAAGTCGGGTTCGATAATATCGGCGATCGCATCTGTACCCAAATCAAATTCGTGGTTACCAATGGCCGATGCGTCAAAGCCGATGACGTTCATGATGGAGATATCAACCCGACCGCCCCCTTCCCGGAGACTTTCGTAGCTGTCTAAATCACCATCTACATCCACATCAGCCGGCAGACCGAAGAGGGTATTGTAGGTGTCGTTGAAGACGCCACTGTCGCGAAAGGCCGCCTGATCACTGGCGGCAAAGAAGAATGGCCCTGGAATATAGTTATCGCCTGCCGAAAGAATAATTGTATTGGCAAAATCTTCTTCTAGGCGATCGACAATTGCCGCAAAATTAGGGGCATTTTGAATCGCGTCTACACCACCTTCTAGGTCAGACGCATGGAGAATTTGAATTTGTACCATTCCTTACACCTTAGTAAACGTTACTGATGACGGACAGTCGA
The DNA here is from genome assembly GCA_050331615.1 of Elainellaceae cyanobacterium. Classification (GTDB taxonomy): domain Bacteria; phylum Cyanobacteriota; class Cyanobacteriia; order CAKZMO01; family CAKZMO01; genus JAYKGU01. The sequence goes on from JBHJGR010000396.1 coordinate 33,001, forward strand.
GACAACCCTTGGCCTGCCGTTTCCCTGCGGAACTAACTGGACGGACAGGAATCCACAACGGACGGGAAAAGATGATTTCAGCCATTGGAGAGAAGACACGTCCAAGACCGGCATACGCATCTTTGGATAACAAATGAAGGTAAACGTTGGGTTAAAATCACGAATCCTTAAAGTTCTTTCACGCAACAAATCTATCTGAGCGGGTGCACGGATCAGCAGGTTGCCGTATATCCGCTCCAGAGGTTGGGGTGACGAGGTGACGGCGGTACAATAAATCGGGGGGGGTTGCGGCTGGTACCACGTCCCACGACTGAAGCCCGCCCTCACTTGTCCTGGATATACTGTCAGCGGGGTTAAGAGATTCGGCATTGATTCAATCTGAAGCGCTAGAACTGCTGGAGTGGTCGCGGCTCTGTCAGCATCTATCTACCTTCGCGGCGACAAAGCTGGGGGCAACGGCAGCCCGCCACCTGGTGATTCCCACGTCACGAGAAGACAGTCTAGACCTGCTGGCCCAAACCCGCGAGGTTATTTTTTTGGAGAGCCAGCCCACCTCGGGGCTTTCCTTCACTGGGCTGCACGACATCGGCGAAGCCCTGGAGCGAGCTAGCCTGCAGGGCATTCTCAGCGGTCCTGAACTACTCAATATTGCTACGACCCTAGCCGCCGCCCGCCAACTGCGGCGCACCATCGACAGCCACGAAGAAGTCCCCGTTCTCCAAGACCTAGTCGCCGATCTGCGCACCTTTCCCGAGCTGGAGCAGGAAATCCATCGCTGCATCGACGATCGCGGCAAAGTGGCCGATCGCGCCAGCCCCAAGCTGATTGAGATTCGGGAGAAGCTGCGCAGCTTTCGCGATCGCATCCAGCAAATTCTCCAGCGCATCATCCAGCGTCAGGGCCAGGCTTTACAGGAAACGGTCATCACTCAGCGGGGCGATCGCTTCGTGCTGCCCGTCAAAGCGCCCCAAAAAGACGCGGTGCCCGGCATTGTTCACGATGCCTCCACCAGCGGCATGACGCTCTACATCGAACCCAATGCCATTGTGAATCTGGGAAACCAGCTGCGGCAGCAGGTGCGGCGGGAACAGGCAGAAGAGGAGGCCGTGCGGCGGGTATTGACGGAACAAGTGGCCGAGGTGGTGCCCGACCTGGAGCGACTGCTGGCGATCGCTACCGCTCTCGATCTGGCCACTGCCCGCGCTCGCTATAGCCTCTGGCTCAACGCCAATGCTCCCCGCTTTATCGACCCCAATGCAGACGAGCGCATCGTTCTGCGCCAGCTGCGCCATCCTCTCCTGGTGTGGCAGCAGCAGCACGAGCAGGGGGCCGAGGTGGTGCCCATCGATGTGACCATCCAGCCCCAGATTCGCGTGGTCGCCATTACTGGCCCCAATACCGGGGGCAAGACGGTTTCCCTGAAAACCCTCGGCCTCGCTGCCCTGATGGCTAAGGTGGGGCTATACGTCCCCGCCCGCGAGCCGGTGGAATTGCCTTGGTTTGACCAGGTTTTGGCCGATATTGGTGATGAGCAGTCCATCGAGCAGAATCTTTCCACCTTTTCGGGCCATATCCGACGGATTAGTCGAATTTTGCAGACCCTTAGTGGTGAGAGCGGGGCTGGAAGCTCAGAAGAACAAGGCGATGGCAGCGCAGCAGGGCAGGATCCGTCCGCTGACGCTAACTTGACCAATGCGCTGGTGCTGCTGGACGAGGTAGGGGCCGGGACCGATCCGTCTGAGGGCAGCGCCCTGGCGATCGCCCTACTCTGCTACCTGGCTGACCATGCCCAGCTCACGGTGGCCACCACCCACTTCGGCGAACTCAAGACTTTGAAGTATCAGGACGAGCGCTTTGAGAATGCGTCGGTGGAGTTTGATGACGTTTCCCTTTCTCCCACCTATCGGCTGCTGTGGGGCATTCCAGGACGGTCCAATGCGCTGGCGATCGCCCAACGCCTGGGGCTAAGTATCGAGGTGGTAGAGGCAGCTCGACAACAGGTGGGGCTGAGCGCTTCGGAGGATGTCAATGACATGATTGCCGGGCTAGAGGCCCAGCGGCGACGGCAGGAAACCAAGGCCCAGGAGGCGGCCCGGCTGCTGCAACAGGCCGAGCGGCTGCACGAGGAAGTGTCCCGCAAGGCCAGTCTGCTCAAAGATCGGGAGCGGGATCTGCAGCAGCAGCAGGAGAAGGCGGTACAGGCGGCGATCGCCCAGGCTCGCGAGGAGATTGCCAAAGTCATTCGTCGTCTACAGCAGGGCACTCCCACGGCTCAGCAGGCCCAGCAGGCCACCGACAACCTCAACCAGATTGCCGAGCGGCGGCTCCCCTCCCAGCGGCGACAGCCCAAGCCTAAGCCGGGGTTTCGTCCCGAGGTGGGCGATCGCGTCCGCGTGCCCAGGCTGGGACAAACGGCTGAAGTGCTCACCGCTCCCGACGAGGATGGTGAGCTGACGGTGCGCTTCGGGCTAATGAAAATGACCGTTTCCCTGGCGGATATAGAGTCCCTCCAGGGAGAAAAGGCCGAGATGCCCACTAAGCCCAAACCAGCTCCCCCACCGCCGCCCACCGCCGCCCCCAAACCCGTTGAAATCCGGACTTCCCAAAACACGATCGACCTGCGGGGTAAGCGGGTGGCCGATGCGGAGATTGAGCTGGACCGGGCGATCGCCAATGCCCCCGCTGGCCCCATGTGGATTATCCACGGTCACGGCACCGGCAAGCTGCGGGACGGAGTGCAGACCTTCCTGAAGCAGCATCCCCAGGTAGAGCGGTTTGAGTTTGCGGCTGAAACCGACGGCGGCACAGGGGCGACGGTCGCCCACGTTAAGTAATCCAGCGAACTATCCAACCACTATGTTCCCAGCGTTTTTACCTGCCACCGCCACCGAACTGGTTGAGCCTACCTCCATCGCCCTGGCCCAGCAGCTCCAGCAAAGGGCGATCGCCACACCTCTGGGCGATCGCCCCATTCTCACCGCCTATGTCCACCAGGGCGCGGACAAGCAGCAGGAGCCGAATCAGCCGCCGCTGCTGCTGCTGCATGGCTTCGACAGTTCCGTGATGGAGTTCCGCCGCCTGCTGCCGTTGCTGGCTGAGCAGCGGGAAGCCTGGGCAGTTGACCTGCTGGGCTTTGGCTTTACCGAACGGGGGACGGGGCTGGCGTTTAGCGCCCAGGAAATTAAGCTCCACCTCTACCACACGTGGAAAACCTTGATTCATCGGCCTGTGGTGCTGGTGGGAGCGTCTATGGGCGGGGCCGCCGCCCTTGATTTTGCCCTCTCCTATCCCGAAGCAGTGACCGCTCTGGTGCTGCTCGACAGCGCCGGGGCGGCCAAGGGACCGAACATGGGGCGATTGCTGCTGCCACCCCTGGGGTTTCTGGCCACCGAGTTTCTCCGCAACCCTAGAGTGCGGCAGGGCATTAGCCGGTCGGCCTACTGCGACCCGGCTTTCGCTTCGGCGGATGCGGCCTGCTGTGCGGCTCTCCACCTCCAATGTGAGGGCTGGAGCCAGGCGATGATTGCCTTCACCCGCAGCGGCGGCTACAACGTGCTGACCTGGGAGCACATCGCCCAAGTTCAGCAGCCCACGCTCATCCTTTGGGGCCGGGAGGACCGCATTCTAGGCACTGCCGATGCGACCCGCTTTGAGCAAACTATTTCCCACAGCAAGCTGGTGTGGCTTGACCGATGCGGCCATGTGCCCCACCTAGAGCAGCCGGCGATCGCCGCTCACCACATTCTGGAGTTCTTGGATCAGGCTTCTTCCCAATAGAGACAGACTTCCCGAATACCGACGTCTAGGCTGGGAGCGATTTCCATCATGCCAGCGGGAGTCAGGTCAATGACGTGGGGGGTGGTGGGACCGGTGCGATCGTTGATTCTGACGACGATGGTTTCTTTGGTTTCCTGGTTGACCACGGTGACTCGCGTGTCGAGGGGCAGCCATGCGTGGGCCGCCGTCATTGCGTCGCCGTCGAACATTTCGCCACTGGCGGTTGCCGATCCTTCGTAGTCGTAATACGAAGCCGTACCGCACTCAGAATTAGCCCACGCTAATTCACCAGGAAGGAGAAAAATCGTTGTCAGCGTTGCCGTCACACCACAGTGAATGAAGTATTGCATGATTCAAGTTTGTCAATAACAGCTCGTCCTAAGCACTCATTCGAAAACTCGCCAGAGTTTTTGGCATGCCAAACCCCTGACAGGGTCTTCAGACAGGCACCAAGGGCTGAGACCCTGCTGGGTCTAAAACCAACCGGCAGCACCCCAAAATTTAGCCGCAATCACGGAGAAATCCTATCACCTAATCTGTCACGATGCGTCGATCTACTCAGCTAATACCATTTTTCCGTGAAGCTGCACACAACAAGGGGCTTAAGCCCCTTATCTGCCCGAACTTCTCCTATCCTGGATTATTCATGACTTCCTTCAAAAGATGGCTACAACCACCCTCTGTCGTTGTTTCGGGCGATCGCCCATTTTTGACGGGCTTACTGCCAGAGGTTTGCGGGGTCTGGCCTGTAGGGTTCAGGTGGGCGGTGCCCACCCTACTTGATGAATAATCCAGGCTATGCGTTCTCACACGAAATCGCCTTCGCTCTGAACAAAAGCGGATGCAGCGCTAAGGGCAGTTGCGCCAGTCCATAAAAACGGTCCCCAAATCAGCCCCAGGATAGATTTTTCAACGGAGTCCTGCCCCATGGCGTTCGCAGTTCGTAGATTTGCGGAGGGTGGTTCAGTATATATGCTGAAGCGGATGCCCAATGTTAAAGGCGAATTCAGGGTTTCCGCTAGCTGCGCTCTAGGCTTTCCTCCCTATGATGGGGCCATGACGACATTGCCCGGTAAGATAACGACTATCCCCGATATAAAAATGGCCTCCCATTTTGCAAATATCCTGGCGATCGCAGCGGTTACCGCCATTGCAACCATTTCCATGACGCACCATCTGCTCAACCGGCCCTGGTGCATTCAGGTCCAGCCTAACGGTAGTCAGCATATTCTCTACGGCAGTCAGCAGTGTGAAGCGGTCAAGATTCGCTCCCTGACCAACCAGGCCCGGCCCTTCCGGCGTCAGCTTGCGGCTGATCGGTAAGAATTTAAGCGAGATTGTTTTCTTGGGGCCGCGCTTTGGAACGCTGCAGGGGCTGCCGGGGCGATCGCGAGAGTCGATCCGTTAGCTGCTGCACCCGGGCATACATTTGATGCACCGGGTCGGTCACCGACGCAGGGGGCGACTGGATAGCTTGAGGTGCGGCTGAAGAGGTAGATATCGTTGCTGAAAGCTGCGCCACGGCCTGTAGCATTAGGGTTAGCGCGATCGCCTGCATCCATCGAGCCATGTTGCGTCCTCTCTCGGCGTCAGTGCCTCCAGAGTATGGGGTAAATTTACTCACCATTTCATCCAGTTCTATCACCAGCTCAGGTGATTTTGATCAATGACTGACCTTCTAAGTAGGTCGGCACAGTTAAATTCAGGTTAGAAAACCGGGGCGCTCCCCCGGTTTTCTAACCTTCGTTTTTCAACGCAGTTCTACTTAGGGCAGCCACGGGTATTGGCGAAAATCGGGCGATCGCTTCTCTAAAAACGCCTGCTTGCCCTCGGCACCTTCCTCCGTCATGTAGTAGAGCAGGGTGGCATTGCCCGCCAGCTCCTGCAGCCCCGCCTGACCATCGCAGTCGGCATTGAAGGCCGCCTTGAGGCAGCGAATGGCGATCGGGCTTTTCTCCAGAATTTCCTGCGCCCACTGTACCCCTTCCGCCTCTAGCTGATCCACCGGCACCACCCGGTTCACCAGGCCCATCTCCAGAGCTTCCTGAGCGTTGTACTGACGGCAGAGAAACCAGATTTCTCGCGCCTTCTTCTGGCCCACGATGCGCGCCAGATAGCTAGCGCCAAACCCACCGTCAAAGCTGCCCACCTTGGGTCCCGTCTGGCCGAAGATGGCGTTATCTGCTGCGATGGTGAGGTCGCAGACCACGTGCAGGACATGGCCGCCGCCGATGGCATAGCCCGCCACCAGGGCAATCACCACCTTGGGCATGGAGCGAATTAGCCGCTGCAGATCCAGCACGTTGAGCCGGGGCACCCCCTCGCTATCTACATAGCCCGCTTTACCCCGGACGCTCTGGTCGCCCCCGGAGCAAAAGGCGTACTTACCGTCACTATGGGGTCCCGCGCCCGTGAGCAGCACCACACCGATGGCGGGGTCTTCCCGCGCATCCGCAAAGGCGTCGTACATCTCCACCACCGTCTGGGGACGAAAGGCGTTGCGCTTGTGGGGGCGATTGATGGTAACTTTGGCGATGCCCGCTGCTTTGTGATAGAGAATATCCTCGTAGGATTTGACCACCTGCCACTCGATTTCCATACCGACTCTCGACTCTCCTCTATCCATTTCACCACGTCAGCCCGTCTCTCTGAGTGGCGATCGCCCCTAACCATCATTCCCTCCGGGGGACTCCCGCTATACCCGAAGGGTTAGCGGCGAAGGGGGATAGGAGCGGAAATCAGGAGGGTACGATGCCCTCCTGATTTCCTTAAAGCATTGACGTGTATGGGTTTCACCTATTTTTCTGTGCTAGAATAGTACAATGATTCTTACCTTTCAGTACCGGCTCAATCCCACCCCCGAACAGGCATCCACAATGGCAGTCTGGGGTGAATTGCTGCGTCGGCACTGGAACTATGCGCTGGGTCAACGACTCGATTGGCTAAAGCGAACTCGGTGCCCGATTGACCGCTGTAGCCTCGAATCTGAGCCGATTGGCGAGATTCCCGA
>JBHJGR010000397.1:0-6379 GCA_050331615.1 Elainellaceae cyanobacterium
CTCACCCTGGGGGTTCAAACCAGTTCTATTGTACCGCACTGGGCAGACTGCTGGACTTCGCCCAGCGCGGGAACCATCTGTATCCCCATGTCTAAAGCCAGGGGTTTTATCCGGTTCCCGAACCCTTCAATATTCGATAAAGAGTTAAACAAAATGATTGCCTAGGGGTGTGCGTCCCTGCCGGTGGCGCACACCCCTAGGCTGTAATCAACCGTGCTTTTGCGCTTAGGCAGAGCCAGGGGCTCGTTGCGGCACCAGCCCAAGTGACCCAATGATGTAAGGGGCAAATGGCTATCTGCCCTTACCAACCGCCTAATCGGGGTTAAATTTTTCCTCAGAAAGCGCCTCACCTGTAGTCGGGTTCGGACTGGGGAACCTCGAAGCTGGACGGGTCGTAAAGATAGCGGACCACCTCTTCTTCTAATCGGTGGATGAGAAACGGCTCGATGGCGTTACTGTGACGCAGGGCTGCAAGGTAGCCGTCCACATAAATCCGCAGGTCGTCGAACCGGTATCCTCGATCCCAGTACTCGTTAAGCGCATCGGTAATGCGCTGATAGTAGCGAATGGTTTGGGCATCTTGAAGCATTTTGTGAAATCCAATTCCTTTGGAACTTAATGGGCAAAGGAGAACATAAGACGCAACAAAAATTGATGAATCCTACGGGCGCTGAGCCGAACCTTACCCATGAGTATGCCCGTATCGTTCAGGTGACGAAAGCAATAATTAGGTTCTTTTCTCTGTAATCTTACGCTTTAACTCCTCTGTATGTACTTATTCTAACTTTGATTTCCGATTAAGTCCGTCCGGGTAGATTAAGTCCATTTAAGGAAGACGCTCATCCCAGCGTCGCGAACGGTCAGATACTAAATATAGTCCTATAGGCTAAGGCTCGAGTGTGGAGCCCGCACGTCGCGGGGGTTTCACACCGCTTGAGTGTCCTAACGCGAAAGCATAACGCTATGTCTTAAATTCTTAAATATCTATTACGATCAGTAAAGCCTTATGCTAATTGCTGACAATGCTGACTGACCTCATCCCGTTCTCCATCTCCATCGATCGTACCTCACTCGCAGGGGCCTCCCTCTGGGCACTGGCGCTATATCTGGGCTTTTCCCCCTTAAGCCATTGGGTAGCCCATCAGCTCAACCGTTGGTTTAACTTCGCTGAACGCTTCCTGTATACCTCCGTCGAAGAGTTTGAGCGTACCCGCCAAGCGCGAGAATCCCAAAACGCCTTTTTGGCATCCCTATTTAGCATCGTGCCCTTTATCGGTGCAGGAGGGCTATGTGATTTCCTCCTGGAGATTGGGCTGGGGCAGAGCTGGGCCATAAGCACGGGCATCTTGGCCAGTATCGCCTGCGGCGTCTATGAGCTGGGGCGGCGCACCAGCGAGGCATCTGATTAAGTAGGTCGGCACAACTAAATTCATGTTAGAAAACCGGGGGAGCACCCCGCCGGGGCGCTCCCCCGGTTTTCTAACCTTCGTTTTTCAACGCAGTTCTAATTAGTAAGTAGGTGGCCATCAGCAAACGACGCTATGGCGGGGGACGCTTCCCGCCAGTGGGCACACCCCACTCGCTTTATTTGTGGTCATGTACTCAGTCTGTCAAGACTAGTTTTGAAGACCGGAATTAGCTTTCATGCCCGTAACCGATTGGTTTGTCTATCAAATTTTTCAGCAACCTGTTCCCCTAGCGGTGGCCCTAGTAGCAGGATGGCTTGCCCTGGTAGCGCTGGTGGCGATCGCCATCAAACGGCTCGATCTGGGCGGCTCCGAAACGATTCGCAAAGTTGTTCACATCGGCACGGGCAACGTGATTTTGCTGGCATGGTGGCTTCAGATCCCCGCCTGGGTAGGCATGGCGGCGTCCGTGCTGTTTAGCATCATCACCCTCCTGTCTTACCGCTATCCGATTCTGCCCGCCATCAACAGCGTGGGCCGCAAGAGCCTGGGCACCTTTTTCTATGCGACGAGTATCGGCTTGCTCATTGCCTGGTTCTGGACGATCGGGCAGCCCTACTACGCCGTTATTGGCGTGCTGGTGATGACCTGGGGCGACGGCTTGGCCGCCCTAATTGGTCAGCGGTTTGGTCAGCATCCCTACACTGTTTGGGGCATCACCAAGAGCTGGGAAGGATCGCTGGCAATGGGGCTAGTGAGCTACCTGGTGAGCCTGCTGGTGCTCTGGGGGGTGCAGGGGATGACGATCGCCACCTGGACAGTGCCCCTGGCGATCGCCCTTGTCGCCACTCTCCTGGAATCAGTCTCTAAGCTGGGCATTGACAATCTGACCGTGCCCCTGGGTAGTGCCACCATCGGCTTTTTGCTCAATCAGCTTTAAAGACCAGGCTTGAAGACCAGGGATGAAGCTTCAGGATATAGCGATTTCCAATCGCGTGAGGTACGAATTTGGGAGGAGGGAGCGCACTGTGCCCCCTCCTCCCGTACTCCACTGGCATGAGAAACGCTATAGAATGCCTGTGTTGTACGCGACGCTGGAAGCGATTGAAAACTATGGCAGGTCAGGATTTAATTCCCGTGGTGGTGCTGGGGGCTGCCGGGAAAATGGGGCGGGAAGTGGTAAAGGCGATCGCCCAGGCTGAAGACATGATGCTGGCGGGGGCGGTGGACAGCAGTCCCGAATTTATGGGCCAGGACGTGGGCGAGGTGGCGGGCTGCGGACCGCTGGAAATCCCTATCTTGGCCGACCTGGAAGCGACTCTGGCTTCTGCTACCCAGGAAAAGATCCAGGGGGTGGCGGTGGATTTCACCCATCCCAGCTCGGTTTACCAGAATGTGCGGGCGGCGATCGCCTACGGTGTGCGTCCCGTGGTAGGTACCACCGGCCTGACGGCGGACCAGATCAAGGATCTGGCGGACTTTGCTGATAAGGCTAGCACTGGCTGCATTATCGCGCCGAATTTTTCGATTGGCGTCATTCTGATGCAGCAGGCAGCGGCCCAGGCAGCCCAGTATTTTGACCATGTGGAGATTATCGAACTGCACCACAACCAAAAAGCCGACGCTCCCAGCGGCACGGCGGTCAAAACAGCGGAGATGCTGTCGGAATCCGGTAAGTCCTTCAATCCCTCGCAGGTGGAAGAGACTGAAACCCTAGCGGGAGCACGGGGCGGCGCGGCGGCGGCAGACATCCGCATCCACAGCGTGCGCCTGCCAGGGCTGATTGCCCACCAGGAAATCTTGTTTGGTTCCCCCGGCCAGCTCTACAGCCTGCGCCACGATACGACGGATCGAGCTAGCTTTATGCCGGGGGTCTTACTAGCAATTCGCAAGGTCACCGAGCTGAAATCCCTGGTATACGGGCTAGAGAAGGTTCTCTGAGCTGATTGCCGGAAGCTGGGCTACTGGCAGTTGGGGCGTTAGACGAGGTCGCACCATACGGAGTGCGATAGGATCGAGGGCGTTCGGTCAGACTCACCTGATCGGTTGCCCCAAACCTAGCAGCCAGGGTTATGCTAACTTCCAACGACTTTCGCGGACTGGTAAATCAGCGGTTTCTGAAAAACTTCTTTCCGATTCCCGCTAAAAATCAAATTCAGGTGGGTAGCTTCGCTCCGCCTTTCCACCTCTACGACGTGCAGCATCGCCAACAGCGGCAATTGCCTCACCCAATTCAGCCGATGTCTGGAGGAGGGAATGGCTCCGATACCGGGGCGCGATCGCCCATTCTCTTGGCCTTCACCCGCATCTTCACCGAAAAGCAATACTGTCCCCTGTGTTTTCCCCATATCGGAGCCATGAACGATGCCTACGAGCAGTTTCGGCAGCGGGGAGTAGAGGTATGGATGATTACCAGCACCGACCCCGAGCAGAGTGCAGTTGTGGCAGAAGATCTAGGACTACAAATGCCCCTGCTCAGCGACCCGTCCTGCCAGACCTTTCGCACCTACCAGACCGGACAGGCTCTCGGTGCCCCCCTGCCCGCCCAGTTTCTGGTGGATACCACTGGTCGAGTGCGCTATCGCCATTTGTTTTCCTTCATTGAACCCAACGCCAGCGTGGAGATGCTGCTGGAGGCGATCGCTCCACTCAGTTCCTCATCTGCCTTTGATATTGATGACCGAAGATTCTAAAGACGCGATCGCCGACCAGCTCCTCGCTGACCTGATCCAGGAAAAACAGTTTGTCGACCTCATCATCCGCGGATGCATCGAGCTACGGTGGGCGCTGGGGGAAGAGGAGCGGGAAATTGCCACGGCGATGATCTACAACGCCTTTGAAACCTATGCGCTCCAGCGGGGTATGCCTCTGGCCGCCGCCGAGCGGTTTTGCGAAGCCCATCTAGATGAGCTGATCCGGTCGGTTCTCACCATTCTCTAGCGGGGGACTCTAGGAACGGCAATTTCCCCTGCGGCTGGGCTAGTGGCTCGGGCCGAACTATAAGTGCTGGGGCATTTGAAGCTGCCATGTTTTGATCATTCTGTCAAGGCGTCAGTCCTAGAACAGGAAATAGCGCTGAGCCATCGGCAGCACATCGGCGGGTTCGCAGGTGAGCAGTTCCCCATCGGCGCGGACTTCATAGGTTTCTGGGTCTACCTCCATGTGGGGCTGATAGTCATTGAGCTTCATGTCCTGCTTGCTGAGCTGGCGGATGTTTTGTACGGGCACCGCCTCCTTTTGCAGGTAGATTTCATCCGCTACCCCCGCCTCCAATGCGGCCTGGGACATAAAGGTGAAAGACGTAGCGCTCATCATGCCCCCATAGCCAGCAAACATAGGGCGCATGTGGACCGGTTGGGGGGTGGGAATGCTGGCGTTAGGGTCGCCCATCTGTGCCCAGGCGATCGCCCCGCCCTTAATCACTATCTCCGGCTTGACGCCAAAGAAAGCCGGTTTCCACAGGCACAGATCCGCCAGCTTGCCCTCTTCCACCGACCCGATGTGATCTGCCATGCCGTGGGCGATCGCCGGATTGATGGTGTACTTGGCCACATAGCGCTTGGCCCGAAAGTTATCGTTGCGGTCCGAATCCTGGGGCAGTGGCCCTCGCTGCACCTTCATCTTGTGGGCGGTTTGCCAGGTGCGCAGAATCACCTCCCCCACCCGGCCCATGGCCTGGGAGTCGGAGGAAATCATGCTGAAGGCTCCCAAATCGTGGAGGATATCTTCGGCGGCGATGGTTTCCCGACGAATGCGGGACTCGGCAAAGGCTACGTCTTCGGGGATACTGCGGCTCAGATGGTGGCACACCATCAGCATATCCAGGTGTTCTTCCAGAGTGTTTGTCGTGTAGGGACGGGTGGGATTGGTGGAAGAGGGGAGCACATTGGCCTCGCCGCAGACCTTGATGATATCGGGAGCGTGGCCACCCCCTGCACCCTCGGTATGGTAGGTGTGAATCACCCGGTTTTTGAAGGCCGCGATGGTATCCTCTACAAAGCCCGACTCGTTCAGCGTATCGGTGTGGATGGCCACCTGAATGTCGTACTCATCCGCCACCCCCAGGCAGGTATCAATGGCGGCGGGTGTGGTACCCCAATCCTCATGGAGCTTGAGGCCCACGACTCCGGCGCGGACCTGTTCAACCAGCCCCTGGGGCTGGGCGCTGTTGCCTTTGCCCAAAAAACCAAAGTTCAGCGGAAAGGCGTCGGTAGCCTGGAGCATGCGCCAGATGTGCCAGGGACCGGGGGTGCAGGTAGTGGCGTTGGTGCCCGTCGCTGGTCCGGTGCCGCCCCCCAGCATGGTGGTGATACCGGAGGCGATTGCCGTTTCAATTTGCTGGGGGCAGATGAAGTGGATGTGGGCGTCGATGCCCCCCGCCGTGAGAATCATGCCCTCTCCGGCGATCGCCTCCGTCCCCGGCCCGATAATGATGTCCACCCCGTCCTGGATATAGGGGTTTCCGGCTTTACCAATCTTGGCGATCCTGCCGTCCTTGAGGCCCACATCGGCTTTGACAATGCCCCACCAGTCGAGAATCAAAGCATTGGTAATTACCGTATCCACCGCCCCCTCCTCGCGGGAAATGGGGGACTGGCCCATGCCGTCACGGACCACCTTGCCGCCGCCAAACTTGACCTCGTCACCGTAGGGGGTTAAATCCTGCTCAACCTCGATGATCAGGTTCGTGTCGGCCAATCGGAGGCGATCGCCCACGGTTGGCCCATAGGTTTCGGCGTAGGCACGGCGATCCATGCGATAGCTCATGGCGGTTCTTCCTTTTCCAGCGTGAATATCGGCATGATCCGCTAAACTTGAGGCTAAGGCAAGGGGTAGTAAAAAATTACTAAAGGAAGTATGGCTCTACGGGCTAAGGTTTGAGTGTGGACCCCCCGCCGCGGGGGGGGGGGCCCCCTCGTGTATGTACTAACCCGCAAGGATATAATATATTGCATCCGGCCTTATTAAGGCCG
>JBHJGR010000398.1:0-2495 GCA_050331615.1 Elainellaceae cyanobacterium
GGTTTATCCAAAGCCTCGGTAAGCGTGAGGATTTGCCTGCGGATATTCTCATCCATCGCCCAGATGAGATCCGTGAAATTCTGCGTGAAACAACCCATGAACTAGTGTGGACGGTATTTCCAGTGGGAGACACCCTGGAAATCTTCTGCCTGGTCATCTTTCACGACGGTGACCCCAAGCATCGCCGACCTCCCGCCATCTACCACTGGACGACTCGCCTTCCTTCGCGCAAACCCATGTCCCGCAAGCAACGCAAAGCCCATCGGCGCAGAGCAAACGCCAACAAATCTACTGCAAAGTCTCGTCGATAAGCCTTCAGTGATGGTATCTGGAACAGGGATCGGTTGGCTACGCTGAGGCTACCATTTCTGTGCTCCTTGATACTTCACTGATGTTTGCCGAGCCAAAGTTTTCGCTGATTTGTGCGTCTACCACAAGCTCCTGCAACGACCTTGGAGCTTGACACTTCGCCATTCCAAAAAATCTACCGTGCAACCTCAAAGACTACATTTCGAGAGACTCTCATGCAACACTCATCCTCGAACTCCTCAAACCCCTCACCCTTTGATATCCGCACCTGGGTGGCAACCGACAAAGCGGGACGAGCAGCCTGCCCCAGCTGCATCCAGGACGGCAAAACCAAACAGAAGAACCTCAGCGTGGACCTCTCCACAGGAGCCTACCATTGTTGGCGTGGCTGCAATCCTGAGCAGATTCGAGCCGCCTTGGGTGCCCCGCCAAAACGTCAGCCCAGTAGGGGATTCCAGCCCCCATCCAAGGCAAAGCCTCCAACCAAACGGAGTCAAACTTCTCAAGCGAGCAGCCAACTCTCCTCAGAAATTCGTGAATCTGTCCCGGAGAGCAAACACGCTTCTCCAGAAATTTGTGAACCTACTCCACAGAGCAATCAATCTGCTCATCAAAGCAACAATGCTTCCCAAGAGAAGAAGGCCCGCACCGTCTTACTGCCGCAGGTGAAACAGTCGCAACAACGCCTCTTGGAGCAATCCAGTCAGTCGCAGGTCAAAGCGCTGGAGTGGTTACAGGACAGGAACTTCACCCTTGAGATGATTGCTCACTATCGACTGGGGCTGGAGCAGTGGTGGTTTGTTCCCGATGAGAACAAGCCTAATGTCAAGCAGGGGGTTGGGGCGATCGCCCTCCATATCCCCACTGGCGAGTCCGGCGAGTTCTTGCCAGGGGAGGTCACCATCTTCTTTGACCGCAATGATAAGCCGACCAAGAATGGTGTTATTCCGGGGGATGCAGGGGCGGATAAGTTGGCGATCGCCCTCCGAGGTCGAGGAAAGATCGCTGAAGTGCCGATGCCCGACGGCTGTACCGTCAACGGCTGGGACGTCTCCGATGCCCTCAATACTGGTTTCACCTGGGAGGATTTTCAAACGGCGGCGGACGAAGCCATCACTCCCACCCGCAAAGAAACCGGAGGAGATGAAGATAAACGTCCGGTACGTGAGCGTATCTCAGAAATCCTGGAGCGCTACGAAGTGCAGTCTGAGCGGGAACTGGCGTTGATGAACCTGGCTAGGGCCACCACCTACTCCTGCCGTGAAATCGAAAAGCTGGCCTACACACTGACTCTTGAAAAGGAGTTCGAGTTCAACCAGGTGGAGGCCACTCAAAAGCTCCAAGACCTGCTCCAAACCTGCCCTGGGAAGCTGGACCTCAGGCGCTATCTGGAACCCTGGTTCGCTGAATCCCTAATTGCCACCGCCGAGGCCATGCCAACGGCTCCAGAATTCCTCTTCACCACCCTGCTCGCTGCCGCCGCCAGTCGAGTTGGAACTGCTGCCAGGATCATTATCAAGTCCAGCGGGGAATACACCCAGCTGATGGTCTTCTGGACTGGCGTTGTCGCTGACTCCGGCAGCATGAAGACACCCTCCCAGCGCATCATCATCAACCCACTCATCGACCGCGAGAAGGACGCCTACGAAAAGCACCAGCTCGAACTGGCCGAGTACAGAATCGCCGTCGATGCCAGGAAGTATGGCCGCAGTGATGATGATGACCCACCTCCCAAGGCACCGATTCGCAAGCGCTATCTGACCAAAGATGCCACCGCTGAAGCCCTGGAGCAAATCCATGCCGAGAACCCCAGGGGTTTACTTTACTACCGCGACGAACTAGCGGGCACTATCAAAGTCCGCAACCAGTACCGGGGAGGCCGAGGGGCGGATGAAGAGGGTGAACTCGACCAGTGGTCAGGCTCAGCCGTGATTGCCGATCGCACCGGACGCAATGCCTGCCTGCCCCACTCCTCGGTATCGCGTACTGGTTCGATCCAGTGGGAGGTGCTCTCCGACCTCATGGGCGACCACCGAGACGTTAACGGAGCCTGGAGTCGCTGGTTGTTCTGCGCTGCCGATGCTCCTCCTCGATACCTGAACCTGACGGGGGAGGAAGAGGACACGGGCATCCGCGACTCCCTCAACTTCCTCTATGACGAGCTGGAGAAACTTCCCCCACGAGAC
>JBHJGR010000399.1:0-8268 GCA_050331615.1 Elainellaceae cyanobacterium
GCGTCAGAGCATCGAGCAGTATGCCAGTGGGACTGTCGCTCAGGTGCAGGTGATTCAAACGCTGCAGGTGGGGCAGTCGCAGCGATCGCCCCACCTCTCCAAAGAGCGAGAAACTTGAACTCAATCGGTGGGTCAACTGGCGTGAACAAGGTATTTCTGCACGAGAAGTTCATTCCATTTTTTCGTGCTTTCGAGTTATGCTCGCATACCCGATTCTCGCAATCGCTTCAGACCACAGCTCCGGGTTTTCCAGATGACGGACATACTTCGCCAGCACCCAGCAGCCATCGATGAAGGCTTCGACAATCTGTCCCTTCTGGAGCTGCTGGATTGGTTCAGGATTAGGTTGAGGGCGAATTTGATTTGGAGGATGGTCTGAGATGAAGGATGAGGTGTCCCCAAAGGCGGCCCCTCACTTGGGCTTTGATTCAACCTTTGGAAGCGGCGGGGCCTGCCCTAAAGTAAGCGGAGACTGCCCTGGAGGGGTATTTGGTGGGGGCGCGTTGGGAGCAGCTTGAGCAGATATGGAATGCCCTTGGACATTCATATCCCTTCGGGTAAGCCCGCTGCAAGCCCACCACTGGCTCTTGCTTCTCGGCCAGCACCAGTTGATGCTGCCAGGTCTCGAACAGTTGCTTGGCTTCGTCGCTCAGGATGTAGTCTCGCGGGGGGAGTTTCTCCAGTTCGTCATAGAGGAAGTTGAGGGAGTCGCGGATGCCTGTGTCTTCTTCTTCGCCAGTGAGGTTCAGGTGGCGGGGAGGGGCATCGGCAGCTCAGAACAGCCAGCGGCTCCAGGCTCCATTGACATCCCGGTGGTCACTCATCAGGTCGGAGAGCGCCTCCCACTGGATCGAGCCGGTGCGCGATACCGAGGAGTGGGGCAGGCAGGCGTTACGTCCGGTGCGACCCGCAATCACAGCTGACCCTGACCACTGGTCGAGTTCGCCCTCCTCATCGGCTCCTCGGCCTCCCCGATACTGGTTGCGGGCTTTGATGATGCCCGCTAACTCGTCGCGATAGTAGAGCAGCCCCCTGGGATTTTTGGCGTGAATCTGCTCCGCGCATCAGCGGAATGCTCTGGCCTCATAAGGGACTTGTGGGAAAATGCCGTACCAAGAGAGTGGCAGCGTTGGGAAGGTACCAAGCCGTTGGATGACCGGGTAGCGACTACTGAGCGAACGTTTTTGCCCACCATCTGAGCACGATTCGTGATTCCAATCCAATTCTTGTGGTCAAAGCCGGAGAATTTTCAGAATTATAGCTCTACGGGCTAAGGTTTGAGTGTGAAACCCACGCGTTGCAGAGGTTTCATACCTCTTGAACGGCCTACCGCGAAAGCATAGCGCTATAACCATTGAGGTGAGAAAACGCGATATAGAGTGCTATATCAAATTGCACCGATTTTTCACTTTTTGATGTTATTCTCCCCACTGAGCAAATCAAACAGGAATTTAAAGAGATTGTAGGTAGGTGGTCACAATTAAATGTAAAACCCATAACCCCTGCGCTGCCTGCGCAGCGGCCAGCGCAGGAATTTGAAGTTGGTTTTTAATGGTGCCAAGGTACTTATCTAAAAGGATGATAGGTTCAAGGGAGGGGGATCAACGCCAAGTTTTCCTAAGTTGATGCACCATCTTCTAAATCTCCGTGAAATTCCATGTCGTCATTTGATGTCCAGTTACTCATGCCTAAACAATTTAGACGATTATTGAACGTTAGTCTGGTATTCTTCCTATCCCTTGCTATGGTGCTGCTCGTCGGGCATCCCGGTCAGGCGCAGTTCTCTCTACCCGATGGGTTTGGGCAATCTAGCGGCGATCGCCCCCCGGCAGATGTCCGTCGTTTTGGTAGCATTGAGGTTACCTGGGTCAATTCTCCCCTGGATAATAAAAGACTGTTCGAGATTGCTTCCCCCACCGTCACTGATCGCAGTCCCGAAGCAGGCAGTGAACCCATTCCTGTGGAAGAGCGGGCAGGGGAGATTGAAGCCAAACTCAACCGAGCCTTCTTAAATATCCTGGATCAGGAAACCCTTTCGATACAAGTTTCAATGTTAAATGGTGCAACGGTCATTGGCGTGACCGACAAGGACTATACCCGTCCGCTGATTATTACAACGGTTACCGGCATTGATGCCGACTACTACGGTCAGCCTATTGACGAACTGGCAGACGAGTGGCGAGACATTATCGTAGATGAATTTGACCGGAAATTTGAGGAGTTTTCGGGAGATGCCCTGAGCAATACGATACGTAATAACTTTGAAATTTTGCTGGCACTGATTGCGCTCACTGTAATTTCAGTGGTTCTTAAACGCCTGATTACAAAACGGCAAAAAGTGTTGAAGCAACAGAAACGAGACCTCAACATTCCTACCCAAGACCAGGAGGAACTGGTTGATCCCCAGGAAAATGCATCTGCGATCGCTGAAGACGAAAGTTCAGAAACTGCCTTGGTTCAGCAGCGAGAACAGTTTCTGCAAAGACTCAAACAAACCCATCAGCTTGAGCGTCGCCTAGCATTATGGGGGTCTCTCCAATGGATTCTCTTCTGGGGTGTGGTGCTGGCCTGGTTTGTCGGCATCTTTATCATTCTGCGTCGCATTCCTTACGCGGCTCGCTGGAGCGGCGGCGCATTGGCCATTCCGCTGCAACTGCTCACCATCTGGTTTTTTACCGGGCTGGCGGTGCGCCTCAGTCATCGCATTATCGAGCGAGTCAGTTCCCAGTGGCAAGAACAAGATCTAATTGAGTTTCTTGACTTAGGAGATGCCCAGCGGCGAAAACTGCGCGTCTCGACCATTGCTGGAGCCGCCAAAGGCTTAGTCACTATCCTGATTTTGGTCGTTGCACTGTTGAGCGTGTTGACCACGATTGGAATTCCAGCCGGTTCCGTGTTGGCTATTGGCGGTTTATTTGGTTTTGCCCTTTCATTTGGCTCACAAAACCTGGTGAAGGATTTTGTGAATGGCTTTCTAATTTTGGCAGAGGATCAGTATGCCATTGGCGATGTAATTGATGTGGGCAGTGCGTCGGGTCTAGTCGAAAATCTGAACTTGCGCGTGACTCAGTTGCGGAGTGGTGATGGGGAACTGGTCACCATTCCCAACAGTGCGATTACAGAAGTCAAAAACGCGACCCGGAGCTGGTCGCGGGTCAACTTCAGCATTGATGTGTCCTATCAAAGCGATCCAGAACAGGCGTTGTCGGTGTTGCGAGAGGTGGCTCAAACGATGTACGAAGAGCCGGATTGGCAAGATAAGATCCTGGCCCCCCCGGATGTACTAGGCATTGATCGTGTTTCACACAGCGGCATGACCATCACCACCTGGATTAAAACCGCGCCGCTACAGCAGTGGGCGGTTGGTCGGGAGTTTTGCTTGCGGGTCAGAAAAGCGTTGGCAGCGAATGGTATCAATATCGGCGTTCCGCGCCAAACCTACTTGACTGAAGCCATGCAATCTAATGATTCCAATGATCAGAATGGCCAGAGTACAGACCCCTCGGCTCCAGATTCAGAAGCGGTTGCCCCCTGAGCGCGATAGAAATGCATCGGCTTTGCCGTGATTTCAGCCGAACGGCAAACCGGGTATCAACGTAAGGGGGACGCTTTCCCAAGAATAGAATTCAGGCGTCAGGAACCAGAAGTCGGCTCCCTTCTGAATTCTGACTCCTGAATTCTGGGTTTTATCCAACCAGGCTTGCCTGACTTAGATGAATACCCCGGCAAGCCTACTGATCAGTCACGCCACCCTAAAATTGACCGCACCTGTTTAACCAGGTCTTGCGGCTTGAATGGTTTGGTAATCACGCCAGCGATCGCCAATTGAGCAAATCTCTCCCGTTTGCTGGCCTGGGCCTTTGCAGTTAGTAAGATGGTTGGAATTTTGCGCGTTGCAGGGTTTTCCTGCATCTTATGAAAGGCAGTGATCCCATCCATTTCCGGCATCATCACATCCAGCAGAATGGCATCGGGTTGCTCGGCTTCGGCAAGGGCAATGCCCATGAGGCAGGCATCGGCCACCAGCGTTTCCCAGGAGGTAATGACTTTGAACGTGACCTGCACGACCTGACGAATGCCGGGGTCATCATCAATCAACAGAATGCGCTTCGTTGCCATTGGCTTCATTTTCCCACATCGGTACGGTGAAATAAAAGGTACTACCCTGTCCCAGTATGCTTTCGGCCCAGATGTGTCCGCCATGCTGGTGGATGATGTTGCGACAGATGGCTAATCCCAGCCCTGTTCCATTCTTTTCGCGGGAGTCGGAGGCATCGACTTGCTGGAAGCGTTCAAAGATCTTTTCTAGCTGATCGCTAGGGATACCACGGCCCTGATCTTTAATGCGGAACTGCATAGAAAAGGGGGGTGAAGGTTCGGCGAGGATTTCAATGACTGAGTTTGGCGGCGAGAAGCGGATGGCGTTACTGAGCAGATTGGTGAAAACTTGCACCAGACGATCCGGATCGACGTGGATGGAGTAAGGGGCGATCGCCGTTTGCATGGTGATGTTGGAGCGCTTTGCCAGATCCTTCATCTGCTCAGTGGCTGTATCAATCAAATCGGACAAACTACACCGCTGCTTTTTGATGCGCAGCTTGCCAGACTCAAGCCGCTCCAGATCCAGGATGTCATTGACCAGGCGCACCAGGCGATCGACCCCTGCCGTCGCCACATGAATCATGTTCTGCCCATCTGCTGAAACGGGATCAACCAGTTGGTCATCCAACAGGCCGAGGGCAACCTGCATGGAGGTGAGGGGCGTTCGTAGCTCGTGGCTGACGACGGAAATAAATTCAGCTTTTAACCGTTCCAAATGCTTATTCTCCGTAATGTCGCGTACGACGATCAGCGCTTCGTCGTCATTGATCGCGACAATTCTGGCTTCCTCACAGCGAAGTTTGCCGTCTATCATAATCTCGTATTCGTAAACCTGTCTTTCTTCCGTCTCAATGGCTTTTTCAACATAGGCCATCCGCTGGTGGGCCATTGCCGGAGGCAGGGTATCATAAACGGAACCGCCCACCAATTCTTCGACCGGGCAATAGGATTGCAGGCTCCCTGGCGACAGAAATAGCCGAGTTCCATCCCGTTTGACCCGGATTAACATATCAGGAAGAGCAGCGAGGATGGCGCGGATTTCTGCTTCGTTGCGGCGCAGCTTTTCTTCAGTCTGTTTGCGATCGGTAATATCGACGACGGTTCCAGTGAAACCCACGACCTGACCGAGAGCATCAAAGACTGGCTCTCCCCGCGTTTCGATATGCCTGACTTCTCCGTCCGATCGGACAATGCGCAGATCTGCTTCATAGGGCTGCCCTGCCAGCAGAGGAGCTTTGATCCGCTGGCGATCGATCCACAAATCATCGGGATGAATGCGTTGATCCAGCGCTTCTCCTGTAGGTGCTGGCTGACTGGGATCGAGCTGGTGAATTCGATATAACTCTTCAGACCACTGACAGGTTTGAGTTGTCAGGTCATAGTCCCATCGGGCAATGTGGGCAATTTTCTGTGCTCTTGCCAGATTTTCCTGGCTCTCTCGCAGCTGAGCTTCTACCCGCTTGCGATCGGTGACATCCATGACGGTGCCGAAAAGCTCAGTGAGGTTGCCCTGTTCGTCACGTACGGCG
The DNA here is from genome assembly GCA_050331615.1 of Elainellaceae cyanobacterium. Classification (GTDB taxonomy): domain Bacteria; phylum Cyanobacteriota; class Cyanobacteriia; order CAKZMO01; family CAKZMO01; genus JAYKGU01. The sequence continues at coordinate 5,631 of JBHJGR010000399.1, forward strand.
GGCATCCCTCGTGCCTCGACATACCGCACTTCACCATCGGGGCGGACAATCCGCAGATCAAATTTGTAGGGTTGACCGGCGTGGGTTGCGGCATAAATGGCATCATGAATCTCCAGATCAGCGGGGTGAATCAGTTTTCTCACCTCTGCATGGCCGGGAGGGCTGGGCTGGCTGGGGTCTATGCCATGAATCCGAAAGACTTCTTCTGACCAGATCGTGCCCGTCTCGGGCGTCCATTTCCAGTCGCCGACGTGAGCCAGCCGCTGGGCTTCCCGCAGGGCAAACTCACTCTGCCGCAGTGCTTGCTCGACTCGCTTGCGCTCCGTCACATCCAACACAGTGCCAAACAGGTGAAGCAGCTCCCCCTGCTCGTTAAAGACCCCCGGCTCTGCTCGCGCCTCAACGTATCGCACCTCCCCATCGGGGCGCACGATGCGCAGATCCACTTCAAAGGAATGCCCCGCCTGGGCTTGCTCTGTCAGGGTCTGGAACATCGCCCGGTCATCTGGATGAATATAAGGAGCCAGATCTGTTCCCTGGGGAGGGGCTGGGTGGGATCGCAGCCGTGAATGCGATACATTTCCTCAGACCAGAAGACGGTTTGGGCAGCCCGATCCCAATGCCAGCTACCCACATGGGCGATTTTTTGGGCCATGCGGAGGTTTTCTTCGCTCTGGCGGAGGGCTTCCAGGGTTTGTTTGTAGTGGGTGATTTCAGAAACAATGCCCCCCACAGCGATGATGGCCCCAGCGGGATTTGCTAGGGGAAAGAAGGACGATAACCAGTGCCGTAATGAACCGGGTTGACTGGGGACATAGCCAGAAACTTCAAGATTGGTAATTGGCTGCCCAGTTGCAACTAATGATTGCAGGAGGGGCATGAGGGTGGGGGCCAGATCCGGCAGTAGCTCAGATATGAGCCGCCCTTTGTGGGCTTCAATGGAATAGCCATTGATGTCGGCTAAGGCTTGGTTGATTTGCAGGAAGCGCAAGTCCGTATCGACGATGAACAAGCCCACGTTGGACTGCGTGGCCCCATTGAAGAAGACGGATGATAATTGTTCCTGTTGAATGAAAGGGACGCGAACAAAAGGGGCACACGCTGGTTTCTGTTTTAGAGATGCGACTTCGGCACGCAGCGCTTCTAGCTCCGCAATCAGTTGATCGGTGGTTTTAGAGCGATCGTCCAACTCAGCCCGTCTCCTCGTTGCTTCCAGTCGTATTTTAACCTTTAGTAACAGCCGTAGGATCGGTTAGTGTTAGCGTAACCCAAATAGGCAGGCAGAGAAGTCAGGTAGAATAGTTCAGTATTGGCAGGATGACACAAAAGGTTGTCCCCTGCCCTAAAGTACTCTCGGCCCAAATGCGCCCCTGGTGTTGTTGAATAATTTCCCGACAGATCGCCAGTTCTAACCCCAGCCCTCCATGGTGACGGGTATCGGACGTATCAAGTTGATAGAAGGGTTGAAAGATTTCTTCGAGGGCAGATTCTGGAATGCCAGCGCCCTGATCTTGTACGGCAATCTTTAATAGGGAAGGAACATCCAGGATCGTTCTATCCTCAACGAGGGCTGCGGTTACAGAGATTTGGCCTCCAGATGGAGAAAACTTAATGGCATTCTGCAACAGATGGGATAAGGCACGAGTGAGGTAGTAGTGATCGGCCTGGAGCGTAATTTCTGTGGGAGATTCCAGATGGATTTGAATGCCCTTGTCTGTAGTCAATGAGTTTAAAGAATCAATAAGCTGTAGTAATATGAATGTAATGTTACAGGGCTGCTTGAATAGGCTTTTGCTCCCCTGGGAAATTTGATACCAATCTAAAATATTTTCAATGATTTGCGTTAGGCGATCCGTGCTTTCTGACGCCAGGTTTAAGAGTGATCCGACTTCTGATACGTCATTCAAATTATGGTTTTGAAGGAGGGCGATCGCCCCTTGAAGCGATGTGATCGGGGTTCGCAGCTCGTGGCTTAAGCAGGCAAATAGCTGCTCGATGGGCTGTTGAGAGGACTCTGCCATCTCTAACCAACTCCTCTAAAAAAATTCACGTCCACAGCCTGAGAGGGCGTTTGAGCAGTCTTGCCTTGAGTAGCAAAATTCACTCGATCTCCCTAAATCCCCCTTAAAAAAGGTGTCTTTGGCTCCGGTACCCCCTCTTTCGAGGGGAGCTAGGGGGGATCGAAACATCAGTTTACGAACACCCTCTCAACCATTCGTGCTGTCCACGCAAGATATCTGACGTGTAAATTATCAGCAGTGCCCGACTTCAACATTACCGCTAGAAAGTGCAAATCTAGTGCAACAAGAGCGCTTTGCTAAAACTGTGCCTGTCCGTGAGCTGGTTGACTGACAAAACTTACGAACCGCTGCCTGGAAGCCCTCACCCTAGCCCTCTCCCGAAGGGAGCTACTAAGTACACATAAGTCCTGACCCCCTTGCTGTTCGGGCTTTTCCCTCATCCCCCAACCCCTTCTCCCAGAGCGGGAGAAGGGGAGCCGGAAAGCCTTGTCTTACCTCCCCCTCGCCCATTTTTGGGAGAGGGGGATTGAGGGGGTGAGGGCCAAGATGTGGGTATGTAGTAGCCCAGAGCGGGAGAAGGGGAGCCGGAAAGCCTTGTCTTACCTCCCCCTCGCCCA
>JBHJGR010000400.1:0-30353 GCA_050331615.1 Elainellaceae cyanobacterium
AACAACGCTAGTCAGGAGGTCGAATGGTCTATGCGTAGCCTAAGAGATTGTGAGTCTCATCCCCATCGAGGGGAATCGACTCACCCGCTTTCCTCCCCCACCTGTTCCGAGGTGGGGGAGTCCCACGGATTTTGTGTTGAACAGTTTTATTACATTTTCTTGAGGGCGCGCCCCCAAGAACGTTGTTTAGCTACTTAGCACTTAGTTTTCTTGCATACCCACTGCGCTAGGAATAGCGGGTCAACCTATGGCATACGGCAACATCTTAATTGGCGATGCTGCAGAATTTATCCAGCCGGTGCTGTCTAGCGAGCTGGCACATCGGGGATTCCGGGTTCACTGTGCAGAAACCAGGGCGGCATTGATGCGATCGCTCCGGCATGAGCCGCCTGACCTCATTCTGCTGAGCGTCTGCGCCTTCGAGACGGATGGATACGACCTCGCGCGGGAGCTGCGAGCCATGCCCCGGGGTGATGTGCCGATTCTTTTCCTGATTCCGCCCCAGCAGGCCGTTGACCGGGGCCGCATCTTCTCCATTAGCAACGCCGATTACCTGACCCAGCCCTATGATCTGGCCGAGGCGATCGCCCGCATTGACCATTACCTGAAGCTGGGAGTCCTGCAGCAGTGCTCTACCGCTCGCAGCCACGAGCGGGGCGATTCTCCTGTTAGCCCCATGACCTGCCTGCTGCCGTCCCTGGCCTCACCGTCTGCTGGGGCTGTTCCTGCCCAAGAACTCAGTGATGTCTGTAGTGATGTCCGCCAAGATCCCGGCGATATCCATGCCCGCTCGACAATCGAGATGCCCAGGGTGACGGGAGGCGATCGCACCGCTGGGGGGCGTAGCGACACGGCCATGCTTCCCTGGAAGACCTCGATTCAGTCCATGCGGGGGCAAATCGATACGCTGGTTGCCAACACCCAGGCAGGCATTCTCATCGAAGACGATGCCCACCGTGTGGTGATGGTCAACCAGGAGTTTTGTGATTTGCTGAAGCTGCCGGTAGACGCTCACCACCTGATCGGCACCCATAGCTCCCAGATTATCGCTCTCAGTGAGGCCAACATTGCGGGCAAAGGCGACTACGCCCAGCGGATTCAGGAAATTTACCAGCGTCGCCAGTCGGTGATTGCGGAAGAGCTGGTTTTAAGGGACGGGCACGTCCTAGAGCGGGATTGCGTTCCCATCTTCATCGACCAGCGATACATTGGGCAACTGTGGCAGTACCGCGACATCACCTTCCGCAAAGCGTCCGAGCTACAGATGCAGGGGCAGCTCCAGCGCATCTTGCTGCTGCAGCAAATCACCGAAACCATCCGCTCCCAGGTGACTTCCCAAGACATTCTAGACATCGCCGCCACCCAGATTGGGCAGGCCCTGGAGGTCAACCGCTGCATCATTTTGATGTACGACAAAACCCTGCCCGTGACGATGCCCGTGGTGGCCGAATACCGGGAGGCGAGCTGGGGGTCGGTGCTGGGGGGCGAGGTGACAGTCGCTCAACACTCCTACGCGATCGCTGTCCTAGCAACCGACCGGGCCGTGGCGCTCAACCGGATAACGCCTGAGCAGTATGCCGAGATCTTTCCCCTGCTGCCCGACGCAACTGTTCCCCGGTCGATGATGGCAATTCGCACTTCCTACCGGGGCAGCGTCAACGGCGTGATTGCCGTCCACCAGTGTGATGGCGATCGCGATTGGGACGACGATAGTTTAGGGCTACTAGAGGCGATCGCTCCTCAGGTGGGCATTGCTCTCGCCCAAGCCAACCTCATCGAGCAGGAGCAGAAGCACCGCGAGTTTCTCGACTACCAAATTGACCTGCTGCGTCAGGAAATTCTCGACCGCAAGCGGGCTGAGGATGAGCTGATTCAGGTATCCGATGCCCTCTCCGACTTCAGCCTCAGCCTCAAGCAACTGCACCGACTTCACCTGACTGACTTCGACAATATCAACGACCTGGCCGATGACTATCTGAGGACGGGATGCCGTATCCTCAAGCTGGCAGCGGGTGCGGTGGGGCGGCTGGTCGAGGACGGCCAGTACGAAATTCTCGCGATCTGGCCTGGAACGGTGGGGCCAATGCCGGGGCAAAGAATCCACCTGTCCATGACCCCCTGCCGCCTGGTCATTCAGCGGGGAGCAACGGTAATCCAGGCACCCGAGATTCAGGATTTGGCGGCGGGCGATGGGGTAGAAGCATCATTTCTGGCAAGCTTTGGAGCCTATATCGGTACCCCTATCCGCGTAGACGGGCAGATCTACGGCACCCTCTGCTTCTTCTCGCAACACGAGCAGGTCAAGCATCTAGAATCCTACAGCGCCGAGCTGGTGGAGCTGATGGCTCAGAGCATCGGCAAGTTCATCGGGGCGCATGAAAACGAACGGCGGCGCAAGCAGGCAGAGGATGCCCTGCTGCAGCGCGAGCGCCACCTGTCAGTGCTGGTGGACGTACAGCGACAGCTCCTCTCCCACATCCACAGCAACCAGGCGCTGACTGAAATCCTGCAGATTTTGGGAAACGCCGCCGGAGCATCCCACGTGTACCTCTACGAAAATCAGCCGGTTGCGGCCCAAAACGCCGCGACGCCGCAGCAGGTTTGCTGGTCGGTGGACGATCATGCTGAGGTGCCGCTGTCCCTGCTGCCTGAAGATCGTCCCCTGTCAGACGTCATGCCCCGCTGGTATGCCAGTCTGGTGACGGGAAATCATATCCACGGGGCGGTGGCTAGCTTTCCTGCCGCTGAACGGCAAGGACTGGTAGATCAGGGGGTCCAATCCCTGCTGGTGCTTCCCCTAATCGTGTTTGAGGAACTCAGCGGGGTGATTGCGTTTGCCCAGCGGGCGGTCCCTCGGGTCTGGGCACCGTCGGAAATGAGCCTCCTGAGTGCAGCAGCGTCGGCCCTGTCCCTCCATCGGGAGCGGCAGCAGGTGGAGCGGGCGCTGCGGGATGGGGTCAAGCGGGAGCGGGCCGTGCGGGGCGTGGTGGAACAGATGCGTCAGACCCTAGAAATTGAGGAGATCTTTAAAACCACCACCCAGGAATTGCGCCAACTGCTGGCGTGCGATCGCGTCGCCATCTATCAATTCAACCAGAATTGGAGCGGGACGTTTGTGGCAGAATCGATTGCCGCTGGCTGGCGGCCTCTGGTTTCGGCCAATCCCCCCCGTATTATCAACGGCGAGGCGTTTAGGAGCGATCCCTGCGTCGTCAAAAGCTGGAGTGCCTCCCCCACGCTCATCGACGACACGTATCTGCAGACGACCCAGGGGGGGCGCTATGCCCAGGAGGAGCGGAGCTTCAGCGCCGTGCAGGATATTTACACTGAGGGCTTTGCCGACTGCTATCTGCGGCTCTTGGAAACCTTTCAGGCCCGGGCCTACCTCACGGTTCCCATTTTTAAGGGCAAGCGGCTTTGGGGCCTGCTGGCCAGCTATCAAAACGCGGGTCCCCGCACCTGGAGCATCGCTGACATTAACCTGGCCAACCACGTCAGCAGTCAGTTGGGCATTGCGCTGCAGCAGGCCGAACTGCTGGCCAAAACCAAGCAACAGTCTATCGAGCTGGAAAAGGCAAAGGATGCGGCGGAGGCAGCCAATCGGGCCAAGAGTGAGTTCCTGGCCAATATGAGCCACGAGCTGCGTACGCCGCTCAACGCGATTTTAGGATTCACCCAGCTCATGAGCCACGACTCAGGGCGCTATCCCGAGCATCAGGAATATCTGTCTATTGTCAGCCGGTGCGGCCAGCATTTGCTGAATCTGATTAACGATGTGCTGGAGATGTCCAAGATCGAGGCGGGCCGCACAAAGCTGCACAAGACCTGCTTCGACCTCTACCAGTTGCTAAACATTCTGGAGGACATGCTCGGCCTCAAGGCCAGAGAGAAGCAGTTGCCGCTATCGTTTGAGCGATCGCCCGCCGTGCCCCAGTACATCATCACCGATGCCAATAAGCTGCGGCAGGTGTTGCTCAATTTGATTGGCAATGCCATCAAGTTCACCTCCCAGGGAAGCGTTGTCCTGCGGGTGGGGCTAGCCGAGAGAGGATATCAGGGAGAGCCGGATGCCGTGGCAGTGCCCGCTGAGCGATCGCCCGCCCGCCCAGTAACCGCCCCAGCTCTCCTGACGCTCCAGTTTGAAATTGAAGACACGGGAATAGGCATTGCGCCCGAAGAGATGACGCGCCTGTTCCAACCCTTTATGCAAACCAAAGCGGGCCGGCAGTCCCAGGAGGGGACGGGGCTGGGGTTGGTGATTAGCCAGAAGTTTATTCAGCTCATGGGGGGCACCATCACGGTGGATAGCACCCCCAGACAGGGCAGCATATTTCGGTTTACGATTCAGGCAAAACCCGCTACTGAGGCGGATGCTGCCGCTCAGGTGCCCCATCGTCGTGTGATTGGGCTGGCTCCCCATCAGCCGAGCCGCCGCATCTTGATTGTGGAAGACCAGTGGGAGAACCGCCAGTTGCTGTCCCGCCTGCTGAGTCGGATGGGGCTGGAAGTCTATGAAGCCGAGCATGGAGCCGATGCGATCGCCTTCTGGCAAGCCTGGAAGCCTGACCTGATTTTGATGGATATGCGCATGCCGGTTCTGGATGGCTATGCCGCCACGCGGCGCATCCGGGAGCTAGAGCAGGCGGCGGGGCTGGCGCTCTCCGTCGAGTCTTCCCACTGCGGCCCGGCGTCCTCCGGGGAGAACGAGATGCCGCTCCCGCCCCGTAGGACCAAAATCATCGCCTTTACGGCCAGCGCTTTTGAAGAAAACCGCTCCATGGTGCTGGCAGCGGGCTGTGACGACTTTATTCCCAAACCCGTCCAGGAGCCTGTGCTGCTCGAAAAGCTGGCCCTACACCTGGAAATTGAATATCGCTATGAGGGGGAGGAGCCGCAGCCAACGGCGGCCATTGTTTCAGCCGCGCCATCGCCCCGACTGGACTCAGTGTCCCCTGCGGTTCAGGAAAAGCTGCGGGCTGCCCTCAGCCAGATGCCGCCTGACTGGGTCCATGCCCTACACCGGGCGGCCCTGAAGGGGTCAGATTTACAAATCTCCTACCTGCTGGATGAAATCTCGGACCAAAATTCTGACCTGGTTACCCTGCTGCAGGAGTGGAACCGGGAGTTCCAGTTCGATCGCATCATTGCTCTGGTGAATCAGCCTGCAGGCGATCGCCCCCAGGCACAGCCCTAAATCGGCTCACTGTCCTGCAGCACCGTTTTAGAGGCAATGCGGGTTTTCTTGCGGTCGGTTTCCGACAGGGTTTCTCCAGACTGGAGGCGGGTCGCCGTGGTTTGCAGCACCGTTGCCGCCGTCTGGTCGCCCATCTGTAGCGCCGTTTTGGCCGCCGTTTGCAGCATGGTGGCGGCTCCCGTGCGATCGCCATCCTTGAGCTTGGCTTCGGCAATTTGGGTCTGGCGATACTTGGCCAGGGTCAAGACGTGGTGCTGCACCTGGTCGTTCACGTCTGGCTGAAAATCCTCCAGCACATTGGCCTCCACGGGGATTTTTTCGGACAGCAGGTCTTCCCCATTGGTGGCCGGATTGTCGTAGCGCACCTGCAGCCGGGCGATGGTTGTCCGGCCTGTGGCCAGCCGTCCGACGTAGAGGTTGGCCAGCACCACCCGGGGGGCGTCCACCATCAGATCTCCCAAGCGCACGATGGACTGGGCACCCTCCTGCATCGCCGACAGCTCAATGGTGTCGGGCATCACCTGGGCAATGGGCTTGAGTTCCGCCAGGCGGACGCCGGGGGCCAGATCCAGCAGCAGGTAGGCGTTGGTCAGGGCGATGGACTGGACGCGGGTGAACAGGCGGCCAAATTCGCTGACGGCAGTATCCGGCGTTTCAATGTAGGACAGGGTGCCCCCGCCTGCATCGGCGATCGCCTCCAGCACGTCCTGGTTCCAGTGGTCGCCAAACCCAAGGGCGTTGAGGGTGAGGTTATAGCTCGCCGCCAGCTCGGCCAGCTTCAGGCAGCGGTCATTATCGCCATGCTCGTTCTCACCATCGGTGAGCAAAAAAGCCTGGGAGATGCTTTCTTGCTTGCCCTTAGCCATCTCTTCGATGCCCAGGCGCATGCCTTCGTCAATGGCCGTGCCGCCATTGGCCTGTAGCTTGTTGATTTCTACCTTGAGGGCCGCCGGATTTTCGATGGCCTGGTTGGCAACCACGACTTTGGCCTCGTGGTCGAAGGCGACGATAGAAATGCGATCGCCCGGCGATAGGCTATCAATAATGCCGCTGGCGGCCTGTTTGACCGTCTCCAGCGGTCGCCCCTGCATGGAGCCGCTATGGTCGAGGATGAGGCAGAGGTTGAGCGGTGCGGTGCGGCTGGTGGATTCAGCGATCGCCGAGATGGAAATGGCGAGCTGGCGCTGGCTGCTGGACTGGTGCGCATCTAAATTGGCATCGTTAAGGGCTGCCTGTAAACCGACTTTCATGGGGTAATTGGCACGGCGTGAAGGGTCATGTCTATGATGCCTGCAAGTAGGGCGATCGCAACATCGATTTAAACATAGGTTTAGAGTCAGCTCATGGCGCTTCCAGGGGGCCTATCCGGTGACAAAAGCTGTCCGCCATTGCGTTCTAGGTCGCGTTACTATATGAAGAGTATCGCCGTGATTGCAGGCCATTCTGATTATGAGTTCACCCATTAAGGCTGTCCAATCCCCCTACTACGGTGGAGATGCATACTACCGCACTCCCCCGCCAGATTTGCCCTCCCTCCTGCTGAAAGAGCGGATCGTCTACCTGGGGCTGCCGCTGTTCTCCTCTGATGATGCCAAGCGCCAGCTCGGTGTAGATGTGACCAAGCTGATCATCGCCCAGCTCCTCTACCTGCAATTTGACGACTCCGAGAAGCCCATCTTCTTCTACATCAACTCGACGGGTACTTCCTGGTATACGGGCGATGCGGTCGGCTATGAAACGGAAGCGTTCGCCATCTGCGACACCATCAGCTACATCAAGCCCCCCGTTCACACCATCTGCATTGGGCAGGCCATGGGCACCGCCGCCATGATTCTAGCCGCCGGTACCAAGGGCTTCCGGGCTAGCCTTCCCCATGCCACCATCGTGCTCAACCAACCCCGCACGGGCGCTCAGGGGCAAGCGACCGACATCCAAATCCGCGCTAAGGAAGTCATTTCCAACCGTCAGGCTATGCTCGATATCCTCTCCAAAAACACCGGGCAGACCCCCGAAAAGCTGTCCAAGGATACCGACCGGATGTTCTATATGACGCCCCACGAGGCCCAGGAGTACGGCATTATTGACCGGGTACTGGAAAGCGCTAAGGAGCTGCCCAAGCAGGTGCCTGCCCTAACCTAAAGGGCACCCATTTTGAGTCGTAAATTCTGAGTGTACGCTTATGTCTGTTGACGGCCTTCTGCGCGTCCCCTACAACATCCCCGGCAGCCAGCAGTGGCAGTGGGTCAATATCTACACCCGCCTCAGCCAAGAGCGCATCATCTTCCTGAACCGTCCCCTGTCAGAGGGGCTGGCCAACTCCATCGTTTCGGCCTTGCTATACCTAGATGCCGACGATAACACCAAGCCCATCAACCTCTATATCAACTCCCTGGGCGATCCAGTGGAGGCGGGCATGGCATCGCCAGTGGCAGGGATGACCTCTGTGATGGCGGGGCTGGCTATCTACGACACCATGCAGCACATCAAGTCAGAAGTAGTCACCATCTGCCTGGGGCAGGCGGCGGGTATGGCGGTGATGCTGCTGGCCTGCGGCACGAAGGGGAAGCGGGTCAGTCTGCCCCATTCGACGATTGCTTTTAACAATCCCACCTCGGGGACTCGGGGGCAGGCCACCGATATCGAAATCAGCGCCAGGGAAGTGCTGTCGAAGCATTCGACGATTCTGCAAATTCTGTCAGAAAGCACCGGCAAGTCGGTTGAAACCCTGGCTACTGACATGAACCGCGTTTTTTATATGACGCCCCAAGAAGCCAAAGACTACGGCATTATCGACCGGGTGTTAGAAAGCTCTAAAGGACTCACCGCTGCTAACGCCGCTGTCGTCTAGTCAAGCCGTCGCAGGCTTGAGCGGTCGCGACACTTTCTGATCTTTCATTTCCTTTCTGTCCACCTATCCTGTGCTGACCTATGCCTATTGGTGTTCCGAGCGTTCCCTATCGCCTTCCCGGCAGTTCTTACGAGCAGTGGATTAGCATCTACGAGCGACTGTTCCGGGAACGGATTATTTTCCTAGCCGAAGAAGTCGACGATGCGATCGCCAACGCTATCGTCGCCTACATGCTCTACCTAGATTCAGAAGATCCCAGCAAGCCCATCTATCTATACATCAACTCTCCTGGCGGTTCCGTCACGGCGGGGATGGCCATCTACGACACCATGCAGCATATCAAGTCGGAGGTGGTCACTATCTGCGTCGGCCTAGCCGCATCCATGGGGGCGTTTTTGCTCACCGCGGGCACGAAGGGCAAGCGACTGGCGCTTCCCCACGCCCGGATCATGATCCACCAGCCCCTGGGGGGAGTGGGTCGGCGGCAGGCCACCGACATTGAAATTGAGGCCCGCCAAATTCTGCGCGTTCGGAAAGACCTAAACGAACTGATGGCTCAGCACACGGGCAAGTCCGTCGAGCAGATCGAAAAGGATACTGACCGCGACTACTTTATGTCAGCTGAAGAGGCCCAGGCATACGGCCTCATCGACCAGGTGATTGAGGAGCCAACGGCTTAGCCTTTTTCTGGCCAGGCATTGCGCAACCAATTTTATTAATGGCAGAATTTTGACAGATTCTGCCAATTTTAATGAATGAACCTCGCCAACTGCTACCAATTGCTGGGACTGAGTGCTGGCGCGTCGTTTGAGGAGATTAAGACGTCCTATCGCCGTTTGGCGCGACGATACCATCCGGACGTGAATCCCGAACGGCACGCCCAGGACAAGTTTATCGAACTGACGGAAGCGTATCAGGCGCTGCTTCAGTTCCTAACGGCGGCTTCACCGACCGCAGACAGCGAGGTTTCTACTTCAGCTTCGTCCCCACCATCCGTAGTCGCACAGACCTCAAAGACACCACCGCAGCAGGTGCGCGTCACCCGCAAGCCGCCTGCGGTGGTGGAAAACCCCAGCCTATCGGCTCAGGATAATCGCCTAAAGCGTCAGTCATTCAATCGGCTACAGCAGCTCTTGAAGGATGGTCGCTTCCCCATGGCGATCGCCCTGATTGAGGGATTAGCCCAGCGTATTCCCACCGATTTAGAAATCCGCCAGTGGCAGGCCATCACCTATCAGCGCTGGGCGCGTCACTTAGTGCAGCAGCGACAGTTTACCAAAGCTCGAATCTACCTAAAAAAAGCTCTGCGCACCGATCCCCATAACCGAGCGCTCTGGCAGGAGGTGAAGCGGGACTTTCACTGCATGGAGCGATCGCACATGGGCCGCTCTCAGTAACGTCTGCAAAAAGAAGTCCGGACAGACAAGGGGCTTAAGCCCCCTTGCTATGTGCAGCCTCACAGAAAAACGGTATTGTAGCGTTACACTTTCGCGTTAGGACATTCAATAGGTGTGGAACCCTCGCGTCGCGGGAGTTCCACGCTCAAACCTTAGCCCGTAGGGCTATAAGCACTTAGCTTGATCGAAAGGGTAATTTCATCAGGTTTGGCCCATGGCAGAGGCGATCGCCCCCTCTAGCTCGGCCTTGGACAGATCGGTGATGATAAAGACTTCCTGAGTTGTCTTCCCCTTACGGGCGATGAGCTTGAAGCCCCCGCAGATGGGAACTGAAACCTTAATTCGCAGATGGGGAGCGTTAGAGCGGGCAGTAGACAGAGCCGCGGGAGTGATGGTGCGAATGCCGGTATGGGTGACCAGGCGCTCCAGAATGGGAATCAGCCCCGGCAGATGGGTGGAGTGATTCCAGACGAGGCGGCCTTGCTCAGATGGTCCCATACCTGCTCCCTTGGGTGAATTCAGTAGCCTACGCCTTTTCCAGGGGAGCCATCGTCAGCCCCGCCCGTGTCAGCTGCACGTGGTAGAGCTCGGCCTGCTCTAGTGGCCCGACCCAAACCGTAGCCTGACCTTCATTATGGACCTGGTGGGTCAGCTCCCAGGCATGGTTCTCCGACATGCCGGGGATGTATTTCATCAAGCAGGTAGCTACGTGCTGAAAGGTGTTGAAGTCGTCGTTCAGCACGATAATCTTATAGTTTGGATACTGCTTGCGGGTAACCTGGCGCGACCGATCGGGGGCGATCGCCGGGGCAGTTCCAATTGCAGAAATGGTCATTACCTCACCCATGGGCATCTACCAGCCAGAGGTTAACAAAAATATGTTCGGCACAACATTACATTAATCTTAACAGCTTCCATTTCCCAGTGGCTCCACCTATAGCGCTACGCTTTCGCGTTAGGGCGCTCAAGAGGTGTAGACCCCCCGCGACGCGGAGGTTCTATACTTGAACCTTAGCTCGTAGGGCTATCAACAACATAAAAAAGGGGAGCGATCGCCCCCCTTGACCTATCCAAACTAGCTTAAGTCGCTGAATACAGCGTCTTACTAGACTGCAACTGCCTTTTTCGTGCTAGCAGCCAGCTCACCGCTCTCGTACTTGGCTGCGTAAACTTCCAGCGGCTGCTGCTTGATCTTGGTCGCATTGCCAGCGGTGCCAAAGGCATCGTAGCGCTCAGCACAAACCTGCTTCATGTACTTGATCGAAGGCTTCAGGAAGTGACGGGGGTCGAAGTTGGACGGATCCTTCGCTGCCGCTTCCCGGAAGGCTGCAGTAATTGCCAGACGGTTGTCGGTGTCGATATTTACCTTGCGGACGCCGCTCTTGATGCCCTTTTGAATCTCTTCGATGGGCACCCCGTAGGTTTCAGGAATCTGACCGCCGTACTGGTTGATCATGTCGAGCCACTCTTGAGGCACGGAAGAAGAACCGTGCATCACGATGTGGGTGTTGGGCAGACGGGAGTGGATTTCCTCAATCCGGCTGATGGCAAGGATCTCGCCGGTGGGCTTACGGGTGAACTTGTAAGCACCGTGGCTGGTGCCGATGGCTACCGCGAGGGCGTCTACCTGGGTGCGCTCAACAAACTCAACCGCTTCGTCGGGGTCGGTCAGCAGCTGCTCACGGGTGAGGGTGCCCTCAGCACCGTGGCCGTCTTCCTTGTCGCCCTTCATGGTTTCGAGGGAGCCGAGGCAACCCAGCTCACCCTCAACGCTGACGCCGATGGAGTGGGCCACTTTCACCACTTCAGCCGTGACGTTGACGTTGTACTCGAAGCTAGCAGGCGTCTTGGCGTCGGCTTCCAAGGAGCCGTCCATCATGACGCTGGTAAACCCATTGCGAATTGCCGAGTAGCAGGTTGCGGGGCTGTTGCCATGATCCTGGTGCATGGCGATGGGGATATGGGGATAGCTCTCAACCGCCGCCATCACCAGGTGGCGGAGGAAGTTTTCACCAGCATATTTACGAGCACCACGGGAGGCTTGCAGAATGACGGGACTGTTCGTCTCGTCTGCAGCCTGCATGATGGCAATAATCTGCTCCATATTATTGACGTTGTAAGCAGGGATGCCGTAGCCGTTTTCGGCAGCGTGATCAAGCAGCAACCGCATTGGTACGAGCGCCATAGGTTTCCTCCTAAAATTTCGTCGATAACAGATTGATTCCAGACGAACTCAATTCTTACAGTTATCTTAAGATAATTCGTGTGGGATAGGGAAATGTTCCTATTAAATTCCAGCGATTCTCACCGACCGAGCCCCCTCGGTCAGTCGTAGCGGCTCGATTAGGAAGCCGTCACCGATGGCTCACAATCCGCCAATGGCCATCACCAGCCCAAAAATAATGAACAGACTGCCGCCCAGGGCCGTCAGCAGCTGTTCAGAAATGCATCCAGCCATCATTCGTCCGACGGTGATGGCAATGGCAGCACAAATGGCGTGGCCTAGGGTGGCTCCAGCGATGACGCCAAGCGGATGATTCGTCGTTGCCAGGGTCATGGTGGCAATCTGGGTGCGATCGCCCCATTCGGCCACAAAGGTGAGGACCAGCGCTTCCATGACCACCATGCGGCCCAGCAGATTGGACTGCTGCAGCTGTGACCTGTCGTTGATGGCATCTAGGGCTTCCGCCTGCTCGTCCCCCATGCAGTCCTGGGGCGACATGCGGCTAGCATCATAGAGCAGCTTGATGCCAAACCCAAAGAAAAGGGCGATCGCAATTCCCTGGACATAGCGTTGTGGTAGCAGTGCCGCCACCTGGCCCAAGCCAACGGACAGAATCGTCATGGCGGCGAGGGCTAGGGTTACCCCCAGAAACACCCAGCGGCGCGGATGCCGCATTGCTAAAATGGCTCCGATAAAAAAAGTCTTATCACCCAGTTCTGACAGGGTAATCAGCAGCAAACCTGCGGTAAATCCGGTTAGCATGGTCACGCCTTCTCCAAACACTTTTTCCGAACATGTTGGGACTGGGTCGGCGTGATGAGAAACAGCTAGACCTCACCAAGCCCACCGCAGCCGTGGACTCAGTGAAGGTCTCGCTTGCTCGCTAATTGCTCGCTGCCTGAACCAGGCTCATCGCCAGTGTGTTGATTCAGGCATCAGGTTGCCGATGGATAGCCCTAACAGTAGGCGATGTTCCGCAGGCAATCTGTAGCTACTCCCCTTCATTTATGGCTAATCATAGCCCAAAGGACTTGTTTTTGAAAGCCTATCAATCGCGTTAGGACGTTCAAAAGGTATGGAACCCTCGTGCCGCGGGGGTTCCACACCCAAACCTTAGCCCGTAGGGCTATATCTGAACAGATATTCAGGTGGTAATGATTCTCAGTATCATGGAAGAAGCCGTTAACGATGAATGAACAATGATTGAATCTGGCTCTTTGAGTAAGCGAACCGCCGCCGACGAGGTGCCCGGCTGTGCCGAACCCCTGGTGCATCTGGACAACGTGCGGCAGGTGCAGCACGGCGTTCTGGAAACCGAGCAGGCCCAGCGCATGGCCGAGTTTTTTGGAGCGCTCTCCGATCCCCATCGGCTCAAGCTGCTATCGGCCTTAGCTCAGCAGGAACTCTGCGTCTGTGATTTGGCGGCAATCGTAAAAATGGGGGAATCAGCCGTATCCCACCAGTTGCGGGTGTTGCGATCGCAGCGGCTCGTCAAATACCGCCGTCAGGGCCGCAACGTCTACTACAGCCTGGCCGATGCTCACGTGATTAACCTCTACCGCGAAGTGGCCGCACACTTGAACGAGTGAGGTCGAACCGCTTGAATGGGCGAGTACCGACGCAATAGCTCGGGAGAGAGCAAATATGACGTCGTTCTGGCGCAAAAACCCGGATCAAAAACTTTAAACAGTCCCCTTGATCTAGTTGGGGAGGGGAGTGCTATAGTACGGGTGTACCGCTTGGGGACAAACTTACCCATTTGGAGTAATCATCCATGACTACAGCTACCAGACAACGGCGCGATAGTAAAGGGCGCAGCGCTAGAGGCGCTTCCTCGTCCACCAGCAAGACCGCCACGCGCACCCTGGCCCTCGACGCAGGTAACTACGACCTAAAGTTTTATGACGGCGTTGGCCATCCCAAAGCGATTCGTTCGGTTCGCTATCAGCTTCCCCAGGGGCGGGATGCGGTGAGCTGGTCCGATGCCTCCCCGCTCATTGAGCTGCCCAGCGGGGCGCGGTTCCACTTTGGGGCGCAGGCTTACAAATATCGCCGTCAGCAGCAAACCGTCATCGAAAACAAAATCGAGCTGGCGCGGCTCCACCTCTACGCCTGCCTAGAACCGATTAACGGCGTTCTGAGCGAATTTCCGCTCAATCTGCTGGTGTCCACGCCGGAGCCGGGCAAACACGCCGAAGCGATCCAAGAGCAGCTCCTGGGCACCCATGAGTTTATCCGCAACGACGTTGAGTTTCGCGTCAAGGTGGAATCTGTCCAGGTGGAGCGGGAGGGCATGGGAGCCTACCACTATGCCAAAAGCGAGGGCTACATCCCCGACACCGGCTACACCATCGTCATCGACATCGGCGGCGGCACCTGGCTCACCCGTCTAGTAGACGCCGAAGGTGAGGTGATCGACGAGAACGTGATGAACCGCGGCGGAGCCTACGAGCTAGCCGTCTCCATTAGCTTCGATCGCCGATTAACCGACGCCCTGGGCACCACCGTGGACCCCAGCATCGTGATGGACGGCTTCCGCACCGGCCACGCCTATGCCGACACTGGGCTAGCCTGGGATTCCTGGCTGGACGAGCATTTAGACCCCTGGTTCAAGGGCATCTTCCAAACGGTGAAAGCCCAGTACACGCCCTATATGGCGCGGGTAACAAAATTCCTGGTGACCGGGGGAGGTTCCCATCTCATCTCCGAGCGGCTGGCCGGACGTAAGCTGTTCACGGTGATGGGCGATCCGCAGTTTGCTAACGTCCGGGGTTTGTTTCTGCTGACGAGTGATACCCAGCTATGTATGACAACAAAGTAAGACTGAGCTCAGACGTAATCGAGAAGGCCCAGCTCATTGCAGCGGAATGGGGGCTCAAAAACACCCGTGCCGCGGTTGAAGCCGTCTTCCGGCGCTATGCCGACGAGTATCTCTACGGTCGCCATCCGCTGCCGTCGGAGGCAGCGGCCTATGCTCCAGCCAATCCAGGACTGATGGCGATCGCCCCTCCTGAAATGGCCCGCTCTCAGGCCCAACCCAGCTGCGAAGCGCTGGACGCCCTGGAAGACTTGCTAGCCATGTAGCCGACCCTAGAGGACCTGGCACGACCCGCCCCTATTCCTCTAGGGCGCGGGTTTCCCCGTAGTCTAGCAGGGTCGCCAGGAAGGTCAGGCGGTTCTCCCAGGTCTGCACTCGGTAGGAGTCATCGAGGGCATGGAGCGACATCCACTCCTTAAATCGGCTGCGGAAGTCGTCGAGCGATCGCTCAGCCCGCTGGAGGTTCCCCGTCGAAGGGTCTTCAGCCAAGGCGTCCAGCGCTGTCTGAAGCTCTTCTGCTTGGGTGCGCCACTGGTTGAGCTGGGCCTCCCGCATCCACAGCTGCTCCGTACTGAGGGCAAAGGTCCACTCGCGCTTTAGGGCCGTAAAACGGGCGGCAGCAGTAGCAAACGGCTGCCGGAACGGTACCAAATCGACTTGGTTTTGATCGGTTCCCTGAGTGCGGCTGAAGATGGCCTGGAGGTTGTCGTTGAGGTTCAGGTTCTCGGCGGCAAACAGGGCATAGCCTGCGGCGGGCATATCCCGCGTGGCCTGAATCTGGTCCAGGGTGGCGGCATCGGGCAGATCTAGCAGGCGAATACCCGGTAGCACCATGGCCGAGCCTAAATCAGCGTCTGTCAGCCAAGGGGTGGTGAGGCGCTGCAGCCGGTTCGTGTCCATTGCATAGCTCATGGTGACGATGAGGTCCACGTCTCCCCGCTGCGCCCAAACTTCCCAGTGTTGCTGCAGCTTTTGCAGGCGCTCATGTTCCGACATGGGAAACACTGCCGCCGACAGGACCGCATCCGGGCGGCGCTGTCGCACCACGCGAGCCACCTCTGCCACAAAAGAGTTAATCTGCTCCACGCGGAAATCGGTCCACTGCTGCCATAGCTGGCGATCGCCAGGGGAGATATCTACTGGATCAACGCCCGTCAGCCGCGCAAACTGCTGACGCGATGCCGTACCGTAGCCGTAGGTGCGGCCCGCACTAGGGTCTTGAAAGGGATAGCGGATGTAGTCTAACTGCAGCCCATCGACGTCGTAGCGGGTGACGATTTCTTCAGCCAGCCGCAGCAAATAGCTCCGCACCTGGGGATTGGCCGGGTCCAGAAACGGCTTGGTCTGCCCGGCAGGAATGGATTGGCCACGATGGTCCAGGTTAGCCCAGCCGGGGTGAGCCTCCAGGATAGGGCCAGGATAGTTCCACGGCAGATTAACCACCGTGTTGTGGCGCTGGTTGCCCGCCGCAAACGTCCACATCCAGGCATGGATTTCCATGTCCCGCTGGTGGGCCAGATCCACCGCCACCTCCAGAGGGTCCCAATGGCGGGTCAGGGGGTTTTGCTGGGGAGCGACCTGGCTAGGGTAAATGGGATATCCCGCATTAATCGTCTCGATAAACACGGTGTTGATGCCTGCTTCCCGCAATCGGTCGAAGATCTGGGCCAGCCCCTGTCGAGAACCGGCCTGCACAATCGTGCCCCGATCCAGCCAGATGGCCCGAATCTCTGGCTGGGCCAGGGCCTGGTCAGTGGGAAAGTTTTCCCACAGCAGCCGCCGGGCTTCTAGCCAGGTTTCCCTGGCCTCGGCATAGCTGCGTGCAGCCACCAGGTCGGGGAACTCATCGAGCAAGCCCCGCACCCGCTCCAGCACGTCATGACTACGGGAAGCGGTTTGGACTGACTCGCTTGCGACAGTGGGGCGATCGCCCTTCTCCCAACGGGATGCCCCTAGGTCACCAGCCACCAGCGTCGATTCATCATCAGCGGGCCGGTCTACCAGCAAACTGGTGCTGCTGTCGGCAGAGTTACCCGATAGCAGGGCGCTCTCATAGCGCCCCATGAGGTGATTCAGCTCTTGCCGCATGGCGATCGCCTCCAAAGCTGAGATGGGCATTGTGCCTCGCTGGACGGGAATACCAGGAGGAGCAACCTGCTCTGTGGGATCGAAAGAGGGGCTAGATGGAGCAGTGGCGATCGCCGGTGGAGGCGCGGGCGGCGTGGCAGCAGGGGGCGCTGCTTCTGCGGGAGGCGACGG
Organism: Elainellaceae cyanobacterium; assembly: GCA_050331615.1. GTDB lineage: Bacteria > Cyanobacteriota > Cyanobacteriia > CAKZMO01 > CAKZMO01 > JAYKGU01. The sequence goes on from JBHJGR010000400.1 coordinate 16,741, forward strand.
ACTAGGCGCGGCAGGGGCAGCGGTTACCGGAAATGTCTGGGGCGGCGTGGGCGCAGGGGCCGGCTGGGGAGAATTCTCCGGGGGCGTCACTTCTGGGCGGGATAGGCGGGGGGGCGGCGTGGGCGTAGGCTGGGTAATGATTTGGATCTCGTCGGGGGTGGCGGGAGCGAGATTGGGGATTTGCTCTGCCAGTAAGGCGCTGGCTGGTGGCACGGTAGCTGCAGTCGAGGTCGTAGCGTGGCGGGCGACAAATATCTGCAGCCAGACACTGTCGAAAGCGAGTGGACTAACCGCATCACTGCCCCACTGCCAGCCCAGGAACAGGGTACGGTCAGTGGCAACAACGGCTGGCGTCCCCTGGGTGCCCGCACTGCGGGCCGTCTGGTTGGGACGGCGGGGAGCCGATTCATGCCAGGTCGCTAGGATCTGGCTTTCTAGCCCCGTGGGAACGATGACGCCACCCTGCACCAGTTGGCCATCAGAGGCCAGTTCGGGCGAAATGAGGTGGGGAGAAATTGACCGGAGGGAGGCCGGTTGAGGCAAGGCGAAGGCCCAGTAGGCCCCCAGGAGCGATCGCAGTTCTTGCCGCACCTCAACCGATGAGGCCATTCCCACCGGACCGCTCACAATTAAGTAGCCGCCCTCGGCTAAGAAGGTTTGAATGGCCCGAAGCTGATTGACCGAAATGGTGGTGACGTTGGGGAGAAACAGCACCGACAGCCCCCGCAAATCGCTCGCCTGCTGTACTCGGCTCCAGTCGATGACGTGATGGGTGACCCCCGACTGCTGGAGGCGATCGCCAATCGCTGGCCAAACCTCCCGGTTATCGTCACTTTGGACAATTCCTACCACCTGCTGGCTGGTGGGGCGGGGAAGCGCGGTGGTGGCTGTGCCGTTATCCGCCGTGGCGGGTTGGTGGGCCACGGGGAGGAACCCGCCTAGAACATTGAGCAGCATCCCAATGAGGGCGATCGCCAGCCCCATTTCAAGAGAGGTCGATAACCGCTGTCGCCTCTCTGTCAAAGAACAGAAGGCTTGGGCAGGACGAAACTGAACCACTGAAACTGTCTCCTCTACAACGTATCAGCACGAATCGGTATTGGTCAGGATTGCTCAAGTAAATAGGTCAGCACAATTAAATTCAGGTTAGAAAACCGGGGGAGCGCCCCGGTGGAGCGCTCCCCCGGTTTTCTAACCTCGTTTTTCAATGCAGTTCTACTTAGGAGCTTCGAAATAAGATTTCTCAAAATCTTTTTGATCCTGTCATGGATTCGGCTTCAGTATTCCCTCCAGACGGGTAGAAATCCGTACCCTGGCGAAAACTTCATAAATGAGTTGAGGTCTATCTCCGCAGATATAGCGTTACGCTTTCGCGTTGGGCATTCAAGAGGTGTGGACCCCCCGCGCCGCGGGGGGTCCACATTCAAACCTTAGCCCCTAAGGCGATAGACCGAACCGTGCTTTGCCTGGCGCTGCGCGGCCAGAAGTTAACGGGTTAGGCGATCGCCCCGCCGTTATCTGGCTGTAGAAAATCGATTTCAGCGACGGTACCACTGCCAGCCAAAACCACATCCAGGCGAGTCACATTCTTCCCTCTAAATCAGCGGCATGGAGAATTTGAAGTTTGAAGGCCATAGGTACCTAGGGGGAAAATTTTGCAGCATGAAACACCTGCTCGGGTGAAGGACCACTGATGAGAATTAGCTTTCCCCGAGCATTTGGTTACGCAAATGCTCCTACACTCGCAGGAGAGTTTAATGAGAGATCTGTGGCCTTCAGCACACAATGCGAAGATTCTCTGCAAAAACCTTATTCAAATTTCTTCACCTAGGGCTTTCTTGACTCTCCATTCCGCTAGAGAGTTTAGGTTGAAGCTAGACCTAACGCTCACTCAAGTGCTCAAGCACAATTAATTACATTTTGCGGGGGGAGTGCGCCCCCGCCAGGGGCGCGCACTCCTAAAAAATCTTGTTTAACTACTTAGCATCGCCTTCCCAACCCATTCAGGAGACTTCTGCCATGGAAACTGCAACCCTCAAGCTCAAAGGCATGAGCTGTGCTGGCTGTGCCCGCAGTATCGAAACGGCGATTCGAGCAGTCTCCGGGGTGGAAGATGCCAGCGTCAACTTTGGAGCTGAGCAGGCAACCATTCGCTTTGACCCACAGTACGCCAAGCTCAGCGATATTCAGTCGGCAGTCATTGCCGCCGGGTATGGGGCCGAGCCGCTACAGGACCTCAACCCCCTCGTTGGTGAAGACGATGAGGAGCGGGCAGCTCACCAGGCCCAAACCCGTGCGCTGCAGCGGCAGGTCGCCGTTGGAGCCGGAGTGAGCCTTGTTCTTGTATTTGGCGGCCTACCCATGATGACGGGGCTGCCCATGCCCTGGATTCCCGGCTGGCTGCACAACCCCTGGCTACATCTCCTGCTCACCCTGCCGGTGCAGTTCTGGTGCGGCGATCGCTTCTACGTCAATGCCTGGAAGTCCTTCCTGCGCCGCACCGCCACCATGGACACCCTGATCGCCTTGGGTACCAGCGCGGCCTTTTTCTATTCGGTCTTTGCCACCATCTTCCCTGACTTTTTCCTGGAACGGGGGCTGATGCCTGCGGTCTATTATGAAACTGCCGCCGTGGTGATTACTTTGATTCTCTTGGGGCGGCTATTTGAGCAGCGGGCGCGGGGCCAAACCGCCGACGCCATTCGCCAGCTCATTGGCCTCCAGGCTCGCACAGCCCGCTTGATACGCGGCAATCAGGAAATTGAAGTACCCATCGAAGCCGTCCAAATTGGCGATCGGGTACGGGTGCGCCCAGGAGAAAAAGTACCGGTAGATGGCGAGATCATCGCGGGTGCCTCGACTTTAGATGAATCGATGGTGACGGGAGAGAGCATTCCTGTAGAGAAGCGGGCCGGGGATGAGGTAATTGGTGCAACCCTGAATCAAACGGGCAGCTTTACCCTGCAGGCCACCCGCGTCGGCAAAGACACCGTACTTGCTCAGATTGTCCAACTGGTGCAGCAGGCTCAGGGGTCAAAAGCTCCCATCCAGCGACTAGCAGACCAGGTGACAGGGTGGTTTGTGCCGGTGGTGATTGCGATCGCCCTACTTACCTTCATCATCTGGTTCGACCTGGTGGGCAATCCTTCTCTGGCGCTCATTACGACAGTAGGCGTCCTGATCATTGCCTGTCCTTGCGCCCTGGGGTTAGCGACGCCGACCTCTGTCATGGTGGGCACCGGCAAAGGGGCGGAAAACGGCATTTTGGTAAAAGGGGCCGATACTCTGGAGCTGGCCCACCAAATTCAAACCATCGTCCTGGACAAGACGGGCACCCTCACCCAGGGCAAACCCACCGTCACCGACTACATCACCGTCCAGGGCACGGCCCATCAACACGAACTCACGCTGCTGCGGCTGGCGGCCAGCGTCGAGCATGCCTCCGAGCATCCCCTGGCGGCAGCGGTGGTGCAGTACGCCCAAAATCAGCAGGTTGGACTCGCCGAAGTAGAAGACTTTGCGGCGATCGCTGGCTGTGGTGTTCAGGGGCGGGTAGGCGATCGCCTGGTGCAGATTGGGACCCACCGCTGGCTGACGGATCTGGGCATTCCCATCGCCGCACTGCAGGACTACGGCCAACGGCTGGAAGCGGCTGGCAAAACAGTGGTCTGGGTCGCCGTAGACAGACAGGTGGAAGCGGTTATGGCGATCGCCGATGCCCTCAAGCCTTCCTCGGTGGAAGCCGTCCGCGCCCTGAAGCGGCTGGGGCTGGAGGTGGTGATGCTCACGGGGGATAACCGCTCCACAGCCGAGGCGATCGCCCATGAAGTCGGCATCATGCGAGTCATGGCCGAAGTCCGTCCTGAGCAGAAGGCCGCCGCCATTCGCTCCCTGCAGGCTACTCCCACCGCTGGTAAACGCCGCCGGTTCCTACAGTTTCGACCTGCCGCCGGTAACCGTGTGGTGGCAATGGTCGGCGACGGCATCAACGACGCTCCTGCTCTGGCCCAGGCTGATGTGGGCATTGCCATTGGCACCGGAACCGATGTGGCGATCGCCGCCAGCGACATCACCCTAATCTCCGGCGACCTGCGAGGCATCGTCACCGCCATCCAGCTTTCTCACGCCACCCTGCGCAACATTCGCCAAAACCTGTTCTTCGCCTTTATCTACAACGTAGCAGGCATCCCCATTGCAGCGGGCATTCTCTATCCCCTGCTGGGCTGGCTGCTCAGCCCCATTTTTGCCGGGGCGGCAATGGCTTTTAGTTCGGTGTCAGTGGTGACCAACGCTTTACGGCTGCGCAATTTTCGGCCAGTGCTTTAGGTCGCCCCCCCTCCGTCTACGCAATCCTAAAATATTCTAGACATTCACCATGCCCAGTCGAATCTTAGAAAATCCAGAGGGCGATCGCCCCCGTTTCCCATCCCGGTTACCCCAAGTATTGGCCTGCCTGGGCGGAACCCGGATCGCCCTGGCCCTGCTGACGGTCGGGCTCGCGCTGGGGACACCCCACCCGCTGCAGGCGGAGTCCATAGAATCCCACGCGATGCCCACCGAGCAGACCGAACGGTTCCAGCCGATGGATCAGCCGCCCCTGGTCAAAGGAGTGGTGACGGTCGTGGGGCTAGCGCTGATTGGGCTGGAACTGTGGTGGTTTCTCTTCAGCCGCTCAAAGGCCGAGTAACCTTACGGAACGGGCGCAGGCTCCATTTCCTCCACCTGCTCCAGGTAGTAGAGGGTTTCCTCGTAGCCCGGCTGGTCGCCCTGCTCGTCGAAGAGTTCCGCCGCCTGCTGCAGATCCCGCAGCGCCAGTTGCCGTTCCCCCAGTTGGGCGTAGAGCAGTCCCCGGTTGCCGTAAGCCGCAGCCATAGTGGGGTCGATGGCGATCGCCTCAGTGTAGTCAGCGATCGCCGCATCCGCCTGCCCCAAATCCGTATGGGCGCGACCCCGGTTGTAATAGACTAGCGGCGAAGAGGGGTTCACGGCTACGGCCTGATCGAAGTCCTGCATCGCTTGCTCCAGGTTGCCCTGCACCGAGTAGAGGGTGCCACGAATGGTGTAGGCCAGTTCGTAGCCAGCATCCAGTTCGATCGCCTGGGTTAGGTCAGCGATCGCCCCGTTCAGATCTCCCAGATGGGTGCGGGCTTCTCCCCGGCTGCTGTAGGCCACCGCATTGTTGGGATCAACCGCCAATGCCTGGGTGAAGTCGGCGATCGCCCGCTCAAAATCGCCGATATCGTGATGGGCCGTCCCCCGCCGGATATAGGCTTCGGCAAAATTGGGGTCCACCTCTAAAGCTCGGGTATAGCTGCGAATGGCCTCATGGAAGTTGCCCTGAGCTGCTTGGGATTGGCCCTCTTCCACCAGCTCCACGGCACTGTTGGCGGCAGATTTGCGCCGGAACTGCCTGGCCTGGGCCGGACTGAAGGTGCTGTCGAGTAATACTGAGATTAGCAATAGCGCGATCGCTCTCAAAATCAGGTCCATAATCTGTCTTTGCCTCACACCACATATCGCCCCAAGGGCTTAGGTTTACGGATGAATGCCCCATAGCGCGGGAAATTCACCTATGACTATGGCCTCATACCAACGCGTAGGGCCATATTCCTGATTATTGGGACGGCAAATTCCCCCACTTTCGTTCCGGATGAGATTGCTAATGTAGGAGAATAATTAAGCTTATCCCTATGACACTCTCCAAAGCGCAAAAAGCCAAATCGGGAAAACGGGCGGGACTGCCGGGGGGTTGGATCATCCGCCTGGGGCGGTTCGTCTGGGCGACGATGTGGCACCTGATGATGGCGCGGCTGGCCCCCCGCTCGCCCGAGGGAGATTATGTCCGCCCCGAGAGCCAGTTCCGCCAGGTAGTTTACGCTGAAAACGAGGCTGGGCCGAACGCTGGAACTAATCATCAGTATTCCCCCGCTGCCCGCCGCTACTGTCTGATCGTGGGCACGGGCTGTCCCTGGGCACACCGCACCCTGGTGGTGCGTGCCCTCAAGGGACTGGAGGAAGCCATGCCGGTGATCAAGGTGATTCCCTCTCCCGCGGCGGGGGGCTGGGTGTTTGAGAAGGATTTTGATGCTGATGGGACGATCTGCCGTGCCTTGGCCGATCTGTATCGCGTGGCCCAGCCGGGGTATGGCGGACGCTCCACGGTGCCCGTGCTGTGGGATACGCAGACCTGCACCATTGTTAACAATGAAAGCGCCGAAATCATCGAAATCCTTAACGACGCCTTCAACCAGTTTGCCAGCCACGCCGATCTGGACCTGCAGCCCGATGACTTGAAAGCGGCGATCGCCTCCTGGAACGAAAAGATTTATCCTGGTGTGAACAATGGCGTCTACCGCTGCGGCTTTGCCCAAACCCAAACCGCCTACGATCGCGCTGTTGGCGAACTGTTTGCTGTCCTAGACGAAATTGACGCGGCTTTGGTCAATCAAAGATATTTGTGTGGCGATCGCCTCACCCTTGCCGACATTCGTCTCTTTACGACCCTATTTCGCTTCGATGCGGTCTACTACAGCCTGTTCAAGTGCAACCGCCGCCGCATTCAGGACTATTCGCATCTGGGGGCTTACCTGCGCGATCTCTACCAGCTCCCTGGCGTAGCGGCCACCTGTGATTTAGAAGCCGTGAAGCGCGACTATTACGGCAACCTGTTTCCCCTCAATCCGGGAGGCATCATTCCTGACGGACCCGATATCGCCAATCTCTGGCAACCCCACGGACGGGAATCTTTAGGGAAGTAGTTCCTGGCTAATGCTTTACAGGCTCCCTGCTGAGCGGCTATCTTAACTGCTGCAGAGAAACCTGATTGAAATCAGGCTGGGCGCATACCTGGCGCTGAGTTAGAGTCATACAGGTTTGCAGTTCCGATAGAGGAGCTGGAATCCGTTGGGTTTCTCGCCAGTGTGGGATGGGGAGTCAGCATGGAGAATTTCGGCGTTCATCAAGCATCGTCAGAGTCACTCGAATCACCAAAATCATCAGAATTACTAGAATCACCAGAATCAATTGCTCACGGGAGTTCCCTGCCCCCTGACTTTGACGCCACCCTAGGCTTTGCGGCCATGCTGCATCGGGCTGCTCGTACCCCGGCTGGCATTCGCCACATCCATGCCGATGGGTCAGAGACCTACCAGCCCTACGCCCATCTCTGGCAGGACGCCCAGCAGATTGCCGCTGGCCTGCGATCGCACCAGCTCCAGCCGGGCGACTTGGTGATCCTCCAACTACCTCACTGCCCCGATTTCCTGGTAGCGCTGTGGGGCTGCTGCCTCAGCGGCTGCGTCCCCGTGCCCGTGGCCGTGGCTCCCAGCTATGACCCCCAGGCCCATCCCGCCCCGCCCCTCCGGGCCGCCCTCCAGTTGCTGGAGCATCCGACCGTTCTCACCAGCCAGTCGCTCCAGTCCGAGATGCAAGCCTTTCTGGATGGGGAGGGGCATGGACCGCAGTCTCCCAATCGCTCTACTAACAATCGCTCTACTAAACTGCTGACTCTGGCAGCGATCCGGCTGGCGGGGCAAGGTAAAGAGTCGGGAGGGGCGATCGCTCCCCTCTCCCCCGACGACCTGGCGCTGCTGCTGCTCACCTCTGGCAGCACGGGCACTCCCAAGGGCGTCATGCTCAGCCGCCGCAACCTGCGGGTGAGTGCCTACGGTATGGCCACCGTCAATCGTCTCACCGCCACCGACATCACCCTCAACTGGATGCCTCTGGAACATGTCGCCAGCCTGGTGATGTTTCACTTTACCGAGGTCTACCTGGGGTGCGAGCAAATCCACGTGGCCCATGAGCGGGTGCTGGCCCGGCCCCTCACCTGGCTGGATCTGCTGTCCCAGCATCGGGTAACGGCCACTTGGGCACCCAACTTTGCCTATGGGCTGGTGAACGAGCAGGCGGCGCACCTGGAGCAGCGGCAGTGGGATCTGTCCTGCGTGCGGTGGATGGGCAATGGGGCCGAAGCCGTCGTGGGGGAAACGACCCGGCGATTTCTGGACCGGCTCGCCCCCTACGGACTGGCTGCCACAGCCGTGAGTCCTGGCTATGGCCTGTCGGAAACCTGTTCGGGCATTGTTCACTCCCACCACTTCTCGGTTGAAAACGCCAGTGACGGGGGACTGGTGGAAGTGGGGTCGCCCATTCCGGGGGTGTCGCTACGCATTGTGAATGACCACAACCAGGTGCTGCCGGAGGGGGAAACGGGGCTGCTCCAGGTGCGGGGTTTGGCCGTGACGGCAGGCTACTACCGGCGTCCCGACCTCACTGCCGAGGCATTTACCGCCGATGGCTGGTTCAATACCGGCGACCTGGGCTTTTTGCGGCAGGGACGCCTCACCATTACGGGGCGACAGAAAGAGGTCATCATTCTCAACGGGGTGAACTATCCCAGCCATGAGATTGAAGCCGTGGTGGAGGAGCTGGACGGGGTGGCCGTGTCCTTCACCGCTGCCTGCGGCGTGCGTCGCCCGGAAGACGCCAGCGACCAGCTTGCCGTTTTTTTTCATCCGCTGGTGGCAGAGGCTGATTGGGCAGACCTGCTGCGCCAGATGCGGCGGCAGGTGCGGCAGCGCCTCGGCATTGTGCCCGCCTACTTGATTCCGGTGGAGCCAGCCGCCATTCCCAAAACTGCGATTGGTAAGATTCAGCGGCGATCGCTCAGTCAGCGGTTTGCGGCAGGAGAGTTCGACGCCATTGTGGATCAGGTGAAACGGGTTACGGCCCCTGCGGGGATTCAGGGGGGCGATCGCCCCTCATCCGACCTGGAGCAGCGGCTGGCCGCCATCTGGCAGCAGGTCCTGGGGCTGCAAGCCGTTGGCCTCCACGACAACTTCTTTGACCTGGGGGGCAATTCCTTAAAGCTGATGCAGGTGCTCCAGCAGGTGCAAGCGGCCCTGGCTGCCGATTTGACGGCAGTGGAGCTGTTCCAATACCCCACGGTGGCGGCGCTGGCCCGACGGATTGGCCCCTCCCAGGCTGTTCAGTCAGGCAGCGTTCAGGTCGGGGAGCGGCAGTCAGGGAAGCGTCCCCAAACGGGGCATACCGAAATTGCCGTGATCGGCATGGCGGGCCGATTTCCGGGAGCCAGCAATCTGGAGGCGTTCTGGCAGAACCTGCGCGCCGGGGTTGAATCCATCACTTTCTTTACGCCAGAGGAGATGGTGGCGGCGGGGGTGGCCCCCTCCCTAGTGCGCCATCCCAACTACGTCAACGCCAGCCCCACCCTGGACGGGACCGAATATTTTGACGCCGATTTCTTTGGCTACAGCCCCAGGGAAGCCGAGCTGATGGACCCCCAGCATCGCCTGCTGCTGGAGTGCGCCTGGGAAAGCCTGGAACACGCCGGTTACGACTCGCTCACCTACGCCGGCCCCATCGGCCTGTTTGCGGGAGCCGCGATGAATACCTATCTGCTCAACCACGTGTATCCGAACCGCGATCGCCTCGACCCCCAGGATCCGCTCCAGGTCTTTACCCTCAGCTCCATGGGCGGCTTCCAGGCCACCGTGGCCAACGATAAGGACTACCTGACCACCCGCATTTCCTATAAGCTCAACCTGCGTGGCCCCAGCATTAACGTCCAGACCGCCTGCTCCACCTCCCTGGTGGCCGTTCACCTGGCGGCCCAGAGTCTGCTGGCGGGGGAGTGCGCCATGGCCCTGGCGGGCGGCGTCTCAGTTCAAACACCCCAAAAGGCGGGGCATTTGTTCCAGGAGGGCATGATCCTGTCCCCAGATGGCCACTGTCGGGCCTTTGATGCCCAGGCCCAGGGCACCATTTTTGGCAGCGGCGTGGGGCTGGTGGTGCTGAAGCGACTGGAGCAGGCGATCGCCGACCGAGACACGATCTACGCCGTGATCAAAGGTTCCGCCGTGGGCAATGATGGCGGCATGAAAGTCGGCTATTTTGCCCCCCGCAGCGAAGGCCAGGCGACGGTGGCGGCAACAGCGATGGCGATCGCCGGAGTCGAGGCCGACTCCATCCAATACCTGGAAGCCCACGGCACCGGCACCCCCCTGGGCGACCCCATCGAGATTGCCGGACTCACCCAGGCATTCCGCACCAGCACCCAGGCCCGCCAGTTCTGCGCCATCGGCTCCGTCAAAACCAACGTCGGCCACCTCAATATCGCCTCCGGCATCGTCGGCCTCCTCAAAACCGTGCTGGCCCTCCACCACCAAAAAATCCCCCCCAGCCTCCACTTCAACACCCCCAATCCCCAAATCGACTTCGCCAACAGCCCTTTCTACGTCAACACCACCCTGGCTGACTGGCCCACCAACGGCTCCCCCCGCCGAGCTGGCGTCAACTCCCTGGGCATTGGCGGGACGAATGTCCATGTGGTTTTGGAGGAGAGTGGGAAGGCTGAAGGCAGAGGGCAGAAGGCAGAAGGGGAGCCGGGAGTCAGGAGTCAGGAGTCGGGAGTCAGGAGTCAGGAGTGGGGAGTCGGGAGTCATGAGTCGGGAGTCGGGAGTCGGGAGTCGGAAATTTCCTCCGCCGAGACGCAAAATCCAAAATCCAAAATCCAAAATCCAAAACCCGAGACGCAAAATCCAAAATCCAAAATCCAAAATCCAAAATCCAAAACCCCTCACCTCCTCCCCCTTTCCGCCAAAACCCCTGACGCTCTCCGGGAGCTAGTGGCTCGCTATCAAACCTTTCTGGCAGAGCAACCCGACCTCTCCCTGGCCGATCTGTGCTTCACGGCCAGCGTGGGGCGATCGCACTTTAATGAGCGGCTGGCAATTGTCACCTATTCCCTGGAACAGCTCCAGGATCAGCTATACGCCGTCGCTAATGGCCAGTCCGCCCCCGGTGTTTGCTGTAGGGAAAGGGGCGATCGCGCCCCCACCACTGCCTTTCTTTTCACCGGCCAGGGCTCCCAATTCCCTCACATGGGCCAGGATCTCTACCAAACCTACCCCACCTTCCAGCAGGCCATCGATCGCTGCACCGAAATCCTGGCCGAGCAGGAAGTAGACTTGCTTGAAGCACTCCACCAGCAACCAAAATCCAAAATCCAAAACCCAAAATCCAAAACCCAACCCTCCCTCTTCGCCCTGGAATACGCCCTCGCCCAACTCTGGCTCTCCTGGGGTATTCAGCCTACGGTCGTGATGGGGCACAGCCTGGGAGAGTACGTGGCAGCCTGCATTGCCGGGGTGTTTAGCCTGGAGGATGCGCTGATGCTGGTGGCGGCACGGGGGCAACTGATGGAGGCATTGCCAACAGGTGGGGCAATGGCATCGGTGATGGCCGATGAAAGCCAGGTCAGAGCTGCGCTGGCCGCGCCTTCATTGTCTCTATCGGCATCCCTGTCGGCATCTCTATCAGAGCAGGTGGCGATCGCCGCCATCAACGGTCCTCAAAGTACGGTGATATCGGGACCAGAGGGGGCGATCGCTCACCTGATGCAATACTTTGCTTCCCAGGGCATCAAAGCCACTCGCCTCAATGTCTCCCATGCCTTTCATTCGCCGCTGATGCAGCCCATGCTGGCCGAGTTTGAGCGGGTGGCGCGCCGGGTGACCTACCATCCGCCCCAGATGGATCTGGTCTCTAATTTGACGGGGGCGATCGCCACCGATGATATTACCACCCCCGACTACTGGTGCCGCCACATCCTCCAGCCAGTTCAGTTCGCCGCCAGCGTCGCCACCCTGCGCCAGCTCGGCGTCACCACGCTGGTGGAATGCGGTCCCCGTCCCGTCCTGCTGGGCCTGGCCCGCACGATGCTCGACTCGCCAGCGGATTTGCCAACGGACACCTACACCTACCTCCCCTCCCTCCATCCGGATCATCCCGACTCCCACCCCATCCTCACCAGCCTTGCTACCCTCTATGTCCAAGGCATCACCCCCAACTGGTCCGCCCTCTCCCCCCATCCATCCCCCCACCGCATTCCCCTACCCACCTACCCCTTCCAGCCCCAGCGCCACTGGCTCAATCCCCCCACCCATCCCCTCGTCCACCGTTCGGCGGACTTTGATGGAGCGCTCGGTTCGACCGAGGGCTCACGGCGAAGCCTATTCACTCATCCCCTCCTCGGACACCGCATCCCCTCCCCCCTCCAGGCCATCTTTACCGCCCAGCTCAGCCCCCACCAGCCCACCTTCCTGACCGACCACCGCGTGAATGGCGCTCCCGTCTTTCCAGCAACGGCCTATGTTGAAATGGCCCTAGCCGCTGGGACGGCGGTGCTAAAATCCGACGCGATTCGCCTGCGCACGGTGGCTCTGCTTCAGCCCATGGTTTGGCATGATGAAGCCCCTCGCACAGTGCAGACCATTCTTCAGCGGGACGGGGATGGAGCCCGGTTCCAGATTTTTAGTGCGCCAGCGGTCACCGCTGAAGCCTCGGCAGATCTGGACTGGACGCTGCACTGCGAAGGGGCGATCGCCCCCAGGCAAACTCCCGATACCGCACCGATGGACTTGACCGAAATGCGGCAGCGGTTGACGGAGGAGCGATCGCCCGATGCCCATTACCAGGCTTGTCAGCGGCTGGGGCTGGACTATGGCCCCAGCTTTCGGGCGGTTCAGCAAATTTGGCGACGGGATGGGGAAGCGCTGGGTCAGATCCAGTGCCCCGCCGCATTGATGACCGACGCCTTCCCCGATCGGCTGCATCCCGCTGGGTTGGACGCCTGCTGCCAGATGGTCTTCGCCGCCCTGCCGCCCGAAGCCCAGGCCGACCCCTACCTGCCCATCGGCATCGACTGCCTGCGCTACGACCAGCCCCAGCCGGGACTACGCCTCTGGAGCCACGTAAAGCTGCATCCCTGGACGTCGCCCCAGCCGTCAGTGGTTACGGCAGACGTGCGGATTCTGGATGACCAGGGGCGTTTGCTAGTCCTGATTTCGGGGCTGTCGGTAAAGCGGGTTAATGCCGCAGCCAAAACAGGGCATGGGCTTGCCGATGGGAAGGATGACTCATCACCCTGGCGGGACTGGCTCTATCGGGTGGAGTGGTGCCCCATGCCGCTGCCGCCAATTTCGCAGCCAGCGACCGCAACCGGGCACTGGCTGATTCTGGCGGACGAGACCGGCCTGGCTGATGCGCTAGCGCAGCGATTGCAGCATCACGGGCAGCAAACCACGGTGGCGTGCCTGGGAGACGGCTATGCTCGGACGGCAGCAGGGATTCAGCTCAATCCCCGCTGTCCTGATGATTTTCGCCAGCTAGTGCAGGAGATGGGGGCTACCCTCAGCGGCATCGTATCCTTCTGGGGACTGGAAACCGATTCCCCGACGACTGAGGCGGCTTTACCCGATCGCCTCCGGCAGGGCTGCGAAACCACGCTTTATCTGGTACAGGCGATCGCCTCCTGCTGGCCATCCCTGCCGTATCCTCGCCTCTGGCTGATCACCTGCGGGGCACAGGCGATCGCGTCTCGGGAATCCGTCAGGGTGGCCCAAAGTCCGCTCTGGGGTCTGGGGCGGGTGACTGCCCTGGAGCATCCGGAGCTGGGCTGTGTGCGGGTGGACCTGGATCCCAAAGCGCCCCAGGCATCCATCCATCTACTGGCGGCAGAGTTGCGGCATCATCTCGCTGCCGAGGCCAACCAGCGGGAGGACCAGATTGCTTTTCGCCAGGGAAATCGC
>JBHJGR010000401.1:0-8815 GCA_050331615.1 Elainellaceae cyanobacterium
ACTCAATATCAAGCCCTGGCACCGACAAATTCGCCAGCGGCTTAACGCCATTGACAAGACTTACCTCAAAAAGTCCTGGTAAGTATCTGAACGTACAGCAAAGCGAGTGGCCTATAGGGTCTAGGTGGGCGGTGTCCACCCTACTTGATGAATAATCCAGGTTAGGCGCAGGCGCTCTGGATGCCAGGGCGCACCGTGGCATATTCCCGATTTTTCTCGGCGACGTGGCTGTTCACTGAAATTAGCCCCAGAGACTGCAAATCGGCCTCCACCATCAGCGCTACCAGATCTTCAAAGGTGACGGATGGCTGCCAGCCCAGCTTCTCCCTGGCCTTGGTGGGGTCGCCGATGAGCAGATCCACCTCGGCTGGGCGCAGGTAGCGCTCGTCGAACTCTACAAAGTCCTGCCACTTGAGGTTGACGTGGCCGAAGGCCGTCTCCAGGAACTCCCGCACCGAATGGGTTTCCCCGGTGGCCACCACATAGTCGTCGGGCTGCTCCTGCTGCAGCATCAGCCACATGGCCCGCACGTAGTCCTTGGCGTAGCCCCAGTCTCGCTTGGCGTCGATGTTGCCCAGGTAGAGTTTCTTTTGTCGGCCAGCCACGATGCGGGCGATCGCCCGAGTAATTTTCCGGGTCACAAACGTCTCTCCCCGCCGGGGTGACTCGTGGTTGAAGAGGATGCCGTTGCAGGCAAACAGGTCATAGGACTCGCGGTAGTTCACCGTTTGCCAGTGGGCGTAAACCTTGGCGCAGGCGTAGGGGCTGCGGGGATAAAATGGCGTGGTTTCGCTCTGGGGCACGGCCTGCACTTTGCCGTACATCTCCGATGATCCGGCCTGGTAGTAGCGCACCTGGATGCCCGTCCGGTGCTGGTAGTCGCGGATGGCCTCCAGCAGGCGCAGGGTGCCCATGCCCACCGTATCCACCGTGTATTCTGGAGAGTCAAAGCTCACCCGCACGTGGGACTGGGCTCCTAGATTGTAAATCTCCACGGGCTGGGTCTCCTCCAGGATGCGGCGCAGGGTGGTGCCGTCCGTGAGGTCGCCGTAGTGGAGAAACAGGCTGACATCGTCGTGGTGGGGATCCTGATAGAGGTGATCGATGCGATCGGTGTTGATGGTGGAGGCCCGACGAATGACGCCGTGAACTTCATAGCCCTGCTCCAGCAGCAGCTCGCTCAGGTAGGAGCCGTCCTGGCCTGTAATTCCCGTGATCAACGCTTTTTTTCGATCGCTCATGCTAATTCCTCGCAAAACTCTGGCAAAACGACAGATAGCGTCACTATCTGTGACTCGTTGTCTGGAACTTGTGGGCTGGAACTGAGGCGTGATCGGCCACCAGTCCGAGTTCCTGATTTAACATTCCCTGCTTGGTTCTCAGAAGCATCATTTAGTGACAAGCTAGGGGCGATCGCCCACCGTGAAAATTCGCAGGTCATATGGCGCTACGCTTTCGCATTAGGACATTCAAGAGGTGTGAAATCTCTGGGACGCGGGGGGTTCACACTCAAACCTTAGCCTGTAAGGCTATACCGACAACTGCAGTGGCACAGCCCAAAGTCTGAAGATAAGGGTAAAATTCAATCCTGTTGGGCATCCGCTTGAGGCAGATTGACGCAGGTATTGCAAATCGCCAGAGGCAGATGAACAATAATGGACGAAACTGAATAGACGAAACTGAATAGACGAAACTGATGGGCGCAAAGATCGACTTTGATTAAGCCCGCCCAACCACCCAACCCCCTGAAACCCGCTAGAGACCTATCAGAGACAACCACCGTGGATAGTTTTAACGCCAAACGCACCCTCACCGTTAACGACCAGGTTTACCAGATCTACCACCTGCCGGAGGCTGCCAAGCAGCTCGGCGACATCAGCCGCCTGCCCTACTGCCTCAAGGTGCTGCTGGAAAACCTGCTGCGCCACGAAGACGGACGCACCGTCACGGCGGACGACATCACCGCTGTAGCCGACTGGCTCCAGACCCGCTCCTCCACCCGCGAGATTGCCTACCGTCCCGCACGGGTACTCATGCAGGACTTTACTGGAGTCCCGGCTGTAGTGGACCTGGCCGCCATGCGGGATGCGATCGTGACCCTGGGGGGCGACCCGGACAAGATCAATCCCCTCTCGCCTGTGGACCTGGTGATTGACCACTCGGTCATGGTGGATGCCTTTGGCAGCAGTGCCGCCTTCAACGAAAACGTGCAGCGCGAATTTCAGCGCAACCACGAGCGCTATGCCTTCCTCCGCTGGGGCCAAAGTGCCTTTGACAACTTCCGGGTGGTGCCTCCTGGTACGGGCATCTGCCACCAGGTGAACCTGGAGTATCTGGCCCAGACGGTGTGGACGAAGGAGGTCAACGGCGAAACCCTGGCCTATCCCGATACGCTGGTAGGAACCGATAGCCACACCACGATGATTAACGGCCTGTCTGTGCTGGGCTGGGGCGTGGGCGGCATTGAGGCAGAAGCGGCCATGCTAGGCCAGCCGATTTCTATGGTGATTCCCGAAGTGGTGGGCTTTAAGCTGGTGGGCCAGCTCCCAGAAGGGGCGACGGCAACGGATCTGGTGCTGACCGTTACCCAGATGCTGCGCCAGAAGGGGGTCGTGGGCAAATTTGTCGAATTTTACGGTGATGGCCTGGCCCATCTCACCCTGGCCGATCGCGCCACCATTAGCAACATGGCTCCGGAGTATGGGGCCACCTGCGGCTTCTTCCCCATTGATGAGGTAACGATTGAGTACCTGCGCTTCACGGGGCGGGAGGGCGATCGCATCGCCCTGGTGGAAGCCTATGCCAAGGCCCAGGGCCTCTGGCGCTTTGCCGACACCCCCGACCCGGTGTTTACCGACACCCTGGAACTGGATCTGTCCACTGTGGAACCGTCCCTGGCTGGTCCCAAACGGCCCCAGGACCGGGTGCTGCTCTCCCAGGCAGCGTCTCAGTTCAAAGAAAAGGATTTCCCTGGCTTCAGCAATCTGAGCTTTGACCAGAGGCGATCGCACCCCGTCTCTGGCACCGATTACTCGCTCTCAGACGGCGATGTGGTAATTGCCGCCATCACCAGCTGCACCAATACCTCCAATCCGTCGGTGATGATTGGGGCGGGGCTGGTGGCCCGCAAGGCTCTGGCCAAAGGGCTGACGGTGAAGCCCTGGGTCAAAACCTCCCTGGCTCCTGGCAGTCAGGTGGTGTCCGACTATCTGGAGAAGGCGGGACTGCAAACTGACCTGGATCAGCTGGGCTTTAACCTGGTGGGCTATGGCTGCACCACCTGCATCGGCAACTCGGGTCCGCTGCCGGAGCCCATTGTGGCGGCCATCGATGCTAAGGATCTGGTGACCGGTGCAGTGCTGTCGGGGAACCGCAACTTTGAGGGCCGGGTGAGTCCCCATACCAAGTGCAACTACCTGGCGTCGCCGCCCCTGGTGGTGGCCTATGCGATCGCCGGTACCTTGGCCCTCGACCTCAAAACCGAACCCATTGGTCATGATGGCGACGGCAACCCGGTCTACCTCAAGGACATCTGGCCCAGCACCGAGGAAATCCGCTCCGTCATGCAGGCGGCCCTCACGCCGGAAATGTTCCGCAGCCGCTACAGCAACGTCTTCACCGGCACGGAGGCGTGGCAGCAGATCGAGACGGTGGACAGCAAAACCTATGCCTGGACGACGGAGAGCACCTATGTGCAGAATCCGCCCTTCTTCGCCGACATGGCCCCCAGCGTCAACGGCGGCGGCATGACGGATGTAACGGGAGCACGACCGCTGGCCATCCTGGGGGACAGCATTACTACCGACCACATTTCCCCGGCTGGGGCAATCAAGTCCGACAGTCCTGCGGGCAGCTACCTGACGGGTAATAACGTCGTGCCCATAGAATTCAACTCCTACGGCTCCCGGCGCGGCAACCATGAGGTGATGATGCGGGGCACCTTCGCCAATATTCGCCTGAAGAATGAGATGGTGCCCGGTTCCTCCGGCGGCGTCACCAAATTTATGCCCACCGGGGAAGAAATGTCCATCTACGACGCGGCGATGAAGTACCTGGAGCAGGGCACGCCCCTGGTGGTGATTGCCGGTAAGGAGTACGGCACCGGCTCTTCCCGCGACTGGGCGGCCAAGGGTACCCGTCTGCTGGGGGTGAAGGCGGTGGTGGCCGAGAGCTATGAGCGCATCCACCGCTCCAACCTAGTGGGCATGGGCGTGCTGCCGCTCCAGTTTCCCGCTGGGGTGAATCGCCAGACCCTGGGGCTGGACGGTACCGAAACCTTCGACCTGACCGGGCTGAGCGGCGGTGTTCAGCCGGGGATGACGGTGACAATGACAGTCCACCGTGCTGACGGCAGTACGGCGGAGGTGCCCCTGATTTGCCGCATCGATACGCTGGATGAGGTGGAGTACTACCGCAACGGCGGCATTCTTCATTACGTGCTGCGGCAGCTGCTGGCAGCTTAGGAGATTTCTGGGAAAAATTCTACCCCCAGTTAAACGGTCGGTAGGGGCAAATGGCCATTTGCCCCTACGTCGTCGGGTAGGATCATTTTCAAAAATAACCTTAGTGGTCTGTTGATATTTCGCTACGCTTTCGCGTTAGTAAACTCAAGAGGTGTGTAACCCCCGCGGCGCGGGGGTTCCACACTCAGACCTTAGCCCGTAGGGCTATACTAGAAATCAGGTTAAATCCCGCAGGAATTTGACCTGATTTCTAGCGTTACGCCGATGCAGGAAAGCAGGATACTTGCGCATGGCTCTATCTGAGGGAACATGCTGAGGGAATATGCCGTGCAGTGTTCTATCGTAATTTTAAGGAAGTATCCATACCTGCTCCTCGCTGAATGTCTACCCATGCATTTATGGTTAACCGCTGGCTCCACCGGGATTGGATAGCTGCCGATCGCTGGATTATTCGCTACGGAGTAGTGCATACCCCCATCAGAGAGCGCTTAAGAGGACACTGACTGGCGCACCGTTACCGACTCCGCCTTCTTCGCAGGTGTGGGCACAGGAGCTGCCTTGGTCTGCTGATTCGGCAGACCCTCAACCGGGCACTCTTCTGTACCAACCGTATCGCGGGTGAGAGATTCGACCTTTTCCTTCGTCTTCTGCGGGTCGAGCACCCAATCCCGGTAGAACTCATAGGGACACTCGGCCATCCCCTCATCGCCATCGTCGGACTTGATCATGCCCGTGTAGCCCCGGTGCAGCAGCTTGAAGAGGTGATTCTGAGACTGGGAGTGCTTACGGAAATCGCGGATGGCAAATTTGGAGAGGGCAGCGTACTGGATGCCGTTTTCTTCCTCACCACACTCACCCAGGGTGCGACCGTCAAAGCCCACAATGGCGGAGTGGCCAAAGTAGCTGTAAACGCCATCAAAGCCAGCGGCATTGGCTACGGCGACATAGGTGTTGTTCATCCATGCCATCGCTTTCGCCACAATGATTTGCTGCTCCTTGGCGGGATACATGTAGCCCTGACAGCGCACGATCAGCTCGGCTCCTTTCATGGCACAGTCGCGCCAGATTTCAGGATAGTTGCCGTCGTCGCAGATAATCAGGCTCACCTTCAGCCCCTTGGGACCTTCGGTGACATAGGTGCAGTTGCCGGGATACCAGCCCTCAATCGGACACCAGGGCATGATCTTGCGGTACTTCTGCACAATCTCACCCTGATCATTCATCAGGATCAGGGTGTTGTAGGGGACCTTTTTGGGGTGGTCTTCATGCCGCTCCCCCGTCAGCGAGAACACGCCCCAGACCTTGTTGCGAATGCAGGCTTCAGCAAAGATGTCGGTTTCAGGGCCAGGAATGGTGGAGGCGGTTTCCATCATTTCCTTGTGGTCATACATGATGCCGTGGGTGGAATACTCGGGGAAAATGACGAGATCCATGCCAGGCAGCCCCACCTTCATGCCGTCGATCATGCTGGCAATTTTCTTGCAGTTATCCAGCACTTCGGCGCGGGTATGCAGCCGAGGCATCTTATAGTTGACTACCGCTACGCCAACGGCATCGTTGCTGGACGAAATATCACCATGAAAGGCCATACCAATCTCCTAACGCTTGTCAGTAATTAAACGAAATCACCTTCTTGGGCACACCCCAAGAAAAGGCAATTGAAATTGCGCCAACACTTAAGTATCTGGACATAAACAAACAAGTGGGGCGCACCTCACTATTGCATCGTTTACTTATGGCTATCTACTTAATGGCCATTAGTATCAGCTTCTATTGGAACAACCTGTAGTAGTAGATACAGTTTTTTTGGGGATCTACCGCTCCGCCTCGCCTGTGTCGGTTTCGCCAGCATCAATGGTGGGAGTTGCTTGAGCTAGAGGACCACGGTGCTCGACCGGGCGATCGCTGGGCTGGTCTAGGTTCAAAGTCGTGCCAAAGCGAATGGACTGCTGCGGTACCCCAATCTGGATATTGGCCCGATCAAAGGCAATCTTAAGCCGGCGACGATATTCCCGTGCCACGTCCCACTGCTTGAGAGGCTGGGTTTTAATCCACAGCCGTACCGTTGCCCCCACGTGGTCGAGCTTGTCCACTCCCAGCAGTAGGGGCGGCTCCAGGATCAGGTCTCGCCAGGCCCAATCAGCCGTCATCTGTTCCGCCACTTCCTTGATGACGGCGATCGCCTGATCAATATCCGACGTATGGGCCACATCGATCATCAGGTCTACCCGCGACCATTCCTTGGTGAGGTTTTGCACCACCGAAATAGCGCCATTGGGCACCGTAATCAGCCGTCCTTCTTCGTTGCGCAACTGGGTAATGCGCAGCCCCATATTTTCCACAAAGCCCGCTACATCGCCCAAAATCACCACGTCACCAACGCCATACTGGTCTTCAAACAGAATGAGAAAGCCGTTGATGATATCCCGAATCAGGTTTTGGGCGGCAAAGGAAATGGCCAAACCAACGATTCCAGCACCGGCAATCAGCGGCGCAATGTTTACTCCCAGCACCGCCAGCCCGGTGACAAAACCAATGCTGGCAATGAGAAAGCCGGTAATGCTTTTGGTAACGCTGGAAAAGGTGGAGAACCGCAGCATCCGCCGCTGAGTATTCTCCAGCAGAAAGCGGGGACTGTGCTGGAGGAAGTGGAAGAAGCGATCGACAAAGATGTCGTCTACTCGAATTAGAAAGTAGGTGGCGATCGCCACTAGAAACAGCTCACCTGGAATCGTTAAAGCCTGAATAATGTAGGGACGCAGCCAGCGAGTATAGGGAAACAGCCCGAGGATGCCCAGTAGTCCCCCAAGCCATAGGGCCACATAGCAGAGCTGGATCAGTCGCCGCTTCAGAGTGCTAACGCTAATTTGCTGACGCAGACGAGATTCCTGCTGAAGCAACGCCTGGGTTTCGGCTGGTCTGCCCTCATCCCCATCGGTCTGTCTGATAGCCCCTAATTCCTGCTGCACCGTATCGAGGTCAGCGGAGAGCTGTCGTCGCTTCGCCGTCAGCCGTTCCTGCGCCCCATAGAGGACCATGGTCAAAACAATCAGAGCCACCAGCAGACCGCCCCCAATCTGTGCCTGCTGCATCAGATAGTTCGCCTCCCGCTCCCGCTTAAACTGCATCAGGGCGTTCTCTAGGATTGCAGCCCACTCATCGGCCACTTGTTCCATGCTCTGCTCCAGGTTCTGAGCCCCCAAAAATCCCGAAGGATCCCAGGACTTGCGGGCATCGAGGGAGGTCACCGTCAGCAGCTCTCGGGTAATGTCTCCCTGGTCAGTACTGGCTGTTCCATAGAGGACGGGCTGGCTATTCGTCCAGGCCCACGCCACGTTCAGTGAGTCGGGGTCGAAGTCTTCGGTGGCAAAATCCCGCAGGCGGGCCTCAATCTCACGGATCCGCTCTTCGATAGGCAAATCGATGCCTGGGGCGTCGCGATCGCCTATCCGAGGAGCCGCAATCTGAAACAAACGCCGCCCATCCAGCCGCACCGGAGCACGGACGATGTCTTCAGGTGTGGCCGACGGCAGCAGACCGTCGAACTCCGGGGGAAGGCCGAGGTCGGGAACGTTGGTCTCCTCCGCTGCCGCCTCTGGCGCATCGGCTTCGGCGGGAGTATCGGCGGGAGTTTCAGTGGTTTCAGACTGAATGAGCCGCTCTAGCACCGATAGGGGACGCTGGGCCTGGGTGGCGATCGCTGGCAGCACGGCCACGAGTACGGCAACTAAGCAGGCCACTCCCCATCTGCGCCCGATGCGTCGTAATTTCTGCATCTTCGACAGTAATCTACGATACATAGCTTCTCCTAATTCCTGCCACTGAGCATCCAAACTAACTCAGTTGCGCGAGAAGAGAAAGTGGCACTAGGTACATTTACCTGACTGGCTCACTGCTTTTAGCCTTCCAGCCAGCGTTGGCTGTGATACTCTATAATGGTCTGGATAGCTTCGGGATGTAGCGCAGCTTGGTAGCGCACTTCGTTCGGGACGAAGGGGCCGCTGGTTCGAATCCAGTCATCCCGATCATTACTGTAAGTTCGCTGTACGTTCGCACATTAAATGTCGCTGTTCGCAGATTAGTGTCGTTTTTGGCTTATCGAATATTGAAGGGTTCGGGAACCGGATAAAACCCCTGGCTTCAGACATGGGGATACAGATGGTTCCCGCGCTGGGCGAAGTCCAGCAGTCCGCCCCATGTGATACAATAGAACTGGTTTGAACCCCCAGGGTGGGTGGAAGCATCCAAATAAGTCTCCTCGAACCCGAAAGCAGAGTCCAGTCTGCAACCAGAGGCGCGAAAAACCTCTCTAAAAACGTATGGACTCGACAGAGTACCGAACCACCAGCGAC
>JBHJGR010000402.1:0-6631 GCA_050331615.1 Elainellaceae cyanobacterium
GACGAAGAGAAGTATTTGGCAGCACTGCGGCGGAAGAAATCGCCACTGGTGAAGCTATTAGGGATTGCGGAACCAGCGCAGCAAACTACTCAAACCGAATGAGCAACTGCCCGTGAAGTAGATAAACAACTACGCTATCAAAGTTCATCAACTGCAAGCAGCTTCCAAGCTGAAGCTTCTTTGGAATCGTCACTTTTGTAGAGTGGACAATTCTGATACCGAGACGTCAAAGCCAGTGGCGTCTCAGCATCAGAACGAGTTTGATGCGCTGAAAAAGCGCTGAACTCAACCAGGAGAAGGATTTTCCTGTTCCCTATTGACCTCGTCCGCCTCAGGGACTATGTTAGCTAGCGTCCTTTGGGCGATCGCCCCCAACACCGCCATCCCAACCTCTCGCCACCAACTAATCCCTTGATTCTACTCACCCTCTCACTAAGCACAGAAAACCTTTCGGGACTTTTAATCTTTGCGAAAACCTTCGAGAACTACACCTTTGTTGCTGGGGGCGATCGCCACACCCACCGACAACCTCTCGCCACGGTTCGGAAGCAGCACCTTCGAGCGATCGCCCCCAAACACCTCCTGGGACACCGAACTCGGATAAGTAACCCGAATAAACTCAACCTCTCGCTAAAACCGAAAACCCTATGGGACTGAACGCTTCAGGCGATCGCCCTTCTAAATTCAATCTCAAATTGGGGGGCGATCGCCAACCCACCAATCGCCATCAAGCCACTTAACCTCCGGCTTTCACCAATTCGATAACACTGTGGCAGAAGCAAGCTAACGACTAAGATAAGCGGCGGCAGATAACCTTTGCATCACCACCAAGATCTCTCGCCCGTCCGCTTCATCGACTTGTTAGCTTGCTTTCCCCACAGACTATCTCGGCTTATCCTTTACTAATACTAAGGCTCTTGGGCAAGGGCTAAGATTCGCTGATATAGCTGAGGGCTGACGCGAAAACCAGCCTGGTCAATCAGGGCATCCATAACGGGTTGAACTTGAGGGATGAGGCTTCTTTGTTTAGCCACGAGCAAAATACCCAGAATACCGATAATAGACAGCCCAAGCCGAATAGCTTCTTGTCGTCCCAATCTTTCATCAATGAGTAGGTCATCGGCTTGTAGCTCAAGGGCTAATGCAATGGCATGGGCTTCTCCAGCATCCAGTCCCCGTTCTTGTTGCAGTTGGTCAGCAAGTTGAGAGTTGATGAGGGATTGGGTTTGAATCCAGGTCAGTTGGAGAACGGCTGAGATCGTGGGGTTGCTGGCTGCTGCCAGTTCGTTAGCAACCACATCAGGAATGACCACCGTTTGATAAATGGCTTCTAGCAACCAAAGGTGATGGACAAGGGCAAGATTTGAAAGGGCAGAAGTATCGCTGACAACGATCATAGCCAACCCCGATCGCGCAGATGTTGAATGTCCTGCTCAAGGTCTTCCACGTCGTAGTGAACACAAATACCGCGATCTGCCAGCAGTTTTTGAAAGTCCATGATGTAGATTCCGGCAATTTTGCTGGCTCTGCCAAGGCTGATATAGTTTTGCTGGAAAAGCGCGATCGCCATTTCTCGGCGCAGGTCTGCTTCTGTGAGGGCTAGGTTATCAGGCAGGTCGATGGTAATTTGCATGGTTTTGAGTCCGTTGAGTTGAATGATTGTTACTTCCCATCTTCGCTGATACCTTCGAGAAATGCGATCGCTGCCGTATTGCCCGCCTCCCAGCCAGGAACGCTGAGTTCGAGGGTAGATGGCAGAGAAAGCCCGCTAGCGTTTTAGCCACCACACCAACATCACTACCGCCAGCCCCACAGCAAACCAGAGATAAAATGGTTGATTCCTGGCGCGGGTTTGAGCGGTGCGAGTTTTTCGTTGATTGACTTAGCGTTCTCGATCATACCAATCGCTCAGGGATTCGGGTTTGGGGGCATCGCCAATGGAAGGCGCAAGGCGGCGTTGGGCAGGGATGATTTGATTGCTGCACTGACGAATGGCTTGATTGCATTGTTCGACCATGTGTTCGAGTTTGAGGTCTGCATAAATGGCTTCGGCTTGTTGGAAGTTGAGCAAGGCTTGACCAGGGTCATCCAGCTTGGCTTGAGCAAGTGCCATATTGAATAGCGAGGTTCCAACTCCCCAGCGATCGTCAATTTTCTTTTGAATCGTCAGGGATTGTTGATAGTAAGTGATTGCTTGCCTATAATCTCCTGAAGAATTGTAGGCATTACCAAGTCCAGTTAAAGACTCTGCTTCACCACGTTTATAACCGATCGCCCGTTTTATTTCTAAGGATTGTTGGTGGTAATTAATTGCCTGCCTATAGTCCCCTAGGAAATCGTAGACATTACCAAGACCATGTAACGAATTGGCTTCAAATTCACGATTACCAACTTTACGCTGAATAAGCAGTGCTTGGTGATAGAGATCAATAGCTTTGTGATAGTCACCTAATGATCGAAAAATATTGCCCAAGTTGCATAATGAACCTCCTTCACCATCACTATCGCCAATGACCTGTTGAATTTCCAAGGATTGTTGATAAGCGGCGATTGCTTTTTCATAGTCTCCTAAATCGCTGTAGACACTTCCAAGACCAGTCAAAGAACTGGCTTGACCTCTCTGATTACCAATCTCTTGATCAATAGCCAAGGATTGTTGATGAGAGATAATCGCTTGTTCGTAGTTCCCCAAAGAATAGTAGATATTGCCAAGACCATTTAAAGAAGCAGCTTCACCCTGCTTATGACCAATTTCTCGCAAGATTTTAAGGGATTGCTGGTGGTAAGTGATTGCCTGTCCATAATCCCCTAAAGAATGATAAATATTACCAAGACTATTTAGAGAACCAGCTTCACCTTTCTTATCGTTGATTGAACATTCAATTGCCAAGGATTGTTGGTGATAGGTAATCGCCTTTTCATAGTTTCTTGAAGAGCCATAGGCATTACCAAGAGCACTTAAGGCTGTAGCTTCGCCACTTTTATCACCAATAGTTCGTAAGATTTCTAGAGACTGCTTGTAGTAGGTGATGGCTTGTTCATAATTACCCAGAAAACGATATGCATTGCCGAGATTTCCTAGGCAAAGAGCTTCACCACGTTTATCACCGATCTCTTTCGAGATACCTAGAGCTTCTTGGTGGTAGGTAATTGCTAACTTATAGTCATCCAGGTTATGGTAAACGCTGCCGAGATTACATAGAGAACCAGCTTCACCATGTTTGTCGCCGATTGCCCGTGAGATTTCTAAAGATTCTTGCTGGTAAGTAATTGCCTGACTATAGGAACATAAGGAATTGTAGACAGTACCGAGATTGCCTAGAGCAGCGGCTTGTCCTTCTAGATACTTCAGGTTAGTGAAGTGGTTATAGGCTTGTTGATGAGCAGTGACGGCCCCTGGGTAATCCCCCAAATTTTGCTGGAAATTGCCTAATCGCGTCCAAGCCCAGCCGAGATTTTGCGTTTCGGTGTCATCTGCCGGTTGCCATGCGGTGGTCAAGCGCTCATACAGCGGCAGCAACGATCGCCAGTGACCCGCCCGATCAAGCTGATGGAAACAGCGATCAAGCAGATCATAAGCCCGCTGGTATTGCCCCAATTCACAAGCATGATAAAACGCTTCCAACGGTTCTCGGCAACTGGCGAGGGTGCCATCCCAAGGTTGGGCGTGATGGGTGTAAAAGGCAATGGCTTGCTCATGGGCAATGGTCGTTTGCGCTTGTTCTTCTGCGCCCAACTGCAAATATCGGGCAATTAAGGGCAAGAAATCAAACTGCCATTCGCCATCAAGTTTTGCTTCCTGCACAAAACTCCAGCGCGCCAAATAGCGCAACTGCTGGAGTTCCACTGTCTCATCTACCATTGCCTGCGCCATCTCCAGCCCAAACCCTTGTCGCACCACACTCAACCGCCACAGCAAAACCCGCAACCACGCCGGATGCAGCCGCTCAAAACTGGCATCCAACACTTTGTCCACACTCGCTTCCGAATCTCCCCGGTGGGACTCAACAATGCCCCGCAGCAGATCTACCCCACTACGCCCCAACCGCAAAATCTCCGGTTGCTCAAAATCTTCCTTTTCCTGCCGCTTCAGCAAGTTCACCGCCAACGTCAACAGCAACGGGTGTCCATCCGCCGCTTCGACAAACGCTTCCAGATCCGCTTGCTCCCCAATTACGCCCTCCCCTTGCAACAGCGCGACCCCTTGCGCCCGGTCTAATCCCCGCAGGGGCAGCCAAGTCCACGTATTGGCAGATGGCAACTCCAGCCGATACTGACTGGTCAGTAGCAGACAGCCCCCACCACTCCGCCCCAGCCACCCATCCAGAAACTCGCCATAGGGCTGCCAGAGTACCTCACTTTGGAACAATGTCTCCAGGTTATCCATCACCAATACACAGGGATGCTGGGTCAGATGATTCAGCGACTCTTGCACCAACGCCGCGTCATCCAGTTGCTCGTAGGTTTCCCGCCGCTGGTCATACGCCACTTCCCCCACCAATTTGCGAATCACCCAGCGGGCAAAGGTGCCAAAGGCGATGGGTTCCTGAAAATTGACCCACAACGGCTGCCGCTTAAACCCAGAATCCGATGCGGTTGCCAGGGTTTGCACCACCTTCGCCGCCGTTGCCGACTTGCCATAGCCTCCGGCTCCTTCCAGACCAATCACACGCAACTGCTGGGTGGCTAACCACTGCCGTAACTGGGTTTCTTGCGGGCGGGTCTGCCAGAGTTCATCCTTGGGCAATGGCGGCAAACCCTCATTCACCACAGAACTGAGGGCTTTGGCTCGTTGGGTGTAGTGAATCGTCTGGGTAATGCTGCCAATCCGAATCACGTTGGCTGTGACGTTCTGAAGCGCAATTTGCTGAGGCGTGGGTTGCCAAGGCGTGGGCTGTGGGTCAGTCATGGGTTCACTGTTTCTGAGTCAAATTGTCACATTCCAAACTCTCTGCTTCCACATCTACCAGCATTTGCTGATCCGCTGCACCTGTTGCCTCTTGGCGTACATCTTTGGCTTTGATTCCCTTGCTCGTCTTAATGCCCACGAGCATTTGCTGCACGCGCTCCGGTTCTGCTTTCTGGATCTGCGTGACGATTGCCGCTAGCTCTGCGCGAAAATCCTCATCCTCGACAAACTCCGCCTCTAAAACTGTCTCCACCTTCCCCTGTGCATCTGGAGCATTTCCCTTCGCTGCCGCGATCGCCGCCAAATTTTCCTCAGTCTTCTTCCGTCCCTTAAAGCGGTTGGCGATCGCCGTCCACAACTGCTCAATCAGCTTCTCCGCCGTTTTTCCCGCTGCGCCCTCGGCAAACTTCTGCACCGCCAAACCCACGATTAAAGCCGTTGTAATCGGTTCTGTCATCGCCATGCTCCCGTCAAGGTATTTCTTCTATTAAAACTCGTCGATCGCCCCTATGAAACGCTTGCCGGAGCGATCTCTTCCTAAACGTTTTTGCACTGACTGATAACTTCTAAGAACGAGTGCAACACCTTTGTGCGGAGTCAGCTAACGATGGAATGCAGCGGCGGTCAGTATCCTAGAACTTCACATCAGAGGCTTTCGTCCGTCCGCTGCCATGCAGTTATGGGGGGACGGGCAGGGCAACAGCTGAGGAGACGACCATGCATTGGGCGACAGCATTGATGTCTACTAACATATCGCATCGCTCCTCAACTTTAATCCTGCTCGGGGCAACAAAACGCTTAAAGTCAAAAAAGGGGGACAGCCCACCCAAATGGGAGGACGACTGTTCAGCGAGCGTCAGTGGATGACTACTAACATATCGGATTGCCTCTCATCTTTACCTAGCTTCACCTTGACGAATTCTCAGGGAACGGGGTTTAACCGCTTCCATAATCTTTTCGACCTCGAAGCAGGTGGTCGGCTTACCCCCTTGAACCAAAAAACGGATTTCAATCTAACACAATGATAACTCCATCAGCTACAACCCCGTCGATCCATACGGCGATCGCCCCCACCTCTAAAGCCCCCACCTCTGAAGCTTCTACCTCTGAAGCGATTGCCTCAAGCGCCATGTCTACTGACTACGTCGCCTACATCGGTATCGACTGGGCAGACCGCAAGCACGACATCGCCCTCTATGACTGTACTACCATAGCTGGGAAGACAGCGTCATTCAAAGCCAGCCTCAAGACATCCTCGACTGGGTCACCCAACTACGGCAGCGTTACGGAACAGGTAAGATTGCCGTGGCACTGGAACAAAAGCGTGGCCCCCTGCTCAAGGTGCGCTTGACCAATCGCATCACCGCCTCCCTCAAGTCCTATTTTCCCCAAGTGCTCGATTGGTTTGAGGACAAGGATACACTGGTGTGCTGTGAGTTTGTGGGGCGTTTTGAGGATGTCAAAGCGGCTCAAGCCGCCAGTGACGAGGAGTTGCAGCAGTTCTTTCGCAGCCACCGTGTGGTGCGCCATAGCGCCATCAGTCGCCGGATTGAGCAGATTCAGCAGGCCGGGCCACCGCTGACCGAAGATGAGGCTATCGTAGTGCCAGCCAAAGCGTTGACCCAGGCGTTAATCGCTTTGCTCAGAGTCATTCTGTCCCAGCTAGCGGTCTTCAACCAGAAGATTGCTGAGCTGTTTGAGTCGTTACCTGATGCGGAGCTG
>JBHJGR010000403.1:0-8116 GCA_050331615.1 Elainellaceae cyanobacterium
CCAAGCAGACTTAAAAGAACGCATCCTTGCATTCATCGATTATTTCAATCGAACAATGGCGAAGCCATTTAAGTGGACCTATAAAGGCAAGGCACTAGCAGCCTAAAAAAGCAGAGGTGAATTTACGCCGTAGACTACTAGCTAGTGCTAAACCTCGATTACTCCAAGCTTGAGCATCCTCAGATTCATATTCCAGCGCTCTCTCATAGCTAGCGATCGCCTCTTCATATCGTCTTAGGTTAGCTAGTGCTATACCTCGGTTACTCCAGGCTTGAGCATCCTCAGATATAAGTTCTAAGACTTTGTCAAAACTGGCTACTGCATTCTCATACAGTCCTAAACTATTCAAGGCAAATCCCCGATAACGCCAAGAGCTAGCATTATTAGGTTCAATCTGTAAAACTTGGTCATAACTTGAAATAGCTTCTTCCAAACGTCCTAAATTACTAAGCGCTCCTGCGCGATTACTCCAGGCCAGAGAGGATTTAGGCTCATATTGCAACGCTTGATCGTAGCAAGCAATCGCCTCTTCGTACCTGGACATATAGTAGAACGTATTTCCTCGATTACTCCAGGCTTGGTGGTAGTCTGGTTTAAGCTGGATAGCAGAGTCAAAAGCAGCAATTGCTTCTTCATACTGGTCTAATCTGCGTAGGGAAATTCCCAGATTATTCCAGGTTTCGTGAGATAGGATTGAGGGCGATCGCCTGCTCAAAACTCGCCAATGCATTCTGGTGAGCCTCTATGCTGTCCGCATCATGCCCCTCAGCACTCCAAAGTCTACCAATCTGCCGCCAGATTTCAGCTTGTTGAGTATTAGAGGATACGCTTTTTAGGATTTCTTGTAACTGAGCAATCTTGGTGCGCCGTTCTGGAGAGGTGGAACGGCAGTAAGCGTCCCAATCTTGATCCCCTACAATATTCTCCCAATTAGGATCTTGAATTTCCATATCAGATTTTCTCAGTTACCCGAAATCAGCAACAAGTTTGAGGGAGTGCCGTGAATGCCCATCACCATGTATTCCTCTGTCCGCATTAAAATAATTTCTCTGTCGAAGTAATTCTGTCCAAACATTATCACATGCAGAAATTCAAGCTGTTGGGTAAAGGAATGAGTTTTAGATATAGCCGTCGATTCCGCTGCTCAAAATCCTCCTTCAATTCAGGATTATCTGGGCTGGCATCTCCCTGAATGAGGACATGCCGCTGAATGCGAGTATGGCCGATGCGATAGAGAACCATGCCTGTGTCCTTGTCCACAAAATTCCACCGACTGCCGGGATAGGCTGGGTGTTTAGCCCAGTAGCGGCGATCGCCCCACATCCCACCATCCCGAACTCCGGTCACAATGTCGGGAATCCTGGATAAGCCATTGCTTTGCCCTGACGCGATCGCCCCCATTCATCAGGCGATCGCCCCAATGCCAGCCTCCGGTAGTCCTGGTTTGCTTTATGTTGTTGGGGGCGATCGCTTCACGGGCATTTGCTGGCGATCGCCAAAGCGGGTTCAACAGATTTTCGTCACTGCTCGACTTTAAGTAAAGCTGAGGCGGGGGGCAGCCCCCGCCCAGCACGGGCATTCAGGTACATGCTCCGCCGCTACGAGGGAGGAGGGGCGATCGCCACCGACAGCAAATTATTTCTACTTTAGATGGAAAATTCCACATGACGGCACCTGTCCCCAAAAGGGAGCGGGCGAAGATTCGGTATGACTAACAGGTACCACTGGGGGAAGATGAATGACTCAAAGGCGATCGTCACTCCTCCAAACCCAAAGCTAGAGAAAGCGACTACTCTGGTTTATTACGGGAAAACTAAAGCAGGTGTACTCGGAGGATTCTGATTGATGGGAGCTGTCTTGCCAATTGCTCCAGGGATGCGTGTTCTGTGCCGCGATGCAGAGTGGCTGGTGCAGCGGGTGGATGCGTCTAATGACGCGGGAACCCAGCATGCAGTGCAGGTGATTGGGGTGGATGACCTGGTGCGGGGCCACCAGGCCGTTTTTCTGACGCAGCTCGATCGCATTGAGCCAGTTGACCCCAAGAAAACTCGACTGGTGCTGGATCAATCCAACGGTTTTCGGCGGGCCAAGCTGTTTCTGGA
Organism: Elainellaceae cyanobacterium; assembly: GCA_050331615.1. Taxonomy (GTDB): domain Bacteria; phylum Cyanobacteriota; class Cyanobacteriia; order CAKZMO01; family CAKZMO01; genus JAYKGU01. The sequence goes on from JBHJGR010000403.1 coordinate 2,103, forward strand.
GGCGCAACTGCGGCAGATGCCTGCGGCGGGGGAGACGCCAGACCTGGATGGCCTGGGTGCGTTTGACCCCATGGCGTTTCAGCTTACCACCGTGCGGCGTGCCCTGGAGCAGTTGCGTCCCCGCCTGCTGCTGGCAGACACGGTGGGTCTGGGGAAAACGATCCAGGTAGGGATGGTGCTGACGGAGTTGATGCGGCGGGGGCGGGCGGATCGCATCCTCGTTCTTGCTAAGAAGTCTATGCTGACCCAGTTTCAGGCAGAGCTGTGGAATCGCTTCAACATTCCCCTGGTGCGGTTGGATTCCCAGGGTATTGCTAAGCTGCGGCTTAAGATTCCCACCAACAAGAACCCTTTTGAGGTTTATCACCGCATCATCATCAGTATCGATACCCTGAAGGATGCTGGGCGTTACCGCCACTTTCTGGAGGAGACCCGCTGGGATGTGGTGGTGATTGACGAAGCCCACAACGTTGCCGGAGCCAGCGTCCCAGAAACCCATCAAGCCCATCGGCTGGCGCGACTGCTCTCCCGCCGCACTGACAGTATGTTGCTGACCACGGCCACCCCCCACAACGGCAGACGGGAAACCTTTGGGCGGCTGATTTCCCTACTCGATCCATCGGCTATTCCCGACCCCCGCTATCGAGAATATGATGCTGACGATATCCGAGGCTTTTACCTGATGCGGTTTAAGGAGGATGTGCGGGGACAAATCGGCCAGCAGATGACTGACCGCATGGTGGTGCCCCTGGCCCAGACAACGACCCAGGCGACCTCAGCGGAAGAGGCCGTCTACAGCATTCTGGGAGAAATGCGGCAGGCAGCCCAGCAGGCCAAGGCCGTGGGGAACGACTCAGACTGGCGGAACCAGCGGCTCATCCAGTACGGACTCTACAAGCAGTTCCTCTCCAGTGCTGAGTCCTGTGCGGGCACCATTGCCAAACGGCTGGAGCGGTTGCAGCAGAAGGAACCGGAGAATCCGGAAATTCCCTACCTGAAGCAGCTCAGCAGTGCCATGGGGGGACTGTCCCTGGCCCAATCCTCCCGGTTTGAGCTGCTGCTGGAGCAGTTGGCGGCCATCGGCTGGACGGGGAAAGGAGACAGCCCCAGGGTGCTGGTGTTCACAGAATATGTCGCTACCCAGCAGGCGTTGGCCCTGGCGATCGCCCAAGCCTTTGACCTCAAGCACAGCGAGAAGTTTGAGGAGCAAGCCAAGCAGGCGATCGCCTCCATCAACGGCTCCTGCCCGGACATTCACCTGATGGCGGCAGTGGAAGCCTTTGGTACCCAGTCGGCTCCGGTGCGCATCATGATTGCCACCGATGTTGCCTCGGAAGGCATCAACCTGCACCACCAGTGCCACCACGTCATCCACTACGATCTGCCCTGGTCGATTATCACCTTGATTCAGCGCAACGGACGGGTCGATCGCATTGGCCAGTCCCAGCGCCCCATCCTTCGCTACCTGATGGTGGAAACCCAGAATGGTCTGCTCAGCGGCGACTCGGCCATTTTTGCGCGTCTGATCGAGAAGGTGGAGGAAATTAACCGCAGCACCCGCTCCGGCGAAAGTCAGCTAATGCTGTACGACCCGGAGAAGGAAGCCGAATATATTGCCGAGCGGGGGCTACTGACGGGCGATCGCCACGTCCTGGAAAAGCGCACCGGCACGGACGCCGCCACCACCGCCGAAGCCGCTGACCTGGAGTCCATCATCACCGCCGGAAATCTCAAGGACGACGCCGACCTGTTAGCTATGCTACTGGGCACCAGCGAGGCCACAACCCCCCAAAGTCCAAAATCTAAAACCCCCAATTCCCCTGCCCCAACGTCAACCGCCTCCCCCAAAGCCAACCGCATCCGCTTCTACCGGGACATCGTTTTCCTCAAGGAAGCCTACCAGCAGTTGCAGGAAAAGCAGCCAGACTATCCCGACCTGGAGGAGTCGGGCCGCATGGTGATGCTGACGGCTCCTGAAGACCTGAAGCGACGGCTGGGGGCACCCTCCCAGAAAGAGGGCGTCATCTTTGGTTCGACGGCGATTCCGGAGGAAGCCTGGCCGGAATTTGACCAGTTTCGGCTGACGGAGGATGTAGAGCGCGTCAAGCTGGCGATTACTGCCGCCCGCAACACCTCTGGCTACTGGTCGAAGGAACTGCTGTGCAGCGAGACCCACCCCATCATGCAGTGGCTGGTGGAGCGGCTGCTGATGGAGTTTGCCCGAGGGGAAGCGCCCATCGTTACCTCAAAGCACCTGGCGGCGGGGGAGCTGGCCTTTTGTTTCATGGGGCAAGTACCCTCCAGGGCAGGCACGCCGCTGGTGGTAGACGCCCACGCAGTGCGGTTTTTGCCCAAAGGGAAGAGTGAGATTGTCGCCCTGGATCAGACCCTGCGAGATGCCGGATTTGCGACCCTGGCCAATATCAACCGCCCAGCAGAAATTCAGTCGGCCCAGCTGCTGCTCTCAGCCGCCGTGGATGCCAGCCTGGAGCACCTAACCCGTTTGGAAAAGGCGCGCCAGCGGCGGAGCAAGCCCCTCCTGGAACAGGAAGAACAGCGGCTACGGGACTGGCGACGCAAGCGGCGAGACATCATCGATCGCCGTCTGGAGGAGCTAGATCCCAAGAGCGCTTCTGCCAAACGTCTCCGACAGGAGCGGGACGACATGGAGAAGTACATCCAGGACCGGCAGCAGCACTGGCGTGATATGCACCTGCTGCCAGGGGAGTCGCCCATTACGCGACTGCTGCTGGTGATTGAGGGGGTGACTCAGGTTGCCGATCTTGCCGATTCCTGAGATAGGCTGGACTAAATCACGGGCGACATCATCTCTTTACCTGACTGAACTGCCTGGAATGGAGGAGACCGGAAACGATGACCACTTTGCAAAGTATCCAAACCAAGCTACGACAGCATTTACCCCAGGTGCAACAAAAGTACCATGTCCAGCGACTTGGCATCTTTGGCTCCTTTGTCCGGGGCGAGCAAACCGAAACCAGTGATATTGACGTATTAGTCGAGTTTGACCCAGCGGCTCGTTTTGGGTTATTGACCTTCTGTCAACTGGAAAATGAATTGAGCGACCTCCTCAATCACAAGGTCGATCTCGTCATGAAGGAGGGTCTTAAACCCCGCATTGGCGATCGCATTTTGCGGGAGGTCATCTATCTGTGACTCCTCGGCAGGTTGAGGATTACTTACAGGACATCTTAGACGCCATCGCCGCCGCCCAACGGTTTACGGCTGGTATGGCATTTGAGGAATTCGAAGGCGACCAGAAGACGGTATTCGCCGTAACCCGCGCCATTGAAATCGTCGGAGAAGCCACCAAAAACATTCCCCAACCTCTACGCGAGCAATATGCTCAAATTCCTTGGAAAAGCATTGCCGGAATGCGGGACAAGGTGGTTCATCAATACTTTGGAGTAAACCTCCAGGTACTTTGGGACACCGTCCAGCAAGACTTACCTAGACTACAACCAGCGATCGCCCAAATGCTCCACAACCTATCTACCAACTAACTCCCCACCCACCTACCCATCTACCACCTACCCATCCACCACCTACCCATCCACCCACGACCCCATGCCTCTCGACCTTGCCATCCAAAATGTCGGCGAATACTACTCCTCCCACTACCTGGACACCACCTTTGGAAAGGACACCAAAAACCTGCTGAAGGAGTGGAAAGCTGCTGGAGCCAATGCCACCCCCCGACGACTGCGGAAGCTGAGCCAGCGCTACTTTCGTGCCAAGGCCCAGGCCCTGGAGGAGCTGAACCCGGCTCAACGGCATCAGGCAGGCCCGGAGATTGGCGCATGGCATACCTACCTGTTGCAGGCGCTGGGCTATGACCAGTTGCAGCGGCAGGATTGGCTGGTGGAAGGTGGCCATGCTGTAGCACCCGTGCTGGGGGTGCTGAAGCGGTTTGGTCAGCCGTGGTTGGCGATCGCCGAAAGCCTGTTCTGCATTCCTGACGGTAGCCTGCCCGATGGAGCCGCCAGCGAAGACCCCCTGGCGAGCTACCCCAGAGCCGATCAGCTCACTGACCCGGAGCAGCCCCTGGTGCAGGGCGACTGGACACGGGCGATCGGCGAAATCTTCAAAACTGAGGAACCGCCCCGGTGGGTCATGCTGCTGGGGGGTAGCCGCATTTTGCTGATGGACCGCAAGACCTTTGCCAGCGGTCGCTGGCTGGCCTTTGACCTGGATGAAGCCTTTGGCCGCAATGAAACCAGCACTTTTGAGCAAATCGCCACCTTTCTGGCGCGGGAAACCCTGGCTCCTGACAGCGAGTCTGCCGACCTGATCCACGACAAGCTGGAGGAGCAGAGCCATAAGCTGGCCCACGGGGTGACCGAGAATCTCCAGGCGGCGGTGCGGGAGGCGATTAATCTGCTGGCAAATGAGTGGGTGAGCGATCGCCGTCGCCGCAAGCGCTCCATGTTCAGGGTGTCGGAGCGGGAACTCAACGTCCGGGATGAGGACGGCACTACCCTGGATGTCAAGGCCGAACACCTGCGCCAGGAAGCCCTAACCTACGTGTATCGGCTGATTTTCTGCTTCTATGCCGAGGCCCACGGAGCCGAGCTGGGGCTGCTGCCCATTAACGACGATGCCTACCGCCTGGGCTATAGCCTGGAGGCGCTGCGGGATCTGGAGCTGGTGCCCCTATCTGAGCAGGCCGCCGAGGGAACCTATTTTCAGACCCACCTGGATCGTCTGTTTACCCTGATTCACCAGGGCTTCCATCCCCGGCAGGCAGAAGCCGACTCCAACCAGGGCCTGCTCTCCCTGGCGGGCGCTACTCGCACCTTCGTCATCCCGCCCCTCACCGCCACCCTGTTTGACCCCAAGGCCACGCCCCTGCTGAGTCAGGCCCAGCTCTCCAACCGCTGCCTGCAACAGGTCATCCGCTGTCTGTCCCTGAGCTATGACGATCGCACCCGCACCACGGGCCGGGTTAACTATGCCGACCTGGGTATCAACCAGTTGGGGGCGGTTTATGAGGGCTTGCTGTCGTTTTCGGGGATGTTTGCCAGGTCAGACCTGATTCAGGTGAAGCGGGCGAAGGACGAATTTGGCAAAACCAAGACCCAGACGTGGTTTGTGCCCAAGGAACGGCTGGAGGAGTTCAAAAAGGATGAGGTGGAGCGGCTGTCGGATGGCAAGCCCCGTATCTATCCGCAGGGGTCGTTTATCCTGCACCTGTCGGGGCTGGATCGGGAGCAGACCGCCTCTTACTACACGCCGGAGGTGCTGACGAAGTGCCTGGTGGAGGAAACCCTGCGTCCTCTGCTAAAGGACTATACCCCGGAGGATGGCGATCGCATTTTGACCCTCACCGTCTGCGAACCGGCTATGGGCAGCGGCGCGTTTTTGAACGAGGCGGCCAACCAACTGGCAGAACGCTACCTGGAGCTGAAGCAACAGCAGCTTGGTCAATCCATCGACCCGGCAGAGTATCCCAATGAGCTGCGCCGCGTGCGCCACTACATCACCACCCGCAACCTGTACGGCGTTGACCTGAATCCCACGGCGGTAGAGCTGGGGGCACTGTCGCTCTGGCTGAACACCATGCACCGAGTGCGGGCAGATGGATACGAGGATATCAGCGCAGCAGGCGAGGAGAACGGTGAAACAGCCGCAGGGCAGGATGACGAACCCGATCCCATCCACCCATCCACTCACTCCCCCACCCACTCCTCCCGCTACATCCGAGGGGCCACCCCCTGGTTCGGCCTCCGCCTGCGGGCGGGCAACAGCCTGATCGGTGCTCGACGGGCGGTGTGGACGAAGGCACAATTGCTGGCAGGACAGCACCTCAAAAGTGGCGATGACGCGGTGGAGCCGCGCCAACTGAAGCCGGGTGAAGCCCGCCAGCCCCATGAGGTGTATCACTACCTGGTGTTTGACCCGGATATGGTGCCCACGGCGGGGGACAAGCTGGTGCGGCAGTACCAAAAAGCGGAGTCGGATCAGGCGAAGCAGTGGCTGAAGGCGGCGGTGAAGGC